>CAZWIQ010000012.1:0-21077 GCA_964634375.1 Microcaldota archaeon
CAGGAGGCCCTTTCGGGCCACAAGCTCCCGGGAATTCACGGATACGCCTGCTTTTCAGGCAGTCCGAAAAAGTTTTCCAGGCCTGCGCATTACCGCTCTGCCATCCCGGCGCAAACAATGTTTTGCGCCCGCCGCTTTAAAAAAGCGTTGTGCGGGATGCGAAGCGGAAAGCTTCCTTGAGCGCGCCGCGCAACGCGCAAAGCGCGCGCAACGGCTTCTCTCGAAAGAGGTTATTATTTCCCGCGCGGTGCTTTAAAAACCCTTCGAATGCAAGAATGCGGAAAATCAAAACGCTTGAATCACGCGCGAGACGTCGAACGCCAAGCCGTTCCTGCGACGCTTGATTTCGCCGCTCGAAAGCAGCGCGTCCGCGAAGCAAACGAGTTCCCCTTTCAAAGAAAGCACTTGAACTGCTTCGCCCTTCGAAATGTTTTCGTCGAGAGAGCAAATCCCGGGAATCGCGAGGTTCGCGCCCGTCGTAATCGGGCGCAGCGCGCCGTCGTCCGCGACTACGCGCTTTAGCGCTATCCCCTCCTCTATCGGGATGACGCACTCGCGCAACGGCGCTTCGTCGCCGCGTTCCTTCGCGAGCCACACCCTGTCGCTCAACTCCTGCAGCGTGACGCACCGCGATTCCGCGAAGCCAGCCGCCTCCGTCCGCCGCAGTTCAGCCATCACGGCGGCGTTGTCGAGCACGCTTGCGAGGTCTTCAACGAGCTTGCGCACGTAAAACCCTGCCTCGACGTCGCACTCGAACAACGCGAAACGCTTGCTGTCATCGAGTTCCAGCAAGTCGAGCGAGAAAACTTCGCGGATGCGCAGGCGGCGAACGACCGCGCTCGCGAGCGGCGGCGTCTGGTAAATCTTTCCGCGGAAGCGTTCGAACGCTTTTTCGAGCTTGCTTTTTTGAATTGGCTTTTCGAAGCGAGTAATGCAAACGTATTTCTTGCGTTGCTTGGAGAGAAAACCGCTGGCTTTGCATGCGTCGTTCAGCATTACGGGGAGAACGCCGCTCACGTCGGGATCCAGCGTTCCGCTGTGCCCTGTTTTCTCGATTCCCAGAATTTTTCTGACGAAAGCGCTGGTTTCATGGCTGCTCGGGCCGCACGGCTTGTCGACTAACGCGATGCCGAAACACAGGTAATCGTTGAGCGCGCGTTCGCGGGGCGCGACGCCGAGTCTGCCTTCCTGTTTGCGGAGAGTAAACATTTCGAATCGTTTTAAATTCGAGGCGGGAGTAATTAATGCTTATGTTGCCTACCCGCGAATCGATTAAGCCGATTGACCCGATACGCCAGTTAGTTGGAGGACTGCGCGCGTCGAAAGTGGAATGTTCTGGATTTTCGGTTTTAAAGCCGAGAGTGCAGACTGAAGCGCCTACGGCGGTCCAGTTGTTCGGCAGCGGATTCGACGATGAAAACCGCTTAGGCCACGTCCTAAAAACGTATGCGCTTCGGGAGAAAGCTGGAACCGGCGTAAATGTTCTGAGCGTTCTGAACGACGGTGAAATCGTTCTCCGAACTAGATTGAACGCCGAGGAAATAAGAAGAATGATGGAAGAACTAAAAATAAAAGAAAAAACTGTTGAACCGGTGAGCCAACTGGTTGAAGAGGCGCGTTCGTTGAAAGCGGAGTTGTCTGGTTTCTCAATCCTCGATCCTGGCCCTCTAAGCAAAACGCCTAAGACGATAAGGTTGCTCGGCGCAGGATTCGACGCGCTGGACAAAGAACGCTTAAAACTCTTGCTGAGAGATTATAACTTGCGGACTGACCACACGGCGGTAGTTCTTAGCAGCAGGGAACTCGTTCTCCGAACCAGATTGAACGCCGACGAAATAAAGGGAATAATGGCGGAATTAAAGATAGAGGAAAGGCGCTGAAACTAGTCGAGTAGTTCGAGGTGCAAGACGTTGCACCGCTTCTCCTTGCCTTTCTTGTCTCGCACCATCACGAAGTTGCGGTCGACTAGCTTCGTTATTTCCACCGTCTCGCCGGCCTTGCGGCCAGTGAGCTTGACTGCTTTTCGCCCGACTTTGAGAGCGCTCGCCATATGAACAAATCACCTTGAACGTTTCGAACGTTTTTTCTTTTTCCTAAACCGCTTAACGAGCTTGCGTTTGAGAGTAGTTTTCTTTCCGCACTTGCTTTTAACCCTTGCCTTGACCGCGACGCCTACGCTGGTTTTCTCGCGAGCGAGTTTCACGA
Organism: Microcaldota archaeon; assembly: GCA_964634375.1. Lineage (GTDB taxonomy): Archaea > Micrarchaeota > Micrarchaeia > Norongarragalinales > Norongarragalinaceae > CAITNU01. Next base: position 2,206 of record CAZWIQ010000012.1, read on the forward strand.
TCGCGCCGGCGACTTGCTTCGCGTTATTGCGCTCGCCGTCGATTACTATGCACGCGCGCGGAGTCTTTTTCACGTCGACCCCGTAAAGACGCTTGAAGCGAAGCGCGTTCTCGACGTCGCGCCGCCTCGTGAAAGCAAGCGAGTCCCTGAACGGAACCTTGTCAGTCTTAGCCCTCCGCTTCGCGCGCACGCGCAACGGAACGTCCAGCCACACTTTCAAGTCGAAACTCGGCGGCCGCAACGCTCCGCAGCGACGCCAAACGCGCGCGTCGTCCAGCCAAACCGCTAGCCGCGAAGCTACGACGCAGCCGCCGCGCGAGCGCGCGGCGAGGTCGCACTGCTTGCGCTCGATTCTCAAGTCGTGCTTAGGGAAATCTCGGAGCGCGAGTTCCTGCATTCGTGAAAGCGTTATCCCTCGTTCGCGAGCTAGGCTGCGAAGCGTGTAATTCACTTGCTTGAGCTTTAGGCTACGGCCCGCCAGGCGCGCCGCAGTCGTGGCGCCGCAGCCGCTGTAACCCGAAATGGCTATCCGCAAACCAAACCCACCAAAACTAAACCAAAAACTTCAGCGCAAGAAACCGTTCAGCGCTTTAGCGCTTCAACCCATTTGAGCCTCGCAACGGGAACGTCTTCCCGCGCCGCTACGCCGCCTTTCAAGCGCGCGCGGTCGCGCATGACGAGCGCCACGCATTTTCCGCAGAGCACGCCTCCGAAAACGCGTTCGGGGCGCTTTTCCGTCTTCGCGAGCCGTTGTTTCACGCGCGGAACGCCTTGCATTTTCCCGCCGCACAAGGCGCAGTGCGCGATTCCCGGAATGCGTTTCTTGTAAATAACGACGCGGTGCCCGGCTGGCGAGCGGCGCTTGAGAACGCGCTTACGACGAAAGGCTTTCGAAACCATTTTAGTCACCACCTTGAATTCAGCGCGCGTTCAGCTTTGTTTTTGCTGCGGTTGCTGCTGCGCTTGTTGCTGCTGCGGTTGCTGTGGCTCTTGAGGCCGCTGCTTCTTAAAAACTCTTTCGATGACGCGCGCCTCAACCTTCGTCCACAAAAGCTCGACTATCAAGAGCCCCGCGAAAACCGTGCTCCAAATGAAGAAGCCGCGCGCGCCGAACCACGGGCGCCAAGCGCTCGCGTTCCAGAAATCCGTTCGCCCGGGAAGCGAGAACGGAAGCGTCACGGAGTAGTTCGGGAAAAGCGCGGGCAAAACGTAGTTCCACAACACGAAGTAAAGCGGCAGAATCACGACGAACGAGCGCCAAGGCAGGAACATCGTCTTCATCATCGCGTCGTTCATTTCCTTGTCCTGCTTCTGCAGTTCCTTCAGCCTAGCCTCGTCGTTCTTCTTCAGCGCGTCCTGCATTTCCTTGACGTGGTCGTTGAACTTTTTTTGAATCGCGCGCACTTCATCTCGCTTGCCGAGGGTCTTGCTCACGTAGTAGCTGAAGAAGGCGAAGACCGTCGCCAAAGCCATTAATTCCATCGTCGCAACGCGCATTGAATTCAACCCGCAGAACTGGAAAACAACCGGACAAACGCACAAAAACGCAAACAAACGAAAACCGCGAGCAATCGAAAAAGCGAAAAGCCGAACAACCGCAGGGCGTCAGCGCATGATTTTGTTGAGCACGGGATACATTTCGAAGAGCTGCTGCTGCGCCAGATCTTCATAGAAGCGGTAGACTATGCCGACCGTAAGCAGGATTCCCGTTCCCGTCCCGAGCGCGCCCGTTATGTCGGCGAACCACGCGAGCACGCCCACGAAAATGCTGCCGAGAATCGTGATTATGGGAATGTAGCGCTCGAGTATTTTCTCCGTCACGCGCGGGTCTTGGCGGAAGCCGGGAATCTGGAGTCCCGCCCGGTTGAGCTGCGCCGAAACGTCCTTGGGCCCCATTCCCGTGCTCTCAATCCAAAACCAGCCGAACACCACGCACAACAGCACGAGCACGATTCCGTAAACGAAAATGTGGATTATTTCGGTCGGCTGCGTGATGTACTGGATGTAAGCCGGGTAGCCGCCCGTGATGAGCAACGGCGAAGGAAGCGACGTGACGTAGTAAGCCGGCCCGCTTACCGGCTGGTTGTTTTGGTACGTCCCCAAGGGTCCGACCCGGATTCCGGGCGAGCCGGCGACAGGCGCAGCAGTGAACATGCCCACGAGCTGGACGTTGAGAATGACGGCGCTCGCGAGAATAACGGGAATGTTCGAAACGTACATGAATTTAATGGGGTAGCGCGCGCCGAGTCCTCGCGCCCGGCCGTAAGCGAGCGGCAGCTCAATCTTCATTCCTTCGACGTAGACTACGACGAGGAAGACGACTATCGTGAACGCTATAGGCATTATTCCCCACACGGCGTTGACCACGTCGCCGCTAGCGAGCGCGTAAATCGCGCTCGGGATCAGCCCCGCGGGAATGCCGGTTGCGCCGGGCACGAGGTTGAACGCGCCGACGAACACCGCTTGCGAAACGCCAGCGGCGATGAACAACGATATTCCCGAGCCGATGCCGTACTTCTGAACGACTTCGTCGAGGTAAAGCAGGATTACCGAGGCGAGCGCGAGCTGAAACACCATGGCGAGCTGCGTGATGAACAAGGAACCGAACAACGGCGACGCATTCGACGCGGGGAGATAACCGCTCAAAACGTAAATGCCGGCTTCGAAAAAGCTGAGTAGAATCGCGAGCAGCTTTTGGATTCCTTGAAAGCGCTTCTTGTGGTCCGGATTCGAGAAGTCGAGGTTGACTAGCTTTGCGCCGACCGCGAGCTGCAGGAAAATGCTGGCGAGCACGATGGGCCCGATGCCCGTGGTTATGAGCGTGCCCATGCGGCTGCCGAGTAGGATGTCGAGGCGTTCGAACCGCACGATGCGCGACGCGTCGACGCCCAACGGGTAAATCTGCCCGAGCACGAAGAATATGAGGAGGACCGCGACTGTCCACAACAGTTTCTGCTTGAGCGGCGGCGCGCGGTCCGGGCGCTTTACTTCAGGCAACGCGCTCAACAACGGGTCGAGCGCTTCCCACAAACCCATTCGAAAACCAACTCGCCAAAACCAGGTAAACGACGGCGACACTCGAAGCAACAATCGAAAAACAACCGTAACGACAATCGAAGCGATGATTGACGCAACACTCGAAGCAACAATAAAAGCGGGCGGGCTTAAAAAAACCGCGTCCCGCGCGTCCCCGCTTCCAGCCCTATCCGGCTCTAAACACTCCGCCGGGAATCACTCCGCCGAGACCGAGCCGCCTGCAGCCGCGATTTTCTGCTTCGCCTTCCCGGAAAAACCCGCGGCGCGAACCGCGATTTTCGCGCGCAACTCGCCGCCGGACAACACTTTGCAGCCGCGCAACGCCAACGCGTAAACGCCGTCCGCGCCGGCCGCGTGCTTGCCAGCATCGATTTCGCGCTGGATTTCGCCCAGCGAAACCTCGCGCGGTTTCTTGCCCGAACGCGCCGAAGGCGACGGATTCCTGAAACCTTTTTCCCCGCGGATTTCGCCTCGCTTGATAGTCTGCAGCCACTTGTGCTTGTGGAATCCCGCCCTGCCCACGCCGCCCCTGCTGCCTTTCCCGCGCCGGTTCTTCGCGTTTCCGCCGCCGTGAGTGCGGTTTCCCAGAAATTTTTTCTTTCCGCGAGCGCGAATTCTCCTAGCCATAAAAAACACCTTGAACAAACGCCTAAAATCATCGTGAACAAACGCTTAAATCATCGCTTAAATCGTCAATCAAATCATCGCTTTAACCAAATCGTTGATTTTCGCGCCGCGGTAGCCCAACGCGCCGTTCGGAAAGTGCTGCTTGATTCCGCCGCGAAAACCGCCTCGCGGCGGCTGCAGGCGGAAAACGGTTTCGCCGGCGCCGAATTTTTTCTTGAGTAGCGCGACGACGTCGTCGCCGGCTTCGCCCCAAGTGGCGAAATCGCGCACCTTGGCGAGCATCCCGTTCATCGAATCGCTCGATTCAACTAGAACGCAGTGGTTCTTGCGCGTCAGCCTCAGCGCGCGAAAAACGCTTTCAACGCTGCGCTTCACGCCGATTGCCCCGCGCACCCTGACTACCGCGATTAAAACCAAGAAAACTCACCACTCGCCCCTGCTTTTAGTTTGCTCCCGTTTCCTCGTTTGTTTCCGCTTCCTCGCCGCGCGGCGTTTCGCCCGCCGGCGCCTGCCTCGCTTCGGCGACGCTCGACTGTCCCGCGGGAGCGGCTTCCGCCGCCTCGGCGCCCGCGCCTTCCTCGGCTTCCTCGGCCGCCGAACCGACGCCTCTCTTCAAGCTGTTCAACGAATTCAACGCGTGAATCGTGGCGAGAATCATGTTGAGCACGTTGCGCGTCTTGCCTTTCGTGAAGCTCCAAGCGTCGTGCACGCCCGCGAGCTCGAGAACCTTCCTCGACGTGTCGCCCGCGACGATTCCCACGCCGCGCGGCGCGGGCTTGATCCAAATGTGCGTGCTGCCGTTGCTGCCGTGCACTTCGCGCGCAACAGTGTGCGGCTGCCCGCAACCGCATTCCCACGAGCCGCACCCGAGGCGAACGCGGACGATGTTCTTCTTCGCGTCGAGCACCGCCTCGTTAATCGCGTCGCGGCTTTCCGGCGCCTTGCCCACGCCCACGCCGATGTAACCCGCGCGGTTTCCGACGAGCACTATCGCGCGCATCAGCATTTTTCGGCCACACCCCGTCATCCTCTGCGTGCTCGTGACTTCCATCACTTCCTCGGCGAGCTGTCCCTTCAACAGGAAATCGATTACTTGCGGCTCGAGAATCTTGCGCCCGCTCGCGAAAACCTCTTCGAGCGTCGAGTAGTCGCCCGCCAAAACTTTTTTTCCGAGTTCAGTTCGCGGAACCCACTCGGCTTGCGCTGGTTCCTCGCGCCTGCGCCTGAACCCGCCGCCTTCGCCTCCGCGGTCGCCGCCTTCGCGGCCCCTTCCGCGCCTGCCACGCCTGTCAAAAGCCAATCAACACACGCTCCGTCAACGTAAACGCAAACTCCAAACAACAATCTTACTTTTTGGGCGGCTGGAACGCCGCGATTTTCTGCTTCGCTTCCGCGAACTGTTTCTGCACTTCACCCGGCAAGTGCCCGCCCGCGATTCGCTCGTCTCCAGGCAGTTTTTCCGGCGAAAACGGCGCATTGAGCCCCGCGTCCACCGCTCCCTTGAGCGCGGCGAAAACGATCGCGCCGCGGGACGCGGTCTGCAATCCTATGTCGAGCACGAACTCGCGCACGCCGCGCGCGGACGCGCGCTTCGCGGCGAGCATGCCCGTGAGGTAAGCGCTCGGCGTATTGCATTTTCCGTGGAAGCCGAACTCGCCGAGCTCGCCCGAGCACGCGCTCGCCACTACGGCGTCGCCTGCCTCGCGGAAGTCCACGAACTGGGCGTAAACGAAACGGTTCGTTTTGCGGACGACGAGGCGCGTCTTCCCGCTCTTGAGCAGCGCTAAACGTTTTTCGTAATCCGTCTTGTTCTCGCGCCTGCGCCTGAAGTGCACGGAATACAGCGGTCCAAAAGCTTTAACCATGAAAACCAACTTTTTTCAAAACCACTTTGTTCTTGACTCGCTTTCCTAGCTCATTTCTTTAAGCCGAGGACGAACTCCGCCAACTGCCTCTTGTTCTTGAAAAACCCTCCTTTAATCATGCGGTAAGCGCGCCTGTAATCGCTGCGGGCGATCTTGTTCTTGTGCGTCGCGAGCGCGCGACGCAAGCCGCGGACGAGCGAAACCCACTTCGCTTTCTCGCGCGTCTTCACCCCGCCTTTCGCGCTTCCCCAGCCGCGCCGCCTGCCTGCTTGCACGCGCGACTGCTTGAAGCGCGCCTTCGCGCGGCCGACGCCTTTCGTTTCGGAAACCGCCACCGCGCCTTCCGAGAAGAGCGAGCGGACGTCGTCGCGGGTGAGCGCTTCGCCGGCGCGCTTCGCGTCGAGAATGCGCACGCGCGACTCGCCTACGCCGGCGATGTCTGCGGCGAGCCTTCGAACGGTTTTCAGCGACATTCAAATTCACTTCCCGAAAAATCCTGAATCGTTTCACGTTTCACAATATTTTTACGTCGAGTTCCGCGGCTTTGGCGCGAATCGCGGCGCGCTTGCGCTTGCCGACGCCCGCGGCGATGCGGGCCGCGTCGCCGACCGGGTCGAGCTTTTCGACGTCGCTTTCGTTGAAAACGCGTATCTCGCGCAACCCGCACGGGTGCAAGCCGCGCACCGCCCGCGCGTTGCGGTAGCCGATGCTCGGCGAAGCGCCGAAACCCCACTTGTAAATGCGCTGCTTGTTGTCGATTCCGCGGGGCTTGCGCCAGCCCGTCGTCGTAACGCGCCTCTTGAGGTGCGCGTTCTGCCTTTGGAATTTCGGGTGCTTTTTCTTCACGATTTTCATGAAAACCACGTTTTGACTGTTTGAACGCTTTTTTTACTCGGAATAATATACCCCGTCCTGGAAGACGCGGATGTCTCGCGCGCGAATCTTCGCCGCGCGCACGATGTTGTTCGCCGTCTGCCCGACGTCTTCCTTGCTTCTTCCCTTCACCGTCACTATGTTGCCCGCCACGGAGACTTGCGCGCTTCCGACGACGCGCGCCTTGCGCGAGAGTTTTTCGCCGAGAAAATTCTTGATTAACACTTCCTTGCCTTTTACTTCGACTGAAACCGGAAAGTGCGCGAACACTACTTCGAGCTTCTTCTCAAACTCTTTTTCCAAACCCTGAAACAAGTTGCGCACGTGGGCTTCCACGGCGTGCTTCGCCGCGCGCAGCGCGCGCGTTTCCTTGCGCTTCGGCGTTACGGCGATTTCCCCGTTTTCGACCCGCACTTCCAGCAGTCCCGGGTTGAACTTGGTTTCGAACTCGCCTGCCGCGCCCTTGACGCGAATCACGCCGTTCGCCACTTCCACTGCAACCCCTTCAGGAACCTTCATTCCAAAAAACCTTTTTGTTCAATCTTTTTCAATCTTTTTTCATTCAGCCTTTTCAATTCAACTTTTTTCATTTTCGAGAACGCTAGTAAACGAACGCCGCCAGGCGCCCCCCGATTTTGGCTTGCTTCGCTGCAACGTGCGTCACGAGCCCCTTGGAAGTGGAAACGATGAGCAGTCCGACGTCTCGCGCGGGCAGAAAGCGCTGCTCGTACTTCTCGAAGTCGACGAGCTTGACCGCGAAACGCGGTTTGATCGCGCCGCACGCGTTGATTTTCCCGAGAAGCGCGACCACGAACTCGCCGCTCTTCCCGTCGTCGACGAACTCGAACTCGCCTATGTAACCGTTCTGCTGCAACAGCAAAAGCGTTTCGCGCACGAGCTTCGACGCGGGCTTGATGCGCGCCTCGCTTACTCCCTTCGCTTCCGCGACCTTGATCGAGTTCAACGCGTGAGCCAAGACATCCATTTCCAAAAACCCTTTTTTTTCGTTTTTTGTTTTTTCGGTTTTTCTTCGATTTTTCTTCGGTTCGTTCAGAGTCAATAGTATTTCCTGAAACCGATTTTCTCGGCTTGCTCGCGAAAACAACGCCTGCAGACGTAAAGCCCGTACTTGCGAATCAAGCCGCGCGTGTTGCCGCAAATCCGGCACTTCCTGACGCCGCGGTGCCTTCGTTTCGACTCCAGTTTTTGAACCAACAAACCACCTGAAAAACGTCAATCTAAAACATTAATTTCTTACTCTTCCTTTTCACTCTTCTTTCGCCACGACGTTGACGCCGAAATTCTTTTTCACGAACTCGATTGCTTCAGCCTTGGAAACGCGCTGCTTCGTCGGAACGCGCCTGCAAGCAATGCGGCGCCTGCCCACGCGCGCGCCAGCCTTGCTGAGCGTCAAGCAAACGTCGAAACCCATCATTCCGATTGCGGGGTCGTACTTCATTCCAGGCAAGTCGATGTACTCTTTCACGCCGAAGGCGACGTTACCGTAATTGTCGAAAGAACGCTCGGGAATATTCGAGTCGACGACGTCGAGCGCCTTCCGCAAAAACGCTGCCGCGTTCTCGCCGCGCATCGTGACTTTCACTCCGATTTCGTCTCCCTTGCGGACTTTGAACGTGGGGTTGCGCGCGCGCGCCTTCGTCGCCACCGCCTTGCGGCCGCTCACCCGCTCGAGGAGAGTGCGCGCGTTCTCGAGTTTTTGCCCTCCTTCGCCGGCGCCTATGTTGAGCGTCACCTTCTCGAGAAACGGTTCCTTCATCGATTTTGCAGCAGCCATGAACGAAATCACTTAAAACTTAAAACAATTCAACGAAAACCAAAAAAACCAAAAAATCAAAAATTACTGCATCGACTTCGCGAAATCCTCGTCGACAACGAAAACGTATTTCTTGAGCGTGATTAGCTCCGTCCCGCCTTCCACCGCCAGCTTCGCGGTCAAACCCTCGATGGACGAAAGCTTCGCGACCGCGCCCGAGTGCTTGCCGTGCGCGACGTAACACAAAGCGTTCTTCTCGAGCTTCAGGAAACTCTTGATTTCCTGCTTCGGCACCGCGAGCTTGAGAGAGTCGCCCGTCTTGAAGCGGTCTTCCTCTTTTTCGATGAGCACGCTGCGGCCGTCGTGGAGAACGAGTTGCACGCGCCCCTTGCGCACCGTCTTCTTGTCCTCGATGCGGCAGTACTTGACGCCCGCCGCCTCCCGCGAAACGCTCCTGAGTTCGAGCTTGTTGTCGCGCAACACTACGCGGTAAAAAGCGTTGATGGGCGGAATCGAAACCACGCTCATCAAGCCCGCGGGAAACGCCGCGCTGCGTACCACGCGCCCGTCGACGAGAACGCTTCCCTCGTTCAAAACCTTCTTCGCCTCGCGCGCGTCGCCCGCAAGCTTGAGCGCGTCGCGCAAGACGAGCAGCAGCGGAAGCGAATCCCGCAGCTTCGCCGGGCCGGCGCCCGCTTTCTTCACGAACTTGCTTTGCTTGCGGCTAATGCGCAGCGCGCTCGGCGCGGCCATCGCTTTCAAGTGCCTAGCGCAACCGTGTCCAGCCATAAACAAAATCACTTCTTTTCAGTTTGCTTTTCAGTTTGAACCGCTTGCTCGCGCTTCGCCTCGTGCTTCGCTTCGCGGCTTGCCTTGCGCTTCGGCGCGCGGGGCGCGAGCTCGATTACGAGCAGCTTGCTGGCGTGAAGCGGCGCCTGCACTTCCTTCCCGCTCTGCTTCTTGCGGACGATTCCTTCCACGAACGCGGCGCTGCGTTTCAAGTCGACTCTCGTCACTTTCCCCTCTTTTTTCTTGAAGGAACCGCGCATGACGCGCACCTTGTCGCCCTTGTGCAGCGCGATGCTGCGCTTCTTCAGCTTCGCCCTCAACTCTTTCGACAAGTGCGCCGCGGCGAGTTTTTGCCTCGCGTGCAACGGCGCTTGAAAAAGCGCGAGACGCTTTTTCCGCGGTTTCGCGGAAAACGGATTCAAAAACCTCATGGTTTTTTCAACTTGATTTGCTTGATTTTCTTCGATTCAAACGACTGAGGGAGCTATTGCGACGACTTTCGGGAAGCGTTCCGCGATCTCGCGCGCCACGCAGCCCTTTATTTCCGTCGCCTTAGGCAACCCTTGCTCGTCGACTAAAACGCACGCGTTGTCCTCGAAGCGCACGCGCTCTTTTCCGCGGCGGTATTCGCGGCGCTGGCGCACGATTACCGCGCGCTCCTTCTTTTTCACGATGTCGGGCCGCCCCTTCTTCACGGAAACGATTATCACGCTTCCGACGCCAGCAGACGGCAGGCGGCGCAAGCGCGAGCGCGAGCCGAGAATGCCGATGACTTGCACTATTTTCGCGCCGGAGTTGTCGTCGCACACGAGCCGCGTGCCGACGGTCACGCCGCCAGTCACGCGGGCGGTCAAGCCAAGCATTTTCCAAAACACCTTGAAAAACGAAAAACAAAAAACATTCAAACGAAAAGCATTCAAACGAAAACGCTCAAACTAAAAACAAAATTATTCTTTCACTACGACGTGCGACTTCGTTTTGCTGAGCTTCCGGCACTCGGCTATGCGCACGAAGTCTCCTTCGCGCACCCGCATGCACTCCGGGACGTGGGCGTGAATCTTGCTGCGCCGCTTTTCAAGGCGCTCGTACTTGCGGACGCGGTGCAAACTCGGGATTTCGACGACGGCGGTCTTGCGCGTCTTCGCGCTTACGACCTTGCCTTCGAAAACCGCGCCGCGCGTGCGCAGCGAGCCGTGAATCGGGCACTTGGGGTCCTTGCATTCAGCCATTCCACACTTCCTCGTTTATTTCCTTCGTCCGCTTCCTCATTTTCTCGTTTTCGCTATTTTCGCCGCGAGCTTCTTCGTCCGGTCCTCGGGGCGGCACAGGAAGTCGTCGCCACGCGCTTCGCAGCCGTTCGCGCCCAGCGAAGGGAAAACGAAGACGCCTCCCTTCTTCGGGATCCGCTTCGTCGTTCCGTCTTCCGTGCGCACGAGTAGCGTGGAGAGAGTCTCGTCCACCACGACGCCTTTCAAAGCAAGCAGTTCTCTGCAACCCGAGTCCTTTACGAAAACGCGTTCCCCGATGATTTCCCCAGCGAGCGGGGCGAGGCGCGCGAGTTTCGCGGCTCGCTGCTTTCGAACGCTTGGCGAAGGCGATTCTTCGCAAGCAGCCATAAACGCGATTAATCAAGCGAAGGTATTAGTTTTGCGGGAGGGGATTTAAAAACCCTCCTTTGAAAAGAGAAAAGGAGAAATTCAGCCGATGCTGATGAGTTCGCGCGGGTAACCCAGCTTCACGAGGTACCCCGCCGTTTTCTCGACGTGCGCGCCCTGCAGCACGATAACCCCGTTCTTCGCGGTGCCCCCGCACGCGAGCAGGTGCTTGAGTTCCTTCGCCGCGCGCTCGAGCTCGTCGCCGCCCAAGCCTTCCACTATCGTAACGAATTTCTTGAACCGCTCGCGCCGCGAATAGACTTTAATGCGTTGAGTGGTGTCCTTAACGATTTCCTGGCACGCGCAAATCTCTTTCGGCAAGCCGCACTTAGCGCAAATCTCAGCCAAACCAGGTAAACCTCAAAAACCAGTAATCGCTTTTCTCTATTAGTTCAACCGCGTTTAGTTTAAGCTTTGACTCCGCGCTTGCTTAAAAGCGTTTTTATGCGCGCCCTCAGCTTGCGCAACTGCCGGTACTTCCCCGGATTCGCGGGCTTGCCGCTGCTCTTGCGCGTGCGCAACTCCGCGGACAATTCGTCCTCGATTTCGCCGAGCTTCTTCTGGAGTTCGGCAACAGGCATCGCGCGCAAATCCGTTTTCCTAATCAAAGCCATGAAAACACACCATTCGCCAAAACAGTTATGCAGCCGCTTCGCCGGCTTTCCCCTCGCCTTCCGCGACATCCTTCCTCTTGCGCTTTACAGGCGTCTTGACGTCAGCCTTGCTTTCAGCAACGGCTTCCCTAGCTTCGCCCGCCTTCTTAGCTTCCGCCGCTTCCTTCGCCTCCTTCACTTCGCCAAGCGCCTTCTCGACGACCGCTTGCTCGACGGCCGCCGCCTCGCTCAACCCCTCGGCGCCAGCCCCGGCCAGCGCGGCCGTCGCGGCTGTCGCGGTTGTTGCAGGCGTTGTGGGAATGTCGGCGTCGCTGACGCGGTCGGCGAACACCGTGCCAGGCGGAACGATTTTCACGGTTATGCCGATGGCGCCCGCCTTGAGGTACGCCGTATAGTGCCCGACGTCAACCAGCCGCATTACTTCCCCGCTCTTCTTGAGGTAGCCAGCCCGCACCGTGAGCGCCTTCGCCTTCGCGCCTTTGCCCACGACTTTGCCTGCGACGCGGATTTCCGCGCCCAGCGCGCCGGCGTTCATGACTTCGCGCAGCGAAATGCGCATTATCGGCTTGATTTTCGGCTTCAACTCAATTTGTTTTCCGACTCGTTCCGCGACGAGCCGTGCGTCGAGATCCGGGCGCTCGACTTCAACTACTTCGATTTGCGGGTTCTCGATGCCGAGCCTCGCCTGCAAGTCGTCGCACAAATCCTTGATGGCTTTCCCTTTCTTGCCCACGACGATTCCCGGGCGGCGCACGAAAATGCTTATGCGCGTCGCGATCGGCGTCTTCTGGAGTTCGACTTTCGAAACGCCGGCGCGTTCTAGCTCCCTCTCCAAAAACATTTTTACCGCGAGGTCCGCGAGCGCGGTCTTGATGAATTTTTTTTCGACTGCCAAACGAACTCCTCCAAAAACGAATCAACAAAACAACGAAAACAACAACCAAACATCAAAAACAATTTTAATCTCTCAAGTTTTAGGTTTTCTGCGGTTCGACGGTTTTTTCAACGGGCTTCGCGTTTTTTTCCTGCTTGATTTCCTGCTTGGCGGGCTTGCTTTCCGTTCCTTCTCTCCTTTCTTCTTTCCGTTCTTCCTTCTTTTCTTTCTGTTCCTTCTTCTTTTTCTCTTTCACTTCGCGCTCCTCGACGACGAGTTCCGCCCGCGCGGTCTCGTAATTCGCCCAGACGGCGCGCTTACCGTAGCCGAGCGTCACGCTGCTCGCCCAAAACTTCCGGTAACGCGGAAAAGAATTCTGCTTGAACGCGGCCGCGTGGCGCACGAAAAGCTTTTTCTCGTCGAGCCCCTTGTGGCCCGCGTTCGCCACCGCGTTGCGCAGCAGCGATTTGACGAGCGCGCACTCCTTTTTCGGGTAACGCCCTTTCCTGCCGCCGAGCTCGCGCTTGTGCCCGAGCCCCTTGCTGAACTTCGAGTAAGGAATCGCCTTGCGCAAGGCGATCGCTTCGCCGAGAATCTTGTTCGCTTCCGCCACGCGCTTGCCCTTGATCGCGCGGCAAACCTGCGTCAAGTCCTTGTAGGAAGCGTCCGCGTCGTGAAACTGCGCTGCCGCGCTCCTCTTCGCCCCTTCGCCCGAAAGCTTGAAGGAATACTCGTACATGCTCATTTTTTCCACTTTCCGCTTTTCCGCTTGTCCACTTCTTTCCACTCATCCGCTTCCGCTTACTTGAGGTCCACCGCGGTGCTTCCGCGAGTGGCGCCGATTCCGGGGCCTCCGTGCTTCACCATCTTAGTCGTAATCGAATACTCGCCGAGGCGGTGCCCAAGCATTTCGGGAATCACGTTGATGTCGACGAACGTTTTCCCGTCGTAAACCTGGATGCGCGAACCCACCATCTCCGGCAAAACAACCATTTCGCGGAAGTGCGTGCGCAACGGCTTCGCCGCCTTGCCTTCCGCTTTGCCTCGCGTTTCCTTCGCCTTGCCCTTGCGGAATTTCTCCAGAAATTTGCGAGCTTGGTGGTTCATGCGCTTGAGCGTGCGGCGCTGCTTCGACGGAATGAGTTTGATGAACTCGTCGAGCGGCATCGCCTGCAGCTCTTCGAGCGTTTTCCCGTAAAAACTGAATTTCTTTGCCAACGCAATTTCACCTTTTTACTTGCTACTTGCCGGCGTTCGCGCCTTTCGCGCCCTTCACGCTTTTCGCGCCCTCGTTTTTGGAATCGCTGACTTGCATTTTTCCTCGCCTTCTGCCCGTGCGGCTTGCGGCTACGAGCCCGACTTTCGCTCCCGGCGGAGTCCCGCGGGAAACCGTCTTGTGCGCTCCAAAGCTCTTTCCGCCGTACGGGTGATCGTAAGCGCTCATCGCGGTTCCGCGCACGCGCGGGTAATACTTGTTGCGGGCGCGCATCGCGTAAAAACGGTTGCCCGCCTTCATGAACGGTTTTTCGGTTCGGCCGCCGCCGCAAGGCAAGCCTATCGTCGCGAGGCAACGCGGGTCCAGGACAACTACTTTTTTGGACGGAAGCTGAACGCTCACCCGCCCGGTTTCCTCGTCGCAACCAACGACGAAAGCGTTGGCGCCGCTCGAACGCATCATGCTTCCGCCGTCGCCCGGACGCGCTTCCACGTTGAAGACGGGCGTTCCTTCGGGAAGCGAGCCGAGCTCCATCACGTTGCCGACGGCGAGCGCGCCGCCCCTCAACTTGATTTCGTCGCCGAGAATCATTCCTTCCGCCGCGACGACGCAAAAACTCTTTCCGTCCTCCAAAAGCAGTTCCGCGACGAGTGCGTGCCTGCTCGGGTCGTCGATGAACGAAACGACTTGCGCCCTGCGCGCGTCAGCCGGAAAATCGTAGCGCGCCTCTGTTGCGTAGCGGTGGCTCGGCGCCTTGAACGTCGGCGAACCCTTGCCTCGGCGTTGTTGAATCAGTTTCGTGCCCATGTCGTTTCATCCTCGAATAATCGTTAAAGCCACAATCATATCAACTTGAGTTTCGCGGCCAAATCGCTCGCCGCCCCCGCGCGCTCGAAGCGCACGACCGCCTTCTTCCGCCCGTCCAGCGCGCGAAGCGTGTTCACGCCGACGACGCGCTCACCGTAACGCGTTTCGATTTCCTTTTTCACGTCGGCCTTCGTCGCGCGCGATTCGACGACGAACGTGAGCTTGTTCTCCCGCTCGATTTCCCCGACGGCTTTTTCCGTCGTCAACGCATACAAAACGAATGCCATGCCAAATCAACCCTGCGACTCCAGTCTCTCGAGGTTTTTGATTAAATTAAACCAAAAGCCGATTGCTTCCAAAACGCTTTTCGAGCTTTCGCCGTAACCGACTATGCGCAGCCCTTCGCGACCCGCCCCGGTTTCTCCCGGCCGTCTAACGCCGCGCGCCACTTCGGAAGCCGCCTCGCTCACGCGGGTGCGGTCGAGAATTTCTTTCACGTCGTCAGGCTGGTTAATATCTTCGAAAGAGCGAAAACGGGCGTCCTCCGTTGCGTCTCTTTGTTTGTGAAAGAATAACGTGCCTTGCCCCAGCGGCTCCAAGTGCTCGGCGGCGCACAAGTCCGGAAACTTTTTGCTTATCTCTAAAGCCGCTTCAAGCGTGCGGAGCGCGTAAGAGTCTTTGTCGCGCCCAAACAGTTTTTGGGCGAATGTTTGGTACGCCGTCAATGCTTTTTTCGCGTCAGCGGCGGAAGTGCTCCCGTCAATTTGCGGCCGCAAGTGAATTTGCCCCACGGAAACCGTGCCGGAAGCCTCGCTTTCAGGCGGGTGTTCTGCCGAAAGCGCGACGAACCGTTCAAGCTTGTACCGCTGGAGCAGCCGCCGCACTCTTTCAAACTCTTGCTTGGTCGCGCCGCTCACTGACGAAATCGACAACTCGATTTCCGGTTGTTGCATCGCAATGGTTTCTGGCTTGTCGATGGATTCAGCGTTAGTCAAAACGGAGTGCGGGCTCCAAAGAATTTCTCCTAGTTTCCTGTGCTGCGTAGGCCGTTCAACCATTTCAAATCACGTGTTTACAAATACAACCCGTTTTCATTCATTTTGTTTAACGCGTTCTGCGTGAAAACGCACAGCCTGCCCGCGTCACCGCCTGGAGCGAGCAACTCGGCGTTAAGCTTGTCGACGCGGCAAGCGTCCACGCCCGGCAAATTGCGGACCGCGCGCCAAACGCCCTTATCATCACCAAAAACGACGAGCACGCTCTTCGGCGTGCGGTAACCGCCCTTGCGCATCCTCGCGCGCCCGCTGCGCTTCTTGCGCGCGTCCGCAGCGCGGTCGAGGTCGTTTTCCAAGCCGAGGGCTTTAAGCGTTTTCCGCGCGTCCTTGACTCGCGTCAACGCCTCAAAAGAATCGTCGACTACTATGGGGGCGGCGAAGCCGTTGCCGACGGCGTGGCCGCGCGCCTTCACCAGCGAAGCGTTAGCGCACGCGGCGAGCGCGCTGCGAACCGCCTTGTTGTTCTCCTTGAAGTTTATTCGCTCGCGCAAATTCTTCTCGGCTTTCGGCGGGTGCGCCCTGCGGCCGCTTCGCGCGAACGGCACCATGCGCACGCGGCCGGTCCCGCCGCCCGAAATTTTTTCCCGCGGCAGCCTCGAGCGCCCAGTGTTGATTATTTGCCTCCACGCGTGGCGCCTGCCGTAGTAACGCGCGCTCGTCTGCAGCCCAGCGAGCAAGAAAATTCCTTTCGGCTGCAACCGCGCCGTCGCTTCCGCGTGGTAAGCGCGGCGGATGAGGTCAGGACGGTACTCTTCGCTGAACTGTTCGGGGAGCTCCGCTTCGCCGCGCTTCGAACCGTCCAAACCAAAAACAATTGCTTTCAAGAAGAATCACGTTCGCGCGCTCACGCTTTTTGCTTTACGACGAGTTTAATGTCCGGCTTCTTTTCCGCGAAATGCCTCAACGGCTTGCGGAACACGACGAGCCGCTTGCTCGGACCCGGAAGGCTTCCCTCAACCATCAAGTAATCGCCGCGCAGCAAGCCGTAGTGCGCTATCGCGCCCGTCTCGCTCACTTCCTTCGCGTCGTGCAGAATCCGCATGACTCGCTTCGCGCGCTCCGTCCTGCGGTGGAAACCCATTTGCCCGGCGCGAGGAACGCGGAAACTCACTTTCGCCTGCCGCTCCGCCCCGATCGAGCCGCCGTGGCGCCGCGATTTCGTCGCCTTGCGCGGGTTCAGCGAAACGCCGAAGCGCTTGACTACGCCTTGCCACCCGTAACCCGTCGTAACCGCGATCGCGTCGACGAACGCGCCTTCCTTGAGCACGTCGGCAACGCGCAATTCCTTCCCCAAAAGCGCGGCCGCAGCCGCCAACTGCTCCGCAGGCGTTTTTCCGCCGACAGCGACCTCGAAAAGGTTCGGGGTCTTGTTGCCGACTCCCGCCTTACGGGGCTGCATGCAAACGACGACGCGCACCTCGGCGATTTCGCTCGAGCGCTTCTCGAAGTCCTCGATTATTTTCTTCGTTTTCTTGGCATTGGGTTTGACGCGGCTTGCGTCCTTAGGCGCGTTGGGAGCGACTACTTCGCCCATTCGGCGCAAGCCGAAAGGCGTCGCCTCGTAAAAAACAGCCGAGTAAACGAAAACGGGCGGCGTTTCGACGACCGTCACGGCGCGCGAAACCTCTTGCCCCTTGGTCAGCGACTCGCTGTCGTCGACGAAGACGACGCGCGTCATTCCCGCCTTGAATCCCGGGAAAGCCTGCAGGCTCGCGCCGCCAACGCCGGCGCTCGCGATGCCCGGCGCGGCCCAAGCGCGCACCCGCGGCGCCACGCGGTGGGCTCGCGCTCGGTGCCAAAACGACCTTGAACCGTGCAGCGGCCCGCGTTTTCCCAAAACAATTCCACTCCTTAAACGAAAGAATAAAAATGCTTCGTCCGACGCGCGGCATCGCACGGGATTAATCGGCTTTTACGCGCGTGACGACGTTGGGAGTCTTCTTGAACAAGACCCGCGTGTTGCAGTAAGGGCAGCGCACGAAGTCGATTTCGCTGTCCTGAAACTCCTTGCCGCACTTCGGACAAACGTACAAGACGCATTCCTCCCCGACGAAGAGACAACATTTTGCGTTCAAGCATTTAAAAGCCTTTCTTCACGCCTTTCGCAAGGAAAAAGGAGCTTTAAACAATGCGCAAAACGCGAAAGAAGAACGCCGAACGCTTTATTCGCCGAACGGAGCTAGAATAAGCTTAAACTGACGAGTTGAATCCTTTTTTTCCGAATTCGCACCGCAACTCGCGCGTGAGCGCTATCGCACGCTCGTTTAGTTCGAAAAGCTTTTTCTCGAGCGCCGCGGTTTTGCCGGCGAGCGCGCCCGCGTCCGCGCTCGCGGGAAAACTTTTTTTCTTTTCGAGGACGCAGCGTTTGACGGCGTCGCGCAACGCGCCGGCGCGCACTATGAGTTCTTCGCATTCGAGCGCGGATGCTTGCGCGTCGACGTTGAGGAGCGCGACTTTCTTGTTGACGTCTTCGCTGTAGTACTGGTTTGTGCCCAAATACTGCGTGAATTCTCCTATTGTTTCAACGAAGTCGGCTAATTCCTTTAGGCGCAGAGCGCTTACGCCGTACCGCGTAATCATTTCTTTTTCGACTGCTTCGTCCGTCTTCGTCATTTTTTCCGCCTTCCCCTAACTTTGTTTAAAAATCGCTGAACCCCAGTTATTAAACGCGCTCTCGGACTTTTCGGAACAATAGACATCCTGAATGACGGCGGGCCAAAGAGTTCGGTAAGCAACAAAAATTTTCCGTCAGCCAAATCGGTCGGGGTATGACCTAACGCAATAACTTGACTCCCGTCGGGGTGTTTCGAAGACAAGTACCACAAGTCTCCGTGTTGTCTCGCATATTCGGGGGTTCGCCAAACGTCAATCTCAGGATGCCCGCTCTCTCGCAACGCGCGAACAAGTTCTTCTGTGTCGGCGCATCGGTTACTCGGTTCAGAGAGCCTATCCATACACGGCAGACCGTGTTCGGGCGCAAGCCTGTCGGCGAACGCTTTCGGGGCAGGAACGGCAAGCCCGCCTCTGCGGACCAACACTTCTCCTGGACGCATACCCGATTCAGGTTTGGGACGCCTCGCCATGCAAAACAACTCGCTTCAATTAAAAATCGTCGTAACTTCTTTGCCGCGCGAAGTATATTATACAGAGCCTCTGATGGGATTTGAACCCATGGCCTCTTGCTTACCATGCAAGCGCTCTACCAGTCTGAGCTACAGAGGCGACAACGACAGGTTATTAAATGCGGAGTATAAATAATTTCCCTCTCCGAAAGAAAAACCGTTAAACGGGAGAAAAATATTTTTGGCTTGGTGATTGCAAATGGGAAAATTTCCGATTGCGGACAGGGCGCTCACGCGCGTGTGGGTTTGCCGCAAGTGCAAGGCGCGCAACCCCGCGCACGCCGAAAAATGCCGGAAGTGCGATTACACGGGGTTACGGCCGAAGCGCGCGCGCAAGAAGGAAGTCAAAGGCGGCAAGTAAGAAAAACAGAGTAACGCCTTAAAGATTTCCTGAAGCGCTGGCGAGTTTATTTTAACCAGCGGTAGCGTTATGATTGTGCGCAGGGATGGCGGAGTCTGGAAAACGCGCAGGACTTAAGACCCCGGGCGGCAAACGGCTGCTTGGAAGAAGCGCGAGAAATCCTGTCTCTCAGGAGTTCGAGGGTTCAAATCCCTCTCCCTGCAC
>CAZWIQ010000013.1:0-20691 GCA_964634375.1 Microcaldota archaeon
GGTGAATAAACGGTGGACAAACCTTCCAAACTTTCCAAACTTCTTTCGTTAAGTGACGGAACCGCGTTGGTGAAAAGCGCTCGGCGCGCAATCGAAGACAAAATCGAAGGCAAACGGGAAAACGGCTTGGCTCCGAAAATGGAAAAGCGCGGCGTTTTCGTCACGCTCGAAACTTTTCCCGGTCGCGAGCTGCGCGGGTGCATAGGGTTCCCCGAACCCGTGCGCGAACTCGATGCGGCGGTGCGCGAAGCGGCGCTCAGCGCCGCGTTCGGCGACCCGCGGTTTCCTCCGTTGCACAAGAGCGAGCTCGCGGCCGTCACCGTGGAAATCAGCGTTTTGACGCCGCCGGAACCAATCGACGCGGAACCGCGCAACGAACTGCCGAAAAAAATAAGGGTAGGCAAGGATGGATTGATTATCCAGCGCGGTTACTCGTCGGGGCTCCTCCTGCCCATCGTGCCCGTTGAGTGGGGTTGGAACGCCGCCGAGTTCTTGGAGCATCTCTGCGACAAGGCTGGGCTCGAACGAGGTTCTTGGAAAAATGAAGAAACGCGTTTGTTCGTTTTCCAGTCGCAGGTTTTCCGCGAGCGCGAGCCGCGAGGCGAAGTCGAAGAAATAGATTTAACTAAACACGAAGCGTTCAAAGCAAGCAAACGATGACGCAAGCAGTGAGGTGGAGAAAATGGCGAGAGTGATAGCGTTCAACTTCAAGGCGTTCGAAAGCGTTTACGGCGCCGCAGCGGAGCGTTACGCTAAAGCGTTGCGCGAAGTCGCCGCGACTCACGCGAACGTCACGTTCATCGCTTGCCCTCCTCAACTCGAACTCGCGGCAACCGCCCGAAAATTCGCGGCGACTCGCAACTTTTTCGTTTTCAGCCAAAACGCGGACCCCGTCGGATTCGGCTCGCGCACCGGCTGGACGCCGGTGGAAGCCGTCAAGGCAAGCGGCGCTGCGGGAACGCTCGTCAACCACGCTGAACACAAAGTCCCGCTGGAAACCGTCAAGAAAGTAATCGAACAAGCGAAGCCCCTCGGCTTAAAGGTTCTCGCGTGCGCTGCCGATTTGAAGGAAGCCAAAGACTTGGCTGGCTTGGCGCCGTGGGCTGTTGCAGTCGAACCGCCGAAACTCATTGGGAGCGGAATCAGCGTTAGCACCGCGCAGCCTGAAATCGTGAAGGAAGCGGTCGAAGTAATCAAGAAAACGAACGCGGGCGTTCTCGCTCTCGTGGGAGCGGGTGTCAGCACGCCTGGCGACGTCGCTAAATCGTTCGAACTCGGAGCCGAAGGCGTTCTCCTCGCCAGCGCTTTCGTGAAAGCGCCGGACCCGAAGGCGTTCGCGGAATCATTCGCTGCATCCGTCGACTGAGAATAGTTGCTCGCAGCTTCACTTCTTCTTTTTCTCGCGCTCTGCCAGCTGCTTCTCGATTTCGTCGCGCACGAACTCCTGCACTTGGTCCATCCGCGCGAACTCCAACGGGTTAATCTCGTCGATTATGTATTTCAGCTCGAGCAAGTTCTCCTGCTTCGCGGCGCTCTTACTGAGTTCCTCGAGTTCCTTGCGTAGTTCCGCGATTTCGCCCGCGCTCGCCCCGCCGGCGGCGCCCCCGCCCGCTGCGACTTGCGCCTCGAGTTTCTTGAGGCGCTCGTTTTGCGCGACGAGCGTTCGCCCGATTACTTCCTCGTTGCGTTCGACGCCCTTGATTTTTTGGACTATCAAATCGATTTTGGATTCGACGGAACGCATTCCGGCGTCTCCTTCAGCGCCTTGCGGCGTTCCGGGGCGCGGCCTCTGCGGTCTTTGGGGGGCGGGCATGAACAAAACCTCCTTTTGGTGCGGGCGTCAACTCGCTTGAAAGCGAATCGAAAGCCGAATCGAAAAACGTAATCGAAAACGCTCGAAAACGCTTTGAAACGTTTTTTTAACTGCGCCCGGTTTAATAAAGCGTATGCCTTTCGAGAAGAAAACGGAAATGAAAACTGAAAACAAAAAACTGTTTTTGTTCGACGCGGACTTCGTGCAGCGCCGCAGCGCCGACGGAAAAAGCGCGCCCGGCGTCCGCCTCGTGTTCAAGGACGAGGCGGGGCGCACCCGCCGCGCTTTCGACTCGTCGTTCGAACCTTACTTTTACGTGCTCCCGGCGGGAAAAACGAGTGACGCGAAGCGGCGCGGCGAAGCGGTTCAAGCCCACCCGCGCGGCGGCGGGCGCGGGGGCGGCGCGGTGAAAGCGAAGCGAGTCGAGGACGCCGAGCTTTCCGTCAACGGCGAGAAAACGCGCGTGCTGCGAGTCGTGTGCGAGCACCCGGCGCAAGTTCCCGCGCTGCGGGAATCGTTCGCTGCGAGCGGCGTGGGCAGCGTTTTCGAGGCGGACATTCCTTTCGTGCGCCGCTATCTTTACGACAAAGCTATTTACCCGAGTTCGTGGGTCGACGTCGAATTCGAGGCGGAAGGAAACGGAAGCGAAATCAAGAGCGTTGCAAACGCGCCGGCGGGCGAGCAAGGCGGGGAACCGAAGCTGCGCTTGCTCGCGTTCGACATCGAG
Organism: Microcaldota archaeon; assembly: GCA_964634375.1. Classification (GTDB taxonomy): domain Archaea; phylum Micrarchaeota; class Micrarchaeia; order Norongarragalinales; family Norongarragalinaceae; genus CAITNU01. The sequence goes on from CAZWIQ010000013.1 coordinate 2,541, forward strand.
GTGCGCAACCCTCGCGGCGTGACGGACGCGAAGCGCGACGAGTGCACCATGATTAGTTACGCCCAGCCGAGCCCGAAAGGCGGCGGCTCGATCGAGGCAGCGGTGATTTCGCGCGACAAAAAGTTTTCGGTCGCGTTCGTGGAAAAACACGAGACGGAAAAAGAAATGCTTGAAGCGTTCGGCGCGCTGCTGCACGCGAAAAGTCCGGACTTGCTTTGCACTTACAACGGCGACGCGTTCGACGTCCCATTCCTTACCGAGAGAGCCAAGCAAACGAAAGCAAAACTTTTTTTCGGCCGCTCGAAGCGCGAAGCCCGCACTAAACGCTTGGGACTCCGCGTGCTGACTTCGTTTCCGGGGCGCGTGCACTACGACGTCTTCGCCGCCGTCTCGTTCCTCAACACCATCGGCGCCATCCGCTTGCCGCGCTTGACGCTCGAACGCGCTTACGAAGGCGTTCTCGGAAAAGCGAAGCCGTCGTTCGACAAACCCGGAATGTGGAAAGTGTGGGACGCTGGCGCGACGAGCGAAGTCGACCGCATGGCCGAGTACTGCCGAAGCGATTCCGTGGCGTGCCTCGAACTCGCGCTGCACTTCCTCCCGCTCGAACTCGCCCTCTCGCGCGTCAGCGGCGTTCCCTTCCTCGATTCCAGCCGCGCGACTACGGGGCAGCTCGTGGAAGCGCTGCTCGTGCGCGAGGCTTTCGCGCGGCGCGAGCTCGTTCCGAACAAGCCGAGCGGCGGCGAAGCCTCGGCGCGCGCTGCGAACCCTATTCAAGGCGCTTTCGTCGCGCAGCCCGACGCGGGCGTTTACGAGAACATCGCCGTCCTCGACTTCCGTTCGCTGTACCCGTCGATAATCATTAGCCACAACGTTGACCCGGCGACGCTGAATTGCGCTTGCTGTTCGAAAGAAAAGGAAAGCGAAAAAGGTGCGGCTTTCGTTTCTCCTCAAGGGCACCGTTTTTGCGGGAAGCGCCGCGGAATAATTCCGGAGACTCTCGGGCGCGTAATCGAGGAAAGAATCGCGCTGAAAAAAAAGATGAAGGCGCTCGACAAATCTTCGAAAGAGTACTCGCAGTTGGACGCCCGGCAGTGGGCGCTCAAAATCATTGCGAACTCGTTTTACGGCTACCTGGGTTACGGGCGTTCGCGTTGGTACTCGCGCGAGGCGGCGGAAAGCGTGACGGCGTGGGGCAGGCAGTACATTCAAGACACGATGAAGAAAGCGGAGGAAAAAGGATTCAAAGTCCTCTATGGCGATACGGATAGTTTGATGTTGCTTTACCCGAAAGGCGGCGAAGAAAAAATCAAGGAATTCCAGAAGGGCGTGAACGCGTCGCTCCCCGAGAAGATGGAGCTCGAGCTCGAAGACTTTTACCCGCGCGGAATCTTCGTCGCGAAAAAACAAGGCGCGGGAGCCGACAAGGAGAAAGGCGAGCGCGGCGCCAAAAAGAAGTACGCGTTGATCAACCGCGAAGGCACTATCAAGATTCGCGGCTTCGAACTCGTGCGGCGCGACTGGAGCCGAATCGCGCGCAACACGCAGCGGGAAGTGCTTCGCATTCTCTTGAGCGAGGGAGACGTTCGCAAGGCGGTGGAACTCGTGCGCGCGACGATCGCGCGCTTGCGAGCCGGCGAAGTGCCGCTCGAGGAGTGCGTGATGTACACGCAGTTGCAGAAGAGCACGGCGGCGTACGAAGTCAAGAGCCCCGAACTCGGCGCGGTAATGCACGCGCGCAAGCACGGGCTCGCCGTTCCCGAGGGAAGCGTCGTGGCGTTCGTCATTACGCGCAAGGGAGCGAGCATAAGCGAGAAAGCGCAGGTCGCCGAGCTGGCGAAGGATTACGACGCCGACTATTACATAAACAACCAAGTATTGCCCGCCGTCCTCAAGATTCTCGGCGCGTTGGGCGTGGACGAGGAAGACATTAAGACGAAGGGCTCGCAGTCCAAGCTCGGCGGCTGGTGACGCGAATAACGCGAACGCGAAAAAACGCTTTTATACTTGTTGGAAGTAAGCTTACTCCGCAAAAAAAGGAAGGGTGGTGTTGAAGATGGACTTGATTTTGTGGGTCGTAATCGGAGCAATAGCCGTGATAATCGCGTTCCTGATTCTCGCGTACAACGGCTTCATCAGCAAACGCATGCGCGTGAACAACGCGTGGGCGCAAATAGACGTTCAGCTGAAAAAAAGGTTCGACCTCGTTCCCAACCTCGTGGAAACCGTCAAGGGTTACGCGAAGCACGAGCGCGTAGTCTTCGAGAACGTGACGAAGGCGCGCGCGCAAATGATGGGCGCGGGTTCGCTCGCGGACAAGGCGAAGGCGAGCGACGCGTTGTCGCGCACGCTGAAAACGCTTTTCGCCGTCGCCGAAAACTATCCCCAGTTGAAGGCTAACGAGAACTTCCGCGTGCTTCAAGAGCAGCTCGACGGGATTGAAAGCAAAATCGCTTACGCGCGCCAGTTCTACAACGATTCCGTGATGGATTACAACACTGCGCTGCAAGTGTTTCCGGGAAACGTCTTCGCTTCGATGTTCGGCTTCAAGGAAAAAGAGTTTTTCGAAGTCAAAGGCGGCGCGGAACGCGAAGCAGTGAAAGTAGAGTTTTAAGCCGTGAGCGCGCTCACGCGAGTTGAAAGGTGAAGAACTAGTGCCGACGCTTTACGACGAAATCTCGAGCAACAAGCTGAAATCGTGGTTCTTCGTCGCGTTATTCTTCGTGCTAATAATGCTAGTAATCTACTTCGCTTCGCTCGTGTTCTTCGGCGTGACCGGCGTGAGCTTCATAATCGTCGCCGCCTTGCTCTCGATCGCGACGACGATCGCGTCGTACTGGTACAGCGACAAAATCGTGATAGCGTTGTCGCACGCGCGCCCCGCAGACGAGCGCGCCGACGCGTATTACGTCAACGTCGTTGAAGGGCTCGCGCTCGCCGCGGGCGTTCCGAAACCCGCCGCTTACGTAATCGAAGACGACGCGATAAACGCGCTAGCGACCGGGCGCGACCCGGCTCACGCCGCCGTGTGCGTCACGACTGGCGCGATGCGCAAACTGAAGAGGGCGGAACTCGAGGGCGTAATCGCGCACGAAATGTCGCACGTCAAGAATTACGACGTGCGGCTCGCGACGATTGCCGCCGTGATGGCGGGGTTCGTCGTCATTCTCGCGGACGTGTTGTTCCGCGGAATGCTGTGGGGAGGCGCGGGACGCGGCGGCGACCGCGAAAACAAGGGGCCGCCTTGGCTCGTGATAATCGGAATCGTGTTCTTGATTTTGTCGCCGATTTTCGCGGCGCTCATCAAAGCAGCGTTGTCGCGCAAACGCGAGTCGCTCGCGGACGTTGACGCGGCGATGCTCACGCGTTACCCGGACGGCTTGATTGGCGCGTTGAAGCGAATTCGCGCCGACGCCGGAGGCAGCGCGGTTGCGCAGCCGAGCGAGGCGATAGCGCACCTTTATTTCGCGAACCCGTTGAGCGGGAAAGCCATCGCAGGCTATTTCGCCACTCACCCGCCGCTTGACGAGAGAATCGCGACGCTCGAGCGTTACGCGCTTGAAAACCGCAAAAAGTAGAAAAACGGAAAAACGAGGAAAAATAAGCGCGCGGGCGGTTTTAGTGACTGGAAGCAAATTTTCTTTACTCGCAGTTGGCCTTTGCTTGCTAGCATCCGTTTTTCTTTTTGGTTGTACCCAAACTAATGAATCATCAGCAGTTGGGGTAGCAAAAAGTAATGACACGCAATCAATAATTCCGGAAGGCCGCACTGGTTTGAATGCGATGACTCGTACATTGAAGTTGATAGGCAACGTGACTTCAATCGAATGGATTTCACCAACATTGCCCGATTCAACGGTTTTCAACAATACTTGGAATGATACTTACGGGCTTTACTACAACGTTTCGTTCACGAATACGAGTGCGATAGATGTTTGCTTGATTAATGTGAATGGAACGAATTACTCGATGACGCTCGGAAAGCAATATGCTTACTACAGTTATCCTGCCGCGAGTTACGGGAATTACACAGCCAGCGTTTACTGTAACACGACGAGCGGCACAGGTAATGCGAGCATTGAGAGAAGTGTTTACGCGGAGTTTTGTAGGGAGCTTACCGCTAATTACTCGATGGTTGGAAACGCTTCGACGAGTGGGACTTGCTTTAACGTTACTGCGGCAAATGTTACTCTCTCGTGCCAAGGAAACAAAATTAGTTGGTCAGCCGTAGCGTTGGGACGCGGGATTGAAGCGTGGAACGCGGAAAACGTTTCAATCGAAAATTGTATTGTTCAAGAAGCAATGTGGCACAATTGGGATTACGGCATTTACTTTGAGAATTCAAATTTTGGAAGCGTTAATAACTCGACAGTTAATCTATTTGGAGTTAATGGAATCGCAACTGGAATTTATCTTTCTCGATCTCAAAACGTTACGCTTTACAACAACACGATTTTTAGTCCCTGCGCATGGGAAGATGTAACCGCGATTTATGTCAATAAATCCAACTATACTCAAATTGTTAAAAACACAATTCTTGGTCGCTCAACTCTCTCGATACCCGCCGGAATCGTTTTTTCCGAGTCGAGTTACGGAACGATCTACAAGAATTTTCTTGACATTGCGGATGCCGCGCAATACGCCGCAATTTTCGGCGATTCTAATTCTGTTCACAATAACGTTTCTTTCAATATCATACCTGACGGGCGCATCAGCACTTATGGTGATTATACGATTATTTCTGATAACGAATTACCGAACTGCGGATATGAATCTTGGTATGGTAATGGCGGTTGTTTAAGTTTGTTTTCGAGTTACAATAATGTTTACAACAATGATTTAGGCGACCCCGCTGGCGCTATAGCCGTCGCAATGTATATCAATGGTTCTCACAACGTTATTAGGAATGAAACGCTCAACCGCACTGGTTTCGAAGGTGTTGGGGTATATATTGGCGGCGGTGGAAACAATTCTTTTTACGATTCAATTATCGGTGGTATCGTTACCGACATTAACGTTTCGACTATTACTTCGGAAGAGCAGAACTTCATTAGTTGCGCGTTCAATAAAAGCAAAGTTTTAATTGATGCTAACGGTGCGATAAACGTTAGTTGGTATGTTGACGTTCACACGTTTACTGACGCGGGCGCGGATTTAGCAGGCGCTTACGTTAGTATTGCGAGCGTGAACGGCACGAGTTTGTTGAACGCGACGAGTAACGCGACTGGTTGGTTAGCGACTCAAACGATTTTAGAGTATATGCAGAACGCGACTGGGGTTTACAACGCGACTCCGCATTACTTTAACGCGAGTAAAACAGGTTACGCTACAAACAACACTGCGTCGATAATCAGTGAAGACCATCGCTTTAACTCGGTTAACCGCGTTCTGAGTCGTGGTCTCAGCTAACGGCCGAAGCGCTCAGCTCGCAATTCGTCAAGACTAATCAAGGCTTGAGGATTACTTTCCCGGCTTCGCCCGCCGCGATTGCCGCGAAACCCTTTTCGAAATCGTCGAGCTTGAACTCGTGCGTCAAAACGGGGCGCACGTCGACTTTCTTTCCCGTCAAGAGTTCCCGCGTTTTTTCCCACGTGCCCCAAATCCTGCGCCCGTTGATTCCGTAAACGCGAGCATACTTGAACACGATTCCGTTCGTCACGTCGAGCTGCACGTCTTTCGGGAAAACGCCGAGAACCCCCAGTTTTCCCGCCGGGCGCAGCACGCGAAAACCGTTTTGAAGCGCCCCGCCGTTCCCGCTCATCTCGAGAACCGCGCCGACTCCCTTGCCTTTAGTCGCGCCGAGAATTTCCTTGACGTAGTCTTCCTTCGGGTTGAAGACGCGGGTCGCACCCATTTTCCGCGCGATTTCCGCGCGAACGGGCACGGGTTCGACCGCGTAAATATGGCTCGCGCCGATTGCCTTGAGGATTCCGATTGCGAAAAGCCCTATGGGACCGCAGCCGAGCACGACCGCGCTGTCGCCGCTCGGCGCGCCGCCTTCGAAAACAGTGTGCACTGCGTTGCCGAACGGTTCCTGAATGCTCGCCACGGCTGGCGGGAGCGCGGGGTCGTTGACCCAAGCGTTTTGCTGCGGCACGACGGCGTATTCCGCGAAAACGCCGTTCATGTCGACGCCGAAAATCTTCATGTTCTCGCAAATGTGCGGGTTGCCTTGCTTGCATTGGAAGCACGAGCCGTCGTAAACGTGCGTCTCGACCGAAATCTTGTCGCCCAACTTGAGTTTTCCAGCCGCCTCCACGTTTTTGCCGAGCTCGATGATTTTGCCTGCGCACTCGTGCCCGAAAATCATTGGGGGCTTGATGCGTTTTTGCGACCACGCGTCCCAAGTGTAAATGTGGACGTCCGTGCCGCAAATGCTCGTCGCCTCTATCTTGATGAGCACGTCGTTCGGCCCAGGCTTCGGCTCGCTGGCTTGCTTCAAAACCGCGCCAGGCGCAGGTTTTTCCTTGAAAACGGCTTTCATTCTAGAACCACCATTCCCACTAAAACAACCACGGCCCAGACGCTAAAAAACAACTCGCGCCAAAAAACGGTTTGCAGCGTTTTTATTTTTATTTTTTTTGTTTTGTTTCAAACGCGTCAAACCGCGGGCTACATAATCAGCACTTCCTTTATTTAGGCAAACGCGCCCTTTAAAAACCTCCGCATAAAGCGTTTTTTCGACACGCGTCTAAAAAACCGTCTTTCGGGTTTTGTTGCTTTGCCGCCCGCGCTTTCCAGGGCTTTCCGCAAGATTTTTATTGGCTTGGTTCTTTCACTTACTCCGCGCTTTTTCTGGAAGAGCATTTCAACCAACGGTTTTCTGGAATTTTCTGGAAAAAAGTAAAGCGGTAACGCGAATCGCGAATCGAATTAAGGCGGACGCGAACGCGCGGAACGCTGGAACGCGGGTTTATCGGGAATATCGAGTAGGTGGTTTGAGTGGTGGCAGACAAGGCTAATCCAACGGCTTTCCTGAAGCAGGAAGTCGACGAATTGAAAGCGAAGCACTTCAACTGGGTGCTGCACTCGCTCGACAGCGCGAGCACGCCGCACTGCACCGTCGACGGCAAAAGCGTTCTAATGCTTTGCTCGAACAACTACTTGAATTTAAGCAACCATTCGCGGCTCAAGCGCGCGGCAATCGCCGCCGTGCGCGCTTACGGCGCGGGCAGCGGAAGCGTGCGCGCGATCGCGGGCAGCATGAAAATCCACTTCGAACTCGAAAAACGAATCGCCGAATTCAAGGGCACGGAAGCCGCGTTGTCGTACCAAACGGGTTTCGCGGCGAACGCCGGACTCATTCCGCAACTCGTCGGCGAAGGCGACTTGATTATCAGCGACCAATTGAATCACGGAAGCATCATCGACGGCGTGCGCTTGACGAAGGCGGAGCGCGCCGTATTCAAGCACCTCGACACGGCGGATTTAAAGCGCGTGCTCGAGGAAGCCGACGCGAAGAATTACCGGCGCATTCTGATTATTACGGACGGAGTTTTCTCGATGGACGGGGACATCGCGCCCATGCCTGAAATCGTGAAGCTCGCGCAGGAATTCGGGGCGATGACTTACGTTGACGACGCGCACGGCGACGGCGTTTTAGGCGACCGCGGAAAAGGAATCGGGCACCACTTCGGGCTACAAGGCAAAATCACGGTGGAAATGGGGACGTTTTCGAAGGCGTTCGGAGTCGTCGGCGGAATGGTTGCGGGCAGCGAGGCGTTGTGCGAGTTCGCGTTCAACAAGTCGCGCACGTGGCTTCTTTCGGGTTCGCATCCGCCGGCTGTCGCGGGCGCTTGCATCGAGGCGCTCAACGTTTGCGACGATGAGCCGCGCCACTGGAAGAAGCTGTGGACGAACACGAAGTACTTCAAGCGCAAGATGAAGAAGCTCGGCTTCGACATAGGGAAGAGCCCGACGCCGATTACGCCGGTAATGTGCGGCGAGAGCGAGAAGGCGGTGGCGTTAAGCAACACGTTGTTCGAGCAAGGCGTTTTCGCGCTGCCCATCGTTTTCCCGATGGTTGCGCGGGATGCGGCGCGCATTCGCGTGATGATGAATGCGGGGTTGAAGCGCGAGGACATCGATTTCGCGCTCGGGAAATTCGAGAGCATAGGCAAGGAACTCAAAATCATCTCGTGATTTTTAGCCTGTTTTGCCCTTGAAAACGCTGTTTTTCGAGGGTTTTTTAAAGCGCCCCAGCGTTAGCGTAGTCGTGAAACTCGGTTTCCTAGACGTGGCTAGCAACAAGTTCAACGGCTTCGACGCCGCCGCGCGCGAATGCGAACAGCAGGCGAGCGTGACGCTCGTCAAAATGACTGCGAGCGAACACCTCAAACTCCCCGTGTGCGCGAAAAAGCTTTTCACGGAGCAAGGAGTCGACGTCGTTCTCGCCTTCGTCCAAGCCAACTTGGAAGAGGATAAAGACATTCTAATGCTCGTGCAGGAAAAAACGATTGACGTGGAAATCGCGACGAACAAGTTCGTTTTCTTCTGCGTCGTGCTCGACGAAGAATGGCGGAGCGCAGAGCAGTTGCGCGCGGTGGCGGAACAAAAGCTCGCCGCGGCGATTCTCGAAATCGTTTCCACGATGCGCGAACACCAGTCGACTGCGGCGCAGTCGCCGGAATTCACGAGCGCGCTCGGAATGTTCGCTTCCAACGACTACGTTTCGTCGCAGCAATCGCAACCCGTTCAGCAAAACTCTTACCAGGATTCTTACTACCCGAGCAACGAACCGAGCGGGCAAGGCGGCGCGCCTGAAGAGAAGGAAAAGGAGCACGGGTTGTTCGAAGTCGAGGAAGAAACCGAGGAGCCCGGCGCTCTCGACCGCCCCTTGTTTTGAGTTCCAGCCAAGCAATTATTAAACCCCTTTCCCGCAAATTACCGTTCCCGAATTGATTTTGTTTTAAAGGTGGTTTGGCGAATGTTGAAGAGCAAGGCGCGGCGCAGGCGCATCGAGTGGGCGCACAAGCGGCGCAAGGCGAAGGCGAAGCTGCGCTCGCGCAAGACGCGGCGCAAGAAAATCTGGGTTCCGGCGCGCAAGCGGCGAGCCAGCGGCTGAGCCCCGCCAAACTCCCTCTGAATTTCCGCTTAAACGCGCGTCATTTTGCCGCGGTTCTAGTCCACGGGCTTTTCGCGTGAGCTGCGTCGGCAAGCTTGATAGCTTCATCCAAGCCGCCGTTCGGAGAAGAAAGCGTTTTCAGAGTCCTAGCCACCAGCGCTTTGAATTCTCCAGTGTCCGGAACGCCTTGCAGCAGCAACCTCAAGTGCTTGTGGCTCGCATTCATCGACGCTTCGTGTTCCGCGGTTAGGAAACCCCTGCGTTTGAGTGCGCCCAACCGCTGTTCCGCTTCATTCAAAATTTCGAGCGCGTTCGCCTTGCGCTTCTCTGCCGGCGCCTCCAAGTTCGCGAACGCTTCGCCCGCGCGTTCAACCAAGCCCGCGATTTGAGCGAGCGCGGGACTCGAGCTTCGACGCGCCAAGTTTCTCGCGCTTTGCCTGACCGTGATTCCGTAAGACGCCATGGTTTTGTTCAAGTTCGCGCCGAAGCCGAGCGACATTCTTCCTTCCATCGCCCTCCGGATTTTTGCGAGCGTTTCAGCGAAACCGCCTTCGCCGAACGCGGGGTGCGGCGCCCTGCTAATCAAGCTTTCGTCCCGCAGCGCGCGCGAGTTGTAAAGCGTTTGGCGCAGGTTTTCCCACAAGTTTCGCGCAGCCGCGTTTCTTCCTTCCTCGAACGTCTTGTATTCTTGAAGCAGCCGCCAGCGTTCTTCGTTCCGCCGAATGATTTTTTCGGTTACGACTCGCGCTCGGCTCGCCGCCCTGCGCGCAACCGCATCCAAGACAAGCCACGTGCTTGGAACGCCGCCAACGCCTTTTTCCTTCAAGGTTTCAAGCGCGCCCTTGAGTTTGTTTAAAGCGAGCCTCTTGTAGAAATCGCGTTTAGGCGAGTAGTCGTCAACCATTTTCTCGAGTTCAAGCACAGCCGAAAGCACGTCTTTCTCGCTTGCCCGCCTCGCGCCTTTCCTGCCGCCGAGGCGTTCGCGAATTCTTTGCGTTCGTTCGATTACTTTTTCGGATTCCGCGACGTCTTCGCGCGAGCCATCCAGAACGTGTTGCACGCAACGCGAAACCGTTTCAAGTCCTTCAAGCGTTACAGGTTCCTCGCGCAGTGGGACGAGCGCTTGTTTTTTCTCTGAAGCCAAATACAAGTCCTGGCGTTGTTTTTCGTTCAAGCGGCTGAGAATTGGTCGCGCAGACTTCAGGAAACCGATTCGCCACCCTCGCCGCGTCAAATAAACCCTGTTTTTGGCGAGTTTTCTGACTAGCTCGTTGGGTTTGCCGTGAAACTGCGCGGCTCGCGCGCGCAAGCGTTCTGCGTCGCGAAAATCAGTCAACCGCGGCGTTCTCTCCATCATGGCTCCCGCCCCCGTTTGAATAAAATTATAAACGTTTTCAGTCTTATAAACGGCGAAGGTGGTCGCGCTTGAAGGAAAAAAGTTTTGAAAAAGCTGAAACTGGAAAACCGCGCGCGGAAATCGGCGTGTTCGGGGGAAGCGGCTTCTACTCGTTCCTCGAAAAAAGCGAGACGGTCGAAGTAGCAACGCCTTTCGGCAAGCCCGCGGCGCCAGTGACGCTCGCCGACATCGAGGGCAAGCGCGTTGCATTCCTGCCGAGGCACGGCCTCTCGCACGGGTTTCCGCCGCACAAGATTCCTTACCGCGCGAACGCTTGGGCGTTGCGCTCGCTCGGCGTGACGCGCGTGTTCGGGCCGTGCGCCGTAGGCTCGCTGCGCGCTGAAATCGCGCCGGGGGATTTCGTCGTGTGCGACCAAATCGCTGATTTTACGAAAAGCAGGGAAAATTCTTTCTTCGACGGCGATTCTCGAGGACTCGGCTTGCCGAAGACGGACCACTTGACTTTCGCTGACCCGTACTGCGTCGAAATGCGCGCGGCGTGCGTCGCCGCGTGCCGCAAGAACGGCGTTCGCGTCCACGACGGCGGAACAGTCGTCGTCATCGAAGGCCCGCGCTTTTCGACGCGCGCGGAAAGCGCTTTCTTTCAAGCGCAGCGTTGGAGCGTCATCAACATGACGCAAATGCCTGAAGTAGCGTTGTGCCGCGAGCTCGGATTGTGTTACGCCAACATTTCTATCGCGACGGATTACGACGTGGGCGTCACCGGCGGCAAACCCGTTAGCCACGCGGAAGTATTGCGCATGTTCGCGGAAAACAACGAGCGGCTCAAGAACGTTTTAATCGACGCGATTGCCGCGCTGCCGCAGCGCCGCGGCGCGTGCGGTTGCGAGGCAACGTCGCCTAAACTGAAAGTTTAAGCTGGTTGCGTTGGTTCGGGACACGAAGCCGGGCTTGACTCGGATTTACGAAACGCTTTACGCCGAGTTCGGCCCGCAAGGCTGGTGGCCCGTTACTGCGACGAAGAACAAGGAGTCGAACGAAGCGCGGTTCGAAATCATCGTCGGCGCGGTTCTCACGCAGAACACGGCGTGGAGCAACGTCGAACGCGCAATCGCTTGCTTGAAGCGCGAAAAATTTTTGTCGGTCAAAGCCCTCGCTAAAGCCCCGCTTTCCAAAATCAAGAAGTGCGCGCGCAGCGCCGGCTACTACAACCAAAAGACTCGTTACGTCAAGGAACTCGCTCGCTACCTCGAAAAGAATTACGGCGGGGACTTGGCTTTGTTTTTCAGCCAGCCGCCCGGCTCGCTGCGCAAAGAGTTGTTGTCGCTGCACGGCGTTGGACCCGAAACCGCTGACTCGATTTTGTTGTACGCGGGTGGCAAGCGTTTTTTCGTCGTCGACGCTTACATGCGCCGAGTATTCACGCGCTACGGCGCACTCAAAGGCAACGAAAACTACGAGGAAATCCGCGCTTTGTTCGAAGCGAACCTGCCGCGCGACGCTCAAATCTATAACGAATTCCACGCCTTGATTGTCGAACTAGCGAAACGCTGCTGCTTCAAGCGCGAGCCGGATTGCGCGGTTTGCCCGCTGAAAAAGATTTGCAGGTTCAACTTATCGAAACGCGCGTGACCCCGCGAATCTTAAGGAACTCGTTCACGAGCGTTCCGGCAACGCGGCGCTCCGTAATAATCGTGAGCCTCGGGGTTTCGGTGAGAGCCGGGTCGTCCGCATGCGCTTGCCGAATGCTTATGCGCTTCGCCGCGAGCAACGCCGCCGCAGCCGCGATTATTCCCGGCCGCGCGGCTTCCGCCTCGATTTCGATTACTCCGAAGCCGAGCTCGCGAGCGATTTTCTTGAGCATCGCGCCGCCAGGCCAAATTTTTTCGAAGACGCCGCGCAACTCGGCGTCCCGCTCGATTGCCGCGACTGTCGCGCGCACCGCCCTGCGGTCGACTTTCGCCGACTGCGCGAGACTCAAGTCCTTGACTTCCACGTCCCCGCAATAAACCTTGTTTTTTTCGCCGATTCGCAATCCTAGTTCGACCATTTTGCGCGCGACGCTTTCGCGCGCGGGAAAACCCTCGAATTTTTTCTTGATTTTGCTCCACAAGCGCAACCGCCTCCCGCGCGCCAACGCCTTAAGCGCGTAGTACAATTATGCGCTACAAAGATATAAATACTACTATGGCGCAAATAACGAAGTTCCGCGCCGCGAGCGCAGAGCGCGCCGCGCGTACAGGGGTGTAAACGTTTGAAAGGCGAATCACTTTGGCGAAAACGAGAAAAGCGTGAAAACGCTGTTGGCGGAAGACGAAGTCCCGCGCCGTTACTACAACTTGTGCGCGGACTTGCGCTCGCCTTTGCCGCCCCCGTTGAATCCCGCGACGCGCGAGCCGATTGAGCCTGCCGCGCTTGAAGCTATTTTTCCGAAGGAAATCGTGCGCCAGGAAACGAGCGCGCAGCGTTTCATCGACATTCCGGAACCCGTAGTCGAAGCGTTGCTTCGCCTTGGCAGGCCTACGCCGTTAGTTAGAGCAAAACGATTGGAAGCGTTTCTCGGGACGCCGGCGCGCATTTACTTCAAGAACGAGTCGTTGAACCCGTGCGGCGCGCACAAACCGAACACCGCCGTCGCGCAAGCGTATTACAACGCGCGCGAGGGAACGGAAACCCTCGTCACGGAAACGGGCGCCGGGCAGTGGGGCACGGCGTTGTCGTACGCGAGCATGTTGTTCGGGCTCAAGTGCAAAGTGTTCATGGTTCGCGTTTCCTTCAATCAAAAGCCTTACCGGCAAGTGATGATGAAGACTTACGGCGCAAGCGTGCGCGCGAGCCCGAGCCGCGAAACCGCGTTCGGAAGAAAAGTGTTGAGCGAGAATCCCGCGCACCCCGGAAGCTTGGGAATCGCGATTAGCGAAGCGATTGAAACCGTTGTGACCACTCCGGACGGCAAAGCGAAGTACGCTCTCGGCAGCGTGCTCAACCACGTTTTGCTTCACCAAACAGTCATCGGGCAAGAAGCGCAGCTCCAGTTTCAAAAACTCGGCGTCGAGCCGGACGCGCTCGTCGGCTGCGTCGGCGGAGGCAGCAATTTCGCCGGATTCGTTTTCCCGTTCGCGGGCGAAATCCTGCGCGGCAAGCGAAGCGCGGACGAGCTCGAGCTCGTCGCGGTCGAGCCGAAGAGTTGTCCGAGCGTGACGCAAGGAAAGTACGATTACGATTTCGGTGACACCGCTGGAATGACGCCGCTACTCAAGATGTACACGCTCGGGCACGCGTTCGTTCCGTCTCCGATTCACGCTGGCGGTTTGCGTTACCACGGCATGGCGCCGCTCGTTTCAGCGCTCGCCAAGGAAGGCGTAGTCAAGGCGCGGGCTTTCGAACAAAAAGAGGTTTTCGAGGCGGGAGTGCTTTTCGCGCGAACTGAAGGAATCGTTCCCGCGCCGGAAAGCTCGCACGCCATCAAGGCAGTCATCGACATGGCGGCGGAGTGCAAGAAAAGCGGCGAGCGCCGAGTCATCGCTTTCAACTTGAGCGGGCACGGACTCCTCGACTTGCAGGGCTACGACGATTTTATGGAAGGAAAAATAAAGTGACTGCCGTGAAACACTTGGTTTCCATCGTTGACGCGAACGCGTTGTTGTGCCACGAACGCGTTTCAAAGAAAAAACTCGCGAAAGTGAAGAAAAGCATCGCGCGCTGCGGCGTCGTGCGCAAGCCGCTGCTCGTCGACTACGCGTCGTTCACCGTGCTCGACGGCCATCACCGCCTGCACGCGCTGCGCGCTTTGGGCGCGCGCCGCGCTCCCGTATTCTTCGTCGATTACGCGCACGAAGCCGTTCGGCTAAAGCCGCGACGCAAACGAATTCGCGTTTCGAAAAAGCGCGTTGTGCAACGCGCCGAACGCGGTTTTCTTTTCCCAAGCAAGACGACGCGGCACGAACTCGCGTTCAGCGTTCCGCGCATCGAAGCGAGTTTGAAGGATTTGCGTTAAAGCGTAAAGATTTGTTTTAAAACCGCGAGCGCGTTAAGAATCTCGATTTCGTCATGGTCAAGCTCACCGCTGAAGACGCGCGCGTCGTCGGACGCCAAGTAGGCGCCGTATTCGCCTTGTTCTCGTTTTTCATGCTAGCGCCGCTTGTTTTGTCGATCGCGCTCGGCCACGCGCTGCGCGTGACGCTCTCGTTCGCTGCTGCGTTCGCGCTCACGTTCGCTTTCGGCTGGCTGTTGAAGCGCGCGAGCCGCACGGAACAGCCGATGCTCATGAGGCACGCGCTTGCGGCGACCGCGGTCGTGTGGCTGCTCGCACCGTTGTTTTGCGGGTTGCCGTTCCTTTTTTCGGGAACAGCTGGACTCACTGATTCGTACGTCGAAGCCGCGTCGACGCTCACGAGCGCGGGAACGGAATTCTTTCCAAGTCTCGACGTCGTTCCGCGCGCACTGTTGTTCTGGCGCGACTTCGCGTGCTGGATCGGCTCCTTCGGCATCGTCGCGCTCGCGTTGACGGGGATTCTCGGCGGAGCGTGGAGCATAATCAATCTTTACGAGGCGGAGGGGCGCGAAGAACGCTTGCGCCCGAATCTGGTGCACACCGTGCGCCAGCTGCTCGCTATTTACTGCGCGCTGACGTTCGTCGGTTTCGCGCTGCTTTTGGTTCTCGTGAAAATGCCGTTTCTCGACGCGGTTCAGTACGCGATGGGCGCGATTTCCACTAACGGAATGCAGACTACCGACGCGGGAATCGCGGGTTATGGCGTGCTCGGGCTAATCGCGATCGCGCTTCTCAGCGTGGCGGGCAGCATCAACATGGTTACTCACGACAAGGTGTTTCGCGGAGATTGGCGCGCGTACGCGCGGGACAAGTCGTTCCGCGTTTTCCTTGTCGTCAGCTTCGTTTCCTTCGTTTTGTTGTCGTTAAAATTCGGCCACCTTCATTACCTCGTCGAAGCGGTTTCGCAAGTCTTCATGGCGATTACGGGAGGCGGGTTCTCGCTTTTGCCGTTGCCGTGGGACGATTTTTCGCTTTTCGTCTTAATCGCGCTCATGTTCATAGGCGGGTGCGCGGGCTCGTACGCAGGCGGAATAAAAATCGAGCGTTTCGTGCTGTTCATCAAAAGCATTTGGTGGGAATTGCAGGAAACGATCGCGCCGGCGAGCGTGGCGCGCCGCACGGCGCTCGGGCGCGAGGTTTCGCGCGAGGAAGTCAAGGACGTTTCCTTCTTCATCGCGTTCTTCTCGCTGCTCATTCTCATCAACGTTTTTGTTCTCACGCAAACTGGCTTGGACTTCTTCAAAGCGCTTTTCCTCAGCGTTTCAGCGCAAACGTGCAACGGAATGGTTCCCGGCGGCGTAAGCGTTTGGCTGCTGCCCAGTTTCGCGAAGCTCTCGCTCGCGCTCGGCATGATTCTCGGGCGCCTCGAAATCTACCCCGTGCTTTCGCTGTTCGTTTTCGCGGCGGGCTTGCTGCGCAAATAACCGTTTCAAATAATTGTTTTAAAAACTTGGATTGCTTTACGGTTGCGTGATTCAATGTACGTGGTAATCGTTGGAGCCGGGCAAATAGGCAGGCACCTCGCGAACATTCTCGCGGAAGAGGACGCGGACGTAGTCGTCATCGAGAAAAACGCGGACGCGTGCAAAGACGTGAAAGAATTGAATGCCTCTCTCTTGAACGCGGACGCGACGAACCCGAAAACGCTGGACGAAGCGGAAGTGAAGAACGCGGACGCCTTCATCGCCGTCACGGAGCACGACGAAACGAATTTGCTCGCTTGCACGAGCGCGAAGAAAAAAGGCGCGAAGCTCGTCGTCGCGCGCTTGAGCAACACTTACTACGACGTCGATTTCCTGAAAAGCCTCGGAATCAACATCACGATTTATCCCGAAATCGCTGCGGCGAGCTACATCGCCGAACTCATCACGAAGCCGGACGTCATCGACTTGTCGTTCATAGGCCGCGGACTCGCCGAAATGATCGAAATCGAACTGCCGCCGAAAGCGGCGGCGGCAGGCAAAAAACTAGGCGCGCTGAAACTCCCCGATGGAACGACCGTCGTCGGGAAAATCGAGAAGGAGAAACTGGTAATCCTGAAGCCCGACGACGTCATCGAAGGCGGAAAGCGTTACGTCATCGTCGGCAGCCTCGACAAAATCAAGAAGCTGAAAGAGTTTCTCGGCGCGGCGTGACGCCGAAGCGTTCAACTGATTCTTAATCCCACTATGCGCGGCGTCTTCGGGCGTTCCGTTTCGTCCTCGTCGCCGATTGCCGCTTTTACGACTTTCTCGATTCCGCCGGCTACGCCCGTTATCTCGGGTAGCCCGCGGAAGCTCGTCACTTGCAGCGGCGCGGCCGGCGACGGCGTAATCACGCGGTGCATTATTCCCGCGAACCGCTTCTTGACGCGCGCGCGCAACCCGCCTTTGCGCCGCGCGGCGACGAGGATTTTCACGTTTTTCGCGCCCACGTGCAAAGGCTGCGCTTGCGCGGACGCCGCGGCTTGCGCCAAGTGTTCGCTAATGGGTTGCCGCGCCGCGCGGATTTGGTTGATGATTTCTTTCTCTGCCACGCCGCAAGCGCTTACGCCGCGCCGAGTTTTAAACGCGCCGCTCCGCGCCGCTGCGCCGCTTCGAAAACGCTTTATTAAAAGCGCGCGTTATGCCGTGCGGGGGAGGTGGGGGACGATAGCGCTCGCTGTTGACGCTGCTAATCCGAAAACCGTTTTCTTTTTGTTGCTGCTTTTTTCATTGCCCGCTCAAACGGCGGTTTCGGCTGCCGGCGCAGGCGCCAGCGTTGGCGTCGACGTGGGCGCTTACGCGTTCAAGTTCCAGACGCGCCCTTTTTACTCGATTCCTTACCTGCTGGCGCCTGCTTCGTGCGAAGGATTTTCCAAAGAGTTCGCTTTGCCTCCCACGCTTTCTTCAACCAAGGATTTCGCTAAAACCGCCGACTACGCTTGGCAAGCCAAGCTCGCGCTGGAGGAAGCCGCGTTTTACGCGAGAATGCAGAAGCTCTTCAACTCGCTGCCGCTCTACGGCGGAGCCGCAGGCAGCACTTACTCTTCGCTGCGCTGTTTCGAGGAAGGCTCGCGCGGCCTCGCGCTCGCAGGCGAAGCCGCGCGCGAAGCGCTTCGCGCGGTTGGCGCGAACGCCGACGCGCTGCAGAAGATGACGAACGCGCAGTACCACGGCGCCGCCGCGGGCGTTCTCAGTGAAATAAGCGAAATCGCGGTTGACTTGCGGGAAAACAGCGTTCAAGGCGAAGCGGTCGGCAAGTGGATTAACCGCGCAGCCGCGGAAAACGACGCCGTATGGAGCGAGCTCGCGCAAGGAAAAGCGTCAAGCAACCGCGTTTTCGGCGCCGCGCGAACGCTGGCGGGCGAAAGTTTTTTCCTCGACGAACTCGTCGCGTTCAACGAGCGCGTGACTAGCGCCTCGCGCTCGCTGGAAAACGAGGTTTCTTCGCTCGAGGAGGAAGAAAGCGACGCGGAATGGAAGGCACGAGGAGCGCTTGCCGCGCTCGAAAACGAGAAATTGTGGCTCGTAGGCGAAAACGCATTCCAGCTGATAGGCTCGGGCGCCACCATCGCTTCGAGTTACGCCGTTTCCTCGTTCGAAGACGATTTGAACTCCATTTCCCGCGGAATCGAAGAGGCGCAGCGCGCGCAAAAACGCTGCGTTGCGGCGCGCGGCGCCCGCGCGCCGGGTTGGGCTAGCGATTGCGTCTTGTG
>CAZWIQ010000014.1:0-1807 GCA_964634375.1 Microcaldota archaeon
GCATATGTTTAAATATGCGTTTTTCGTAGCGTTTCCAGCAGCATCCAGGCGCGCGGAGTGGGATTTTTGTTTTTCTTTTCGTTTTTTTTTCGGGCGCGGTCTTGGAATTGAAAGAATTGAAAGCGGGAAAAAGAAAAACAAGAGAGGGAACGAAAAGAAAAAAAGTTCGGGGTTTTGAGTTTTGAGTGTTGAACCGCTCGATAGAGCGTTCGTGAAGGTGTTGCCGCTTGCCTGAATCTGAATCTTACCTCGTTACCGTGCCGGGGGATTGGAAGCTTGAAGACCACGCGGTGCGCAACCGGAAGTTCCCGAGCGTGCAGGATTTCATCCGCGAACTGATTAGGCGCGACATGGAAGCGTGGGACAAAGAGGAAATCGAGCGCAAGAACACGGCTACCGCCGCGGCGGTAGCGAAAAAGTGAACGAGAAAAAATCACTCGGGGCAGGCGTCGATTATTTTCCGCGCGAGCTTTTCTCCGACGCCGGTTGTTTCCCCGCTGGGCGAACGCTGCTCGGACGTTTTCGTTTCCACCAAGAATTTCTTGCCGTAACAGAATTGCTTGACGTCGTACCGCACGTAATCGGCGAACCGCTCCTCGTAAAGCGCGACTCTCTTGCTCGCTTTCGACGCGAACCCCTCGAGAACGGCGACGGAATCACTCGAATCGAAAGAATCGTGCAGCGGACTCCCGACGGACACGAAGTAATTAGTCTGCTGGTTCAAACGGTAAGTTCCCGTCCACGCGCGCCCGTCAAAATCCTGCAACTCGATTTTGGCGCCTGCGACGTCCGACGCGATTTCGCCGACGGTTTCAGCCAGTTCTTCCAGCGAAGGCGCGCCTGCCTGCGCTGCCGCGCTCGGCGCAAGCGAGGGCGCGACGCTGGCCGCAGCGCGGGCGGCCGGCGTAGGCGCGGGAGTCGCGGAAGCGCTTTGCGTCGCCGAAGCGGAAGGCGCGGCTGAAGGCGCAACGGAGGGCGTTGCCGCGGGTTGTTGTTGAACGCAGCCGAAAAGAAAGGCGCCTGCAAGCAGGACGGCGAGAACGGGAAAAACGGGGAAAACAGGCGGTACCAGCGATAAAACGGACTTGATTTTCTTCGGCGTCTTCTCCATCACAGCTTCACCTGCTTTGCCGGGCTTGCCGCCGCCCGCGTTTTGGTTGCGCGCAGTTTGGCGTTCGCGCAGTTTGGCGCAGTTTGGGGTTACGCCGCCGGAGAATAAAAAGTTTTACCGAGAGCGGAGCAGCGCGGGGCGAGAGCTAGCGCCTGCTATTTTTTCTTCCAGCCGCTTCGCCGCGTAGTGCTTCGACGTGTTCCACTATGCTTTGCCCCAGCGGAGTGATTCTTTCTTTTCGCGCCCCGTAGGAAACTCCAGCCAAGTCGTGTCCGCCTGCGCCAACGACGCCGTTTCTCGTGAGAAAGTCGTAAGCGCGTTTAAAGTCCTGCAAAGACATGCCTCGGCTGACGCAACGCGCGCGCAGTTTGTCAAAGGAGAGGGCGGCGTGGTAGGCGGATAACTCGGATTTCGACGGGCTCGCCAGCAAACGCAAGACGACGTTTATTGCGGCCGCCAAGCTGTTTTGCTCGCCCGGCAGTAGCGGCGCGACGTTTATCTTCAAGTGTTCCCAAGTTCTTTTAGGCGGCGGTTCTCTGACAACGGTTATAGGCGTTATCGGCGTCGCTAGCGCCGCGGAGTCGGTTGGCTGCGCTGGTTTTCGCTTCGCCGGCGTTTCGACTAAACGCGTCCACAACGCCGCCGCGTTTGAATCAACCGCGTTCAAGCGTTTTTCGATTTGCGCTGCAGTTGCCG
>CAZWIQ010000014.1:1817-20171 GCA_964634375.1 Microcaldota archaeon
CGGTTGTTCGGGAAGCGGTTAGCTCGCGGTGGGAAAGAACTTGGGAAAGCGCGCGAGCGAGGAAAACCGCGCGGTTCCTCAAGGCGGGCGGCAAACGCGGCTCGAGAAAGTCGTTCAAGCGGTGGGCGGCCAACGCTTCTTCTATTGATGTTGTTCGCGGGTAAAACAAGTCGCGCAATACGGCGTGGTTTACAGTCAAGCCCGCTCTGCGCGCCGCTTTTTCCACGCGGTGGTGAAACAATATGTAGCCCGTTTTAGGCGGTTCTCCTTGCTTGAAAACTTTTTCTTCCAAGCGGCGTTGAATGAATTCCCTTGGAACGCCTCGCTCTTCCGCTTCGAGGTAACGCGCGAGCACCAAAGACTTGGCGCGCGAATCCGCCGCGGCCGCAAGGTAGGCCGAGTAAGCGCGCACGAGCGAAAAAACTTCGGTCGCGCGCCTGCCGGGCAAGAGCGCCATCGTTTGCTTCAGCGTTTCGTACTCGCCGGCTGAAGACGGTTCCACGCCGAGTTTGATGGCATCGATTGCTTGCAGCGGGTGCAACGCCCCCGTTTTTTCGACGAAGTCGGGCAACGTCAAAGCAAAACGGTTTTCTTGCCGCGAGGCAGCGGCTTTTCTCGCTTCGGCGTAGGAAGCCACGTAAGCCGGCAGGCTCACGCCGTGTTTTTGGAGGATTTCGAGCAAACGGTCCACTCGCTCTTCTTTTTCGAAGAGCCGCACGGCGAGAGAAAAGTCTTGCGGCGGTTTTTGCGACGGTTTTTTCAAGTGGCTCGCGTGCTTCAAGCGCAAGCGGGCGTAAGCGGAAACGCCGACTTTCGGCTGCCGAGCAAAAAGTTCAGGCGCCGCTTTCGGAGCCGAAACTTCGCTTGGAGAGTAGTATTCCGCCACCAAGCCTTCCGCGTTTCTCGCGTTGTAGTGCGGCAGCGAGCGAAGCCGCACGTACTCCCGGAAAAAATCGGAAAAAGACGCGTTGGGGGCGGCGTGAACGTAGGTTCTTGCAGCGTGCATGAATTTGTCGCTGCTCGTCGAGCCGACATTCGAGTAAAAGTCGCGGAAAAAATCTTTGGCGGCGCCGGCGCCAGCCGCCTGCCTTGACTTGGCGTCGAACGCGTTGCGCGCGCTTGAAGCCAAGTCTGCGATTTGCTGCAGGGAAAAATTCGCTTGCGAAAGTTGGCGTATGAACTCGTAAGCGTAACTCTTTCCTTGAATCGACAACGAATCGCATGCGCGTTTGACCCATTCAGCGCGCTGGGCTACTTGAGGGGTGTATTCTTCAGCAACGCGGCGTGCAGCAGCTCTCGTGAAATCGCCTTCGACGACGATTCTCGTTCGTCCTTCAGGCAGGATTTCTTTGGCGATGAGCGATGCCACCGCTTTTTTCTCGCTTGCGCGCAGCGGAACGTCGAGCAAGGCAATCAACGCGCCTCCCCTGACGGCGTTCAAGCTGACTTTATACGTTCGCGTTCGAAGGGATTTTTGCGGCATGACTAGTTAGTTGCTTGAACGAGAATAAAACGATTTCCGTGGAGGAGCGGAGGGAGCAAAAAGTAGTGAGAAAAAAAGAAAAAAGAAAAAGAAAAGGGGGAGAACGCGTTTTCGTGCGCGTTCTCAAAGCCAAGAGCTTACCTTACTAGGGAGTCCTTGTTGCTTGCGAGCCAGCTGATGAGCGAGTTCGCCGCATCAGTCGTGTCCGCCGCGGTGTATCCAGCTACGACGACTTTGTCTCCGACGACTTTCACTACTGCGTCGCCGGGCGACATCGTCGCGAATCCGGGTACTTGCGCGGTGAGCGTGTTGACTAACGGTCCTCCGACGAGTATCATCGTCTCGGTTCCGCTCGCCAGTCCGCTCGTGTCGGTTACGACTAACGGCGTCCTGCTCGTGTCCAGCGCGTTGACTACGTACGCTTGGTCGCTCGAGCAAGCGAGTCCGTCGGCTCCGGCTATCGCGCCGCCCGTCGCTCCCGCGGTGATCTTCGTGATGACGACCTTGTATCCGGCTTCGTCAAGAGCTGAGTCACCTTCGTTGAGCGTGGGCGTCGCAACGTTGCCTGCTCCGGCAGTCGCCCCGGTCGACAGCGTGTACAACGCGTGCGCCAACGACGTCGCGTAGCTGACGGTCCCGCCGTTAAGCGAGGCAGTCGCTTTGCTTCCGCGAGGCGAAATGTATCCGCTCTCGTACGTCGTCGTGGTGTACACGAGCGAGTTGTTGACCAGGTTGTACGTGCTGTTGTAGCCTAGCGTCGTGGTTCCGCTGCTGACTCCAAGGCGCGGGCTCGCTGAAGAGCCGTCTCCTACAGCGTATAGGAACGCTCCTTGCGAGGTTGCGGCGTCGGAGTCCGTCAGGAACTCGGGTATGGCTATCGCGTAACCGTTCGCCGGCGTCGGGTCGGTTCCAGCGCCGCCGGTAATGCCGGTGGTGTAGAACGCGATGGTGCGCGAGTTCGAGCCGTACGTGTACGGCAGCGTGTTGTACGTGTCTGCCCAAGTGCTTGGTTGCCCGTATGCCTTGCCTGAGCCGCTGTAGAGCTGCAGGTAGATGAAGCACGTGGTGTTGTAGATGTACGCGGTGGCGTTGTCGAAGTTGTTGACTGCCGAGAAGCCGCTCGCGGAATCGTTGACTAGAGTCAGCGTTCCGTTGTACGTGGACGCGTTGTACAGCACGTATGGCCCTAACGCGGTTACCGCTGCGGGCGCGGTGCCCGCCGGACAACTCGCGTTGCCGTATTGCATGTACGCGTTCGTCAATCCCGTGAGGGTGACGCTCCTGCCTGCGGCGTACGTTGCAGAGCCTTGGTTTCCGGTTCCGTAGAACTTCGAGAACGAGCCAGTGCTGGGGTCTTGGTAGAAGATGTCTCCCTGCGCGCCTGCTCCTGCCGCGGTTCCGTCCGTGACCCAGTACACCGTGTTCGTGCTCGTCGTACCCAGGTTGAATGGGTTCGTGAGCGACGAAGTCAGGCGTACGAAACTCAAGTCAAGGGTGGTGGCGTCGGTCGGCGTGATCGGGAACGACCTCGAACCCGTAGCCAGAGTCAGCGTGTCGTACGTGACTGGCTCCAAGCCCGTGTACGTAAGCTTCATCGCTTGAGGCTTCTGGATGAAGGTTACGAAGTCGTTGGCGTTCAAGTCGTCGATTGCCACGCGGTACAGTTGGATGCGCGTTACGGATGCTCCGTACCCGGTTCCGCCTGCAACCAAGTTGACCGTCCATTGCTGGTTGTTCGTGTCGACGGTGGTTCCGTGCGTCAGCAACAGCTTGTCGCTGAAAATGCTGACTTGCGCGTAAGCGCTTCCGCCGGTTCCGACGAAAGCCTTCCACACTTTGATGACGATGCCGTTCTTGTTGTACTCCATGGTGCCGACTTCCTGCAGCGTCGCGGTGTCGATTTTGTTTCCGCTTGCGTCGAATATGTCGAACGACGCGGCGGGAACGGACGACGCGCCGTAAGGCATGCCTGAAATGTCTTTCAGGACCACTTTCATGCCGTTTGGCGCGGTCGCCTCGTCACTGATCTGCATGAACTCCTTGTACTGCACTTCCTTGCCCAGCGTTATGGACGAGCTGCTCGCCGTCATGGAAGCTCCGTTCGCAACGAAGTTGTCCATGCCGTAGATTATCCAGTCCGCTCCCAAGAATTTTATCTTGACGCGGTGCTTGATAGTCTTGTACGTGTCGTCGCAAGTCGTGTCGTCGGGCACGGTCTCAGTGCAGACGGGAATCGGGTTCGTGAATTGCGTTTCGTAACCCAATTGCGCTTGCTTTGCCTTGACCGTCTTCGTGCTGGTGTCGTACTGGCTTTTCGCGTACACGAAGTACCTTTCGTCTTCGGTGTACGTCCTGCTTGCCTGCGTGTCGGAAATCGTCGCCTTGTTAACCAACGCCGACGCTTCGTAATTCGTTATCTTGCGTCCGCCGCTGGTTCCGTCTGCAGCCAAAATGGAACTAGTCGTTCCAGTCAAGCTGTTGGCGCGGTCGTCGATCGGGTCCGAGTCCAAGAAGCCCTCGATGTACGTCTTCATTTGGTAAGCCACGTTCGGGTTTACTCCCGGCGTAGTCACCTCGACGTCCACGCTCTTGCCACTGGCCGCTCCGCCTTCGCACGACAAGGCGTCCGTGCCGAGCACGGTGATGTCGGAACTCGTATACGCGAGGTTTCCGACCATCGCGGCGATGTTCGCCGCCGCCACAGCGTCGCTTGGCATCGAAGCCGCTCCAACAACGATTTTCACGTTAGGTTCCGCGTTGTTGAAGAGCTTAAAGTTCGCCAAGCCGGTTTCGTCGACTGACATGGCTGTAGCCGCACTCGCGGCAAGCAGCGCAGCGCCGACGGACGCCGTCGCGATTCTCTTCAAATTCATGCTTTTCATTTTTTCACCTCGATGAACCCCCAACCAAAACAGCCGGGAATCCAACGATTCTCTCAAAACTTACGAGAGACAATTTTTTTCGTTCGAGCCACCTACGCATCGAGAGGTCTCTCTCCCCACGCCCAAAAAACGAATTCTTCAAGGCTTAAAGTGGGAGGGAAACTGCTATCGTACCAGGTCGCTGTCGATGGGATAACTAACCTTGCGAGGGTTTAAAAGCCTTCCCTTATTACGTCGCCCGACGATAAACTCTTCGTTCAGTTGCCTGGTTTTATAAACCCAGCTGAAACCGCCAGCAAAACCCAACGGTTAAGCCAGATGCGTCAACCCCGTCAAACTCCCGCCAAAACCAACCAAGCCCGCGCAAACAAGCAGAACCAGCACAAACCAGCCAAACCGGAATAAAATCGTCAAGCGCCGAAAAACCGTCGCATTTGAGTCTTTGAGTTAAAGCCGCCCGTATTTAAAAAACCGCCGAAAACGCCGCCTGTTTCCGCGGTTTTGCCGCTGCCTCGCCGCTACCCGCTAGCTGCTACCCGCTACCACAACGTATATAAACACGGAATACGGAATAATATGTAACTAGCAAGTAGTAACAAGGTAAGCGTTAGTTGGCTTTGCGAGGGTAATTGCGGCATGAACATCGAGGAAGCGAAATCGTTTTACGGCGCCGGCAGCGCAGGCGGCGCGGGCAGCGCGTCCGGCCGCAACTCGTACGTCAGCCTCGCGCCCCTCGCGCCGCCTGGTTCGCGCACGGGCCCGATGCCCGACGGCTGGCCTATCTCGTTCAGGGCGCGCACTTTGATTCCCCCGCTTGCAGGCGTCCGCCCCGAACCCGAATTCGGGAGTTTGCGCGACAAGCTCGGCTTGAAAGCCGCGTCCAGAACCGATATCGCCGACACGCCTTCGACTCTCAACGTGAACCCTCAGAAATTCACGCCTACTTACATGCCCATCGACACGAAGGGCTTGACTATGGCGGACGTCGTTTCGCGCCGGAAATTCCTTGAACCGCAAATCAAGCGGTGGCGCAACATGCACGTGTCGCGTTTCCTGAGCTTTGTTTTCGCGGGCGGGGCGGTCGTGCTTTTCCCCGTCAGCCCCATTCTCGCGGCGCTTTGCGGGCTCGGCGCCGGCAAAATGTACGGGGACTTCAAGAGCACCGAATGGTACATCAAGAACAGGCTGCGCGCCCGCACGATGATGTTCACGGGTTAGTCAAGGAAGGCGCCCGAAGGGTTGTGAAGCGGTTGCAAAGCGAAAAACAAGGAAGGGTTGAAGAAGACGGGAGCAAGGGTTGAAGAAAATGGCTGCTGAAAACGCCGAAAGTTGTTACTCGCTGCCGTTCGCCAAAGGCGCGGTTAACGCGAGCATGCTTTTGCGCGACAAAGTCGTTCCGACCGAGCAAGTGCACCGCTCGCCGGGCGCGCCGAGCGTGCCCACGACCGAGGCGACGCAGAAAGTCGTCGAGCACGGCGACACCATGTTTTCGGGAATGCTTCCGTCGGACAGCCGCATTCCCATAATGCGCGGTTCGACTCGCCTCGAGTTCATGGAAGAGTGGTACGACATGTACCGCACGCGCTTGCTTTGCGCGGCCATCGCTCTCGCGCTTTGGGGGCTCGGGTTGCTTACGCTGACTACTTTCCCGATCGGCGCGTGCGTGATGCTCGGCGTTGGAACGAAGTATTTCGTTGATTCGCGCATCTACAACAATTACTTTACGACGTACTCGGACTACCGCGTCGTCGTAGTCTAGGAATGCACGGGGCTGAAAAAAAATGGTTTACGATATTCTGACGACGTTCCTCGTGGCGTTTTACACCACGCTCATCCAGCCCACGTTCATCGCGTTCTACAACGCCGTTCTCACGCAGGAACTCTTCACGGGCATGGCGTGGTTCGACGGCGCGTTGTGGGCTATCGGCGCGGCGGGCGCGGCGACGTTGTTCGTTTTTCTCGACAACGCGGGTTTGTTCCAACCGGGTTCCGACAAGCACGTCATAACGTGGTGGAGCATCCCCGAATCGCTTGGCGTGAAATCGTACTACGTTTTCGCGTTCATTTTCGTGTCGCTGTTTTACTGCGCGCTCGTCTGGTGGGTTTTGTAAAACCGGAAAAAACCAGGAAAAAACGAAAGGAAAAAAGCGGGAGGCGAAAAAAGAGTGTTGGTGAGTTTGCGGGAAATGAGGCGTTTCCTCGAGTGGCAGGCGCGGGCGGCGCAAGCCGAGCGGGAAAACGCTTACGGCGCGTCGGTAATATGACGGCCGCCCGCGGTTGAAATGTTACTACCAAAAAGTATATAAATTGCGGGAAGAGTATTATAATATTATAAAAAGGGAGAAGGAAAATGGCGTACTCGCTGGATGAAATCAGGCGGCAAATGGGCGCGGGACGCAGCTTGAGCGCGCACGGCAGGCACGTGGCAGCCGAGGAAGAACTAGCTTTCGCCGGAGCGGAAACGCTTTTCGAGCACCCCCGGAAGCCGGAAGCTGGCGCCGCCATCGAACTCAAACGGCCTCCTTACGAAGTGGACGCGCCGTTGACGCCGGCGGCAGTGCCTTGCGGGCAGGGAACCGTCGCGCGCGACACTCTCGGCGGCGTAAAAGCCGGTGACCCCGTCACCGTGGCGGAAATGCAGTCGAGGAACGATTGCCTCGACGGCTTTTTCAAGGAGTGGGTGTCGACTTACTATTTTTCGGCTGCCGCGATAATCTGCGGGCTAGCCGCCATCGCGTTGTGCTTCGTGCCGGAGTGGGGGCCGTGGGCGGCGGGCGTCGCCGCGGTTTTCAGCGGTTACAGTTACGCGATGTATCTCTGGAACCACTACTGGGCTATCGACTACATGAAAGTGCGCACGATAATGATTCCGACTTGAGCGGAGAAAAAAAGGCAAGATAAAAGCGAGGAAGGAAAGGAAAAACGAAAAAACTAAGGAAATGAAAGGCGAGGAAAATGAGTGAACAAAGAACCGTCAAGCAAATGGGCGCCGTCTTGCCCATGGACGGGGCGGTTTCGCTCCTCCACACGAGCACTCGGTGGGATTACTTCAGGCGCTACATCCCGCTTTGGAAACGCTTTCACACGCAGCGCGCGCAAGTCCTCGGCTTTTCGCTCTTGGGGCTCGTGCTGCTTCCGAGCGCGCCCATAATCTCGTTCATTTTTTTCGCCGCCGCTGGCTACACGTACTCTTGGTTCGACTTGAGCGACACTATGCTGCACAAGTCCACCCGCACCGTCATCGTGCCGAAGTAAACCGAACCGCAGGGGGCTTCGCCCCCTTCAGTTTCAGGTTCCTCCTGATACCCCCGCGGAACGACGCTAAGCGTTGACTTAAATTCCAGCTTCCTTTTTCAACGCCGCAGCCTTATCCGTGCGCTCCCACGTGAAATCCGGGTCGCTTCGCCCGAAGTGCCCGTACGCCGCCGTTTTCTTGTAAATCGGGCGCAGCAAGTCGAGTTCCTTGATTATTGCCGCGGGCTTCAACGGAAAATGCTTTCGCACGAGTTCCGAGAGCTTCGCTTCGCTCACGCGCCCGGTGCCGAACGTTTGAACGAGCACGCTCACCGGCTCCGCTACTCCGATCGAGTAAGCGAGTTCGACTTCGCAGCGGCGGGCGAGTCCCGCGGCAACGATGTTTTTCGCGATGTAACGCGCCGCGTAAGCCGCGCTGCGGTCTACTTTAGACGGGTCTTTCCCGCTGAAGCACCCGCCGCCGTGGCGCCCCATTCCGCCGTAAGTGTCCACGATTATTTTGCGTCCAGTAACGCCGCTGTCGGCTTCGGGCCCGCCGACGGCGAAAACGCCGGTGGCGTTGATGAAATACTTCGTGCTCGCGTCGCAGAGTTTCCCGCACACGGGTTCGATGACTTGCTTCTTGATTTCCGATTCTATTTGCGCGTGCGGCACTTTCGGGTCGTGGTGCACCGCGATGACTACGGCTTCGATTCGCTTCGGAACGCCGTCTTCGTACTCGACCGTGACTTGGCTTTTCCCGTCGGGGCGCACCCAGTCGAGAATCTTCTTTTTGCGGACTTCCGCGAGGCGCATGGTCAGCTTGTGGGCGAGCGTTATCGGCAGCGGCATCAACTCGGGGGTTTCGTCGCAAGCGTAGCCGAACATCATTCCTTGGTCGCCGGCTCCTTGCTCGTGCCCAGTTGCGGCGTTCACGCCTACGGCGATGTTCGACGACTGCTCGTGGATCGCCGTGAGGACGGCGCAGTCCGCCGAGTCGAGCCCGTATTCCGGGTTCGTGTAGCCGATGCCGCGAAGCGTCTGCCGCACGACGCCGGGGATGTCGACGTAAGTGCTCGTCGTCACTTCCCCCGCCACGAGAACGAGTCCCGTCGTCGTCAGGCATTCGACCGCCACGCGCGCCTTCGAATCCTTCGAAAGCATGGCGTCGAGAATCGCGTCGCTGACTTGATCACAGATTTTGTCGGGGTGGCCCTCCGTGACCGACTCCGACGTAAACAACATTTTTTCCGCCATCACAAAACACCTCGTTCGACGGCATTGTTTTGCCTTATCCGCCGATATTTCTGGAGATAGCGTTATCTCCCGAAAGATTTTTAAATGTTTCCGCGATTCTTTATTCCAAAAGGAATAACGCTATTCCAAAAAGAATTTTAAACGCTGTTTTGGGCGGGTGACGAAAAAAATGCTTCCGGATTTGAGTGAAGTAAGGAAGCGGCGCAAGGCGTTGAACCTCACGCAAGGCGCGCTCGCGCGCCTCGCGGGCGCAAGCCAGTCTTTCGTGGCGAAGATGGAAAAAGGCAAGAGCGACCCGGCGTACTCGCTCGCAAAACGCGTTTTCGACGCTCTCGAGGCGATGGAGACGCGCGCGGAAAAGCGGGCGAAGGACTTGATGAACCCGCGGGTTGTGAGCGTTTCGCGGCGCGACAAAATCAGCAGGGCAGTTGGGCTCATCCGCAAAAAAGGGATTTCGCAACTCCCAGTTTTCGACGACAAGGGGCATTGCATTGGGAGCGTAAGCGAAGGGAGCGTTCTCGCGAAAGTCGAGGGGCTAGCGAAGGGAAAAGGCGTTGAGGCGTTGGAGAAGAAGGATGTGGACGTCGTCATCGGCGAGCCTTTCCCGTTGATAGACGAGAACACGCCGCAGTCGCTCGTCGCCTCGCTTCTCACGCACCATCTCGCCGTCCTCGTTCAGCGGCGCGGGCGAATCGTTGGGATAATCACGAAGAGCGACTTGCTGAAGTGAAACGGCGATTTGCCGGAGTGAAACGGCGCGGTCGAATCGCGTCAAATGCTCGTCTTGTCGAACAAGCGCCCCGCCACGAGAATCGCCGCGACGTCGAACGCCGCGAGCACCGCGAGCGCGGCCGGCAACCCGGCGTAACTGCCGTCGACGAGCATTTCGCGCATGGCGCCGACGCCCCAACTCAAGGGGTTCAGCATCGTTATTTCCGCGAGCCACGCAGGCAGCTTGTCCGTGGGAAACAACGAGTTCGAGAGGAAGAACAACGGGAAAATCACGAAGTTGACGATTAACTGGAACGCTTCCACGTCTTGCAGGAGCGAAGCTATGGCGATTCCGACTGCGACGAACCCCGCGGAAATCAAGAGCATGAAGGCGACGCTCAACAAAACGTTTTGGGGGCTCGCGTGAGGCAAGCCGAGCAACAACGCGCCGATGGCGAGGATTATCAAGCCTTGAAAGCACGCGGCTGTCGCGCCTCCGAGAACGCGCCCCAAAACAATGCTCGTGCGCGAGAGCGGGGCGACGAGCATTTCCTTTAGGAATCCGAATTCGCGGTCCCAAATTATGGAGACGCCCGCGAAAATCGACGAGAAAAGCAGGGACATCGCGATTATTCCCGGTATGATGAATTGCACGTAATTCAGTCCCGGAACCAGCGAACCGATGCCGAAGCCGAGCGCGAGCAGGAAAAAGAGCGGTTGCCCTATGCTGCCGAGGACGCGCGGCTTCGAGTTCCAGAACCGCTTGACTTCCCTCAACCAAACCGCGTAAATGCGTTCGAACTCCAACGCCATGAAAACCACGATTTGTTTCTCGCTTTTTGTCTTGCTTTGTTTCTTACTTTTTACTTGTGCCTGAAACCCCTGGCTGTTGCCGCAGCTCGCCTCGCTTCGGCACCGCTCGCGCCAGCGTCGCGCAGGCTTCGCCCGGTGTAGGAAAGGAAGACGTCTTCGAGCGACGGCTTGCGCATTTCCACGGCGTCAACCGGGATTTTCTGGGAGTCGGCTGCGCGAAGCAGGGCAGGAATCGCGTTCTCGCACGACTTGCATTTTACCGCGACCCCGCCTTCGATTGCGTTCGCAGCAAAATTCTTTTTCTTGAGCGCTGCGAGAAGTTTTTGTTTTTGTTTTTGCGCGCCGCTGGTTTTCAGGTAAACCACGGTTTCGCCCGCCTGCCGCTTTAACTCGTCCGGCGAGCCGAGCGCCTTGATTTCGCCGTGGTCGATTATTGCGACTCTGTCGCAGAGCTCGTCCGCTTCCTCGAGGTAGTGCGTCGTCAAAATCATCGTCACGCCTGCGGCGCGCAGCTTGCGCAAGTAATCCCAAATGTGCCTGCGCGTCTGCGCGTCGAGCCCGAGCGTGGGCTCGTCAAGGAACAGCACCGTCGGCGTGTGCAGCAACCCGCGCGCTATTTCCAGCCGCCGCTTCATTCCCCCAGAGTACGTCTTCACGAGCTTGCCCCGCCAGTCCGCGAGTTCGACGAGTTCAAGCACTTCGGTTATCTTCTTCCCGCGTTCGGCGCCGTTCATTCCGTACAAGCGTCCGTGAATGTCGAGGTTGTCGAAACCCGTGAGATTCGTGTCGAGCGTCGAATCCTGGAAAACCATGCCGATGCTGCGGCGAACCGCGATTGGCTCGCGGCCGGCGTCGAAGCCGTTGATTACTGCGGAGCCGCTCGACGGCGCGAGTATCGTGGAAAGCATGTACATCGTAGTGCTTTTTCCCGCGCCGTTCGGACCGAGCAAGCCGAACACTTCGCCGCGGCGCACGCTCAAATCAATGGCGTTGACTGCCGTGAAGCCATTGAACTTCTTGGTGAGAGAACGCGCTTCCACCACGAACTCGCTTTCGAACTCGCTTTGTTTTTTGTTTTGTTTCTCGTTTCGTCTCCCGTTTTCAGCCATAAACTAAGCACTTCGCGAAAAAAACTGAAAAAAGAAAAAAGAAAAACTTGAAAGAGTTGGTGAGAAGAAACGTCACTTTTTCTCCGCTTTTTTCTCCGCTTTCGCTCCGCCTTTCGCCGCGGCTGCGGCTGGCGCGCCGCCCGCGGTTTTCTCGCCCTTCTCACCGGCTCCAACTGCGGTTGGAGCTCCTTCGGCGCCAGGCGCCGCTGCGCCCGCAACTTCTTCCTTCGGCTTTTCGGCTTCCAAGTCTTTCTTCTTGAAGGCGTGTTCCTTGCGGTTGATGTTCGCCGCGTCGCGCGTGATGTCGCGGAGCACGAGTTTCCAGGCGCCGCTGAGCTTGAGTTGGGCGCGGTGGAACGCCGTGCGGAGAACCGCTAAGTCCTTCTTCATTATTCGCGCGATGAAAACGGCGTCTCCGCGCCACAAGCGCGCCAGCCTGCCTTTCGGGCGGCCGAACGCGAGCTTCATGCCTTTCGAGATGCGGTCGGCTCCCGCGACTCCGAGGGCGCTGTGCTCGCGGAGCACGAGGTGCGCGAAAGGAACGATTTGGAAATAGTAGTTCGCTTCGAGGTTTTTCTCCAAAAATTTGTTCGCCGCCTGGCGCGCGCTTTCCAGCGAGACGTCGCGCAACTGGATGGGTTCGAGCGCGACGAGGCGAGCCTCGATTTCGTAGCGCTTGTCGGTCCCCATGTGGTACTGGCGGACTTTCGGGTTCGGCGCGCCTTTCACGAACGATTTCCGCGGGCGCTTCGTCGACGTGCGCGCCCACGGCTGGCCGAACGGCGAGCGGCAAGTGCGTGCTGGGCGGATAGCCATTTTCGGTTCACTGACTCGCTTTTAGTTTGCTTGCTTTTAGTTCGCTTTTTAGTCGCCTGTGGTTTAATCGCTTGTTGATCGCTTGCAGAAGAGTGAATTATTTGCAGGCGGCGGTTTAAAAACGTTTTTAATAAGCGCCGCGTTAACGATTGACGCCTAACGGCGTTCAAAAAGGTGATTGCATTGAAGAAAATCTTGTTGCTCGCGGCAATGCTCGCGGCGGCGTTTTGCTTTGCCGGGCTCTGCAGTGCCGCGCTTCCAATCGAGAATTGCGCGGACGTTTGGCGCGTTTCCTACAACAAGCAAAAACTGGTTCCGTCGCTCGAATTCGACGCGGGGCAACCGTCCACGGTGACTGTTCTCGGCAAGGAAGGCTCGCGCTTTTTCTGGATGCAAGACGGCTTCAACGGAACGGACGCTTTCGACGTCGTAGTAAAGGAGGAACTCGGCTTGCTTTACGCGGGCAACTTGTTGTTCAAACAAGGCGGGGAGCTGAAGTGGTATTCGAAGAGCGAGAACTCCGAAGCTTACTACGATTGTTCGGAGAAAGGCGTTGAAAAACGCGACGAGTTCTCGTTCCGCTTCGGCTCGCAAGCGACTTTCACGCTAGTCGACGGCAAAACTTTTACGGCCGACTACTTGGTCGTCAGCGCCAAGCGCCCCGACGCTTTCCGGCTCAAAGACGACTTCGTTTCGAACGAGTTTTACGTTCTCTCGAGCCGCGTGCTGCAAGGCGCTGCGGATTACGGCGAGGGAAGCGTTTTCTTCGCTTCGCCGACGCAGCCCGGCAAATTCGAGGAGTACTACGCTTACTTCGTGGACAAGCCTTACGCGCGCGTGACTTACGTCGGTTGTTGCGCCGCGCCCCTCGCCACGCTCGCGCCGAGCGCCACGCCGGCGCCTTCCGCGGAACCGGGCGCGCCCGCGCCGAGCGTTGAAGCGACGGCTGCGCCAGCGGCGCCGTCCGCGGTTCCGACGCCGAGCCCGACTCCTTTCCTAGAGAAACCCGTGCGCGACTTCAACAACGGGAGCGGGGGCGTGCTGACGGCGCTCGTCTTCGTAGTCGTTTTCGCGGCTTTCGCCGCGGCCGTGTTCTTTCTCGCGCGCGGCAAGCACGCCGGCGTCGAAGTCGGGAAAAGCGGCGGCAAGAAAAAGCGCTGAAGCGAGAAAGCGCTGGGTTTAAAAGAGCTCGCGCGAAAAGAATAGAGATTTGCGATGGGCGAAGCGGCGTTTGCAGCGTTTTCGCACGGCGGCGAGCCGATGCGACTGATTAAAGACAGCTGCAAGCACGAATGCGAGCGCATTTGGTTTTACGCTGCTTGCAATCCGCGCGGGCGATTAAACGCGGCCTGAGACGCGCATAACGCCCCCCGCCAAAAAATTTTTTCGTTTTTCGTTTTTTCCTTACTTCGCGGCGGCTTCACTTTTTTTCAACCGCCTCGCTCGAGTCCCGCACTTCGAGTCCCGCAACGGGTGGTCAATCGTGATAGTGCTTTTGGAGCACATGGATTACTTCGTTTGGCGCACGGGCGTGCGCGGCGCGCACTCGCCGCTGGAGGAAGCGCTCGGCGAAAACAACGCGAGCGGCGGCGCGCGCAACTGCCTCGTGGCTTACACGACGGTGGAAAGCGGGGAGGAACAAGCGGGCAAGCTGGCGAAAATCGCTGGCAAGGCGGCGCGCAACGTGCACTGCATCGCGCGCGAACTCGGGGTGGAAGCGGTCGTCGTTTTCCCGTTCGCGCACTCGCCCGTGACGCCCGCAACGCCCCGCGCTTCCTTGCAGACAATAGTCGCTTTCGCGGCGCAACTGCGCGATTTGAGCAAAGGCGATTACGCGGTGTTGCGGGCGCCGTTCGGCTCGCACAAGATTCGCGAGGGACGCATTCTGGGCACCCGAAGGCAGTATTATTAAGGAAATACCGAGTATAATTTTCCCTCTGGAAAATGGTGATTGAACTGAGCGAGAAAAAAAAGTTTTTTGTTACGACTCCGATTTACTACGTGAACGACGTTCCCAGCATCGGGCACGCTTACACGACGTTCGCGGCGGACGCGCTCGCGCGCTTTCACAGGCTGCGCGGAGACGACGTTTTCTTTTTGACGGGGCTCGACGAGAACTCGACGAAGACGGTGCAAGCCGCAAAAACCAAGGGAGCCGAGGGACGCCCCGCAATTCAAAGTTACGCGGACGAAATGGCTGTGAAGTGGCGGGGCGCGTGGCGCGCGCTCGCAATCTCGTTCGACGGGTTCATTCGCACGACCGAGCCGCGGCACGCCGCGGTAGTCAACGGTTTTTACGCTCGCGTGAAGCAGCGCGGGGACGTTTACAAAGGCGTTTACGAAGGCCTCTATTGCGAAGGCTGCGAGGCGTTCGTGAGCGAAAACGACCTCGCGGACGGGAAATGCCCGTTGCACAAAACCGAGCCGAAACGCCTTAAGGAAGAAAATTACTTTTTCAAGCTCACGAAATACGCGGACGCGGTCCTCAAGCACATCGAAGCGAACCCGGATTTCATCAAGCCGGAAACGCGGCGCAACGAAGTCGTTTCGTTCATCAAGGCGGGACTCAAGGACGTGAGCGTGAGCCGCCCGAACGCTGGATGGGGCATTCCGCTTCCCGACGACGACTCGCAGTGCTTCTGGGTTTGGTTCGACGCCTTGCTTAATTACGTGAGCGGCGCGCCTAACGGCGAGTGGCCTGCCGACGTGCACCTCATGGCTAAAGACATCCTGCGTTTTCACTGCGTGATTTGGCCGGCGATGCTGTTGAGCGCCGAAATGCCGCTTCCGAAAACGATTGTGGCGCACGGCTTTCTCACGGTGAACGGACAGAAGATGAGCAAGTCGCTCGGAAACGCCATAGACCCGATTGCGTTATCAAAAAAATATTCGATTGACGCCTTGCGTTACTTTTTGTTCCGCGAAATCTCGTTCGGAAGCGACGGGGATTTCAGCGAGAAAGGGCTCGTCGAGCGCAACGACGCGGAGCTCGCGAACGCTTTCGGGAATTTCGCTTACCGCTCGCTTTCGTTCATCAACTCGAAGACCGACAGCCTCGTTCCCGAAATAGCTGAAGCTTCATTGAAGCCGCAAGACGAGGAATTCGCGGAGAAAACGAAGGCTTTGGCTGGCGTGGTCGGGAAAGAGTTTGAGGCGTGCGAACTCAAAAGCGCGGTCGACGCCGCGATGTCGTTCGCTGACGAGTGCAACCGGTTCTTCAACGCGCGCGCTCCTTGGGCTTTGTTTAAGGGCAGCGGCGCGGCGCCCGTCGAGGCGCGGAACGTTCTCGCGTTGAGCGCGCAAGCGAGTTACGCGCTCGCCTTGGCGCTCGCGCCGATAACGCCTGCGGCGTCCAAGAGGGTTTTTGACTGTTTTGGAGTTACGAAACCCGTTTGGGGCGACTTGTCGCCCGCGCAAAGCGGCGCGCGCTTGGC
Source organism: Microcaldota archaeon (assembly GCA_964634375.1). GTDB lineage: Archaea > Micrarchaeota > Micrarchaeia > Norongarragalinales > Norongarragalinaceae > CAITNU01. The sequence goes on from CAZWIQ010000014.1 coordinate 17,557, forward strand.
GAAGCCCGTCATCGTCGTGCCGAAGCTCGCGCTGGACGAGAAAAAAACAAAGCTTGCCTAGCGACGAGTTTTTGTTGCAACGCCTTGGCCGGGAATCGAACCTGTTTGAAGCCCTATTGAAAAATCCTGCTTTCAGCGTTTCTTGTATCCGAAGCGCTTCGCGTAACCCGGGTGGCTGAACCACTCGAGCACGAGCGCAATTATTTCGACTTCGTTTCCTTTCAGCGTGTAAACCAAGCGCCAGCCTTCAGGCAAGTCAAGCTTCCGCAAGTTGTCGATTCCGTACTTCTTCACGTAAACCGTCGGCCAAAGGCTTTTCGGAACCGCTACTCCGGCCTTCGGGTTTTCCTCGAGCTTGTCGAAAGCGCGCTGCAACCTCTCGGCGAGGCGTCGTTCCTCAAACCTGCCGTTCTTCAAGGCTTCGAACGAATTGCGAAGCTCTTCATCGGCGAAAGCGACGCGAAAAACGCGTTCGCCCCGCTTTTTGTTCGTGCTCACGACATCACCAAGCCTGAGTCCTTGATTTGCCTGACTCCAACAGGGCTCCAAATCCAGCTCACCGTCTTGTCGGGTTCGATAATTATTTTGCCGGAGTGCTCGAGGTAGTCGAGGACGAGCGCGTAAGTCTGCCACATGACTTTCTTCGGCAGCCCACGCCAAATCTGCGTAATCGTCTTCTCGCTCCTGTGCTTGTAAAGCTCGCGCTCGATCATCAGCACCGTGTCCAAGCGCGGGTAGCGCAAGACGTCCTTCGGCTCGAAAACGTTCGACTTCAACAAAACCACCTAGAAAGTTAATCAGTTGATTAATATATCCGTTGATATATATAAAAGCGTTTCGGAGGCAGACCGCCGGTAAAGCTAAACGGCGAATGGCGAAACTCGCCGGTTTTTTTCACCCGCGGACGAGCCCGCGCACGGCGTAGTCGAGCCCGATTAGTATGAACAAACCTATTACGATTGACAGCGCGGCGGCGGTAACGCGGTTTACGGGCAACGCGTACTCCCAAAACAAGTCGTAAAATGCCCACAAGCCTCTCCAGTACAAGATAATCGCGGCGCTGACGACGAGCCCGAAAAGCAGTTGGTTGTGGCGCTTGAGCCTTCGAAACCCGGCGAATAATCCGAGGGACTGCACTTCCTCGACGAGTTCGCGCTCGCTTTTCGGCATTTTGAAGCGCTTCGTGATGCGCGTGACTCCTAATCCGACTTCCGTCGGCGCCTTGAAGCCGGACTTTTTCTTGGTTTCGCTGAAAACTTTAGCCAATACAACCACCCGCGATACGCTTTGCCTGCCGCAATACGCTGTTCTGCAATACGCTACGCTAATCCTTAATAAAAACCGCGTGTATTTCCTCTCTCGCCAAACTCTTTCCTTCGTAGCGCACCCGCCATTTTTCGCTTTCGAATTCGAGCAAACGCAGCTTCGGGAAAAGCGCTTCGGCTTCGCTTCTCCCAGTAAAGTAGTGCGTGACGATTCCCGTGCGGCGCTTGAACGACGCGCGCTCGACGAGCGCGCCTTTCCCGAAACGGAAGTCGCCGCGCCCGAATTCCTTGAAAAACAGTTTTCCGCCGCGTTTGAGCACGCGCGCTGCTTCGCCCGCCGCCTTCCTTCTGTCCGCTTCAAGCATGTTGCCAAGAACGTGAAAGCAGACCACCGCGTCGAAGAAACCGTCCTTAAAGTCAAGCGCTCGCGCGTCCATTACCTTGAATTTTATTCTGTTTTTTCCTTTTTGCTTGAATAACGGCGATTCTTTGCACAACGCTATTGCTTGCGGGGAATAATCTATTGCGTGAACGTCGTAACCTGCGCCGGCGAGCGCGCTCAAGTTTTTGCCGTTGCCGCAGCCGACTTCCAAAACCCTCGAGTTTTTCGGGAGGTTCGGCGAAAAATTCGTTGTGCCGCGCCACGCTATTCTTTTTTTGGAGTAAGCGCGTTCCCACGCCGCGCGCTCGCGCTCCCCCGCGGCACGCGCACTCGCGGCGACACAGAGCGCTAAGGCTTTTTGTTTGCGTTTTTGGTTTCTCTTTGTGTTCTTCAAGTCGCATCAAGTTTGCAAGGAAAAAGGAAAACCGGAAAGAAAAAGGTAGTGTTCCAATCGTTAGGGCGCACTGCGAGTAAGGCTGCGCCTGAGTTCCTTACTTCGTGTAATCCGCCTTAATCGCGCTTAAAGCCTTTTGATTGATTGGACGCAAAACAGTGAAAAGTCTAGATCTAACGGGCTTGCCAGCATGATCAGGCAACGAAAACAACTCGATAGACTCGATTTCGTCTGCGGCATTAGCATGGATTGCGGCGTGCGTTGCTTTTTTATCTCGCCTATTGACTTTAGCGTTAGCATTGGTCTTCGTTTAGCTATCGCGCTTGCCGCTATGGCATTACCTAAAATGCGAGTTGCATTATGCTGAAACAGGGGTCCGTCTTCCAAGATGGTTGCAAAGTTGGCGGAAGTAACTCTTGGAATCTCGTCTCGGGTAATCTTGTGAAAAGGCTCGCATTTCACTCTTTGGGGAAGCGCCATAGCTTAAATCGCCCTTCTTTTCCTAGCGTTCTGCAAACTATTCGCACGGCTTTGTTGAAAAACCTTTCTAATCCGGGTTCTGGAACGAGAGTCG
>CAZWIQ010000015.1:0-8307 GCA_964634375.1 Microcaldota archaeon
CATAAAACGATGACGAGGCGGGGGAACCGCGCGATTAATGCGGCGGCGAGGATTGCGCACGCGAGGAGCGCGTAAGTGAAGAACTTGCACATGTCCCACTGCGTTCCCGAGAGCGAGACGAGGTTAGGAATCGCGAATAACGCGAGAGCGAAAACGCTTAGAAACAAGACGCCGACGCCGCCAAAACCTTTTTCCGGCTTGAGGCAAAAGAAGGCGATTGCGGCGAGAGCCAGGACGAAGACAACGCCGAGGTTCGCAACGTAAAACGAAGCGAAAGCGAATGCGTCGCCGGTTGGCGCTAGCCAGAAAGGCGCGAAGCGCACGAGCCCAGCTCCACCCGCGCGCGCGAAAGCCGCGAAAACGAAGGGCGCCGCGAGCGCGGCGCACGGAACGAGGAAGAAGGCGTAATCGACGCAAACAGCGCAATCAACGCGAACAACGCGGGCAGCGTTTTTTCTTTCCTTCAAAAAGCGGAGCGCGAACCAAAGCGTCGCGCCCAACGCCGCGGCGGCGAAAGCGTAGAATTGGAAAGGCGCCGCCAAGCCGCAAAGCAAGCCCGCAAAAAACAGTTTTTTCTTGTCGCCGTCGCTTGAAGCGGAAACGACGAGAAGCAAGACGAGCGCGAGAACCGGGATGCCGACGGCTTGCGGTCGTTGCACGAGCAAAAAGCCGGGAATCAAGCTCGGAACCTGGAAAAACTTCCAGTCGTTGTCGTAAGGGCTCTGCTTGAACAAGTCCAAGAGCGGCGCTTTGCCCAAGTCGTCGGCGACTCGCACGAAAGCGAAGCTCCCCCCGAAAACGAAGAGCACTGCGGCGAGAAGCGCGGCGCGCTTAGCCCACTTCGCCCACTCTTTTTTTTCGAAGAAGAACAACGCGAGCGAGTAAACGCCTAGGAAAAGCAAGGCGCAGTACAACGCGGTTTCGAAACGGGCGAACTCTTCGGCGCCCACGCCGCTCGCCTTGGAAAGAAACGCGGTGTGGAGATCCGAAAACCAGTGGTAAGCGATGCTCACGCCCGCAAAAGTTGGTTCCTGCGGAGGAAAATTGCCTGCGTTAACGGTTTCGATTATTCCTTTGTGCAGGAAGAAATCGCTGTAATTCCATCCGCCTACTATCACGCTCCCGTCCGGCGCGGTCACCCACAGCGACGACGACAGAACGCAGAAAAAAACGGCGAAAACGACGAGCGCGCCGGCGAACGCCGCGGCGTCGCGCTTCGCCTCGCGCGTCCTCTCGCGCCACGCCTCGAGCGAAAAAAGGCGCGCGACTTCTTTTCCGGGGACGAGGAAAACGAGGAGCGACAACGCCGCGAACGCGCCGAATATCGAAGCGCGCGAGTAACCGGACGGCAGCGCGAGCGAAAGCCAGTAAACGGCTTGCGTCGAAACGAGCGCGCTCGCGAGAACGACGGCGGGCAAGCGCGCCGCGAGCGGCAATTCGATGCGCAGCGCTTTAAGCGAAATCCATCCGGGAACCAGGAAAGCGAATAAACAGCCCGCCGCGAACGCGGCGGGTTGAAAGAAAAGTGAGGCGGCGAACAACGCTAGCGCTGCGGCGAAAAAGACGGCGTTCTCCTTCTCCAAAAAAAACTGTTGTTGCATCAAGGGATTATAATACCGCGAAGGCGTATAAAAAACCAAGAAAACCAAGGCGGTAAAGCTGGCTGGAATGAACGGATGATTCTCTCATGATTCTCGCATTGTTGTTCATCGCGGTTTCAATCGCTTTCGGCTACGCCGCGGCGCGCGCCATACGCTTCGCCGAGTCGCGGGAAGAAGAGTTTTTCGCCGCGCTCGCCCTCGGCTTGCCGTTGACCGCGCTGGCGGCGTTCGCCTTGTCAACCGCCGTCGGAATGAACGCGGCGCTCGCAATCGTCTTAATCCTCGGCTGCGCGGTTGTCTGGCTCTTGCTCGAACGGAAAACCGTTGAAAAAAGCGGCGGCTCGAACGCGGGCGGTTCGAGCGCGCAAGGTTTTTGGCCGCGCTTCCTGCCTTTCGTTTTATTCCTCTTGCTGTTTTTCGCTAACGGCGCGGTGCGCTTCGACGAAAGCGGCAATCTCCGCGTGACGAGCGATTTTTACGCGGACGCTTACTACCACGTTTCCTTGACGCAGTATTTTTCGTTCAGCGAAGCGAAGCCGCTGCAAGACCCGCAGTACGCGGGCGAACCCGTCGGGTACTCTTTCCTGACGGATTATTACTCCGCCATGCTCCAGCGCTTGGGCTTCGGCTTCCCGCTCGCCTTCGTCTTTCCAGCGTTCGTGATGATAAGCGTTTTTTACGCCGTATTCTACTTTTTCGTATTGCGCTTGACGCGCAACCGGAACGCCGCCTTCTTCGCCGTCGCGCTGTTGTTCTTCTCCGGCAGCTTCGCTTACGGGCTCATGTATGAAGACGCGGTCAAGCAAGGCTTGACCGAGTGGCTCCAGCACCCGCAAAACGATTACGCGGCGCTAGAGGAAAACGGGAAGCTCGGCAACATCACGCAATTCACGAAAGCTTACCTGCTCCCCCAACGCTCGAGCGACTTCGGCTATCCGGTCGCACTCGTCGTGTTCGTGCTGTTGTTTGAAGCGGTGCGCAGAAAAAACGCGGGCGAAAACGCTGGCGAAGAAGAAAACAAAAAAAACAAGCGCAGGCTGCTGCTCGCCGCCGGAAGCCTCGCGGGGCTGACGCCGCTGATGCGCGAGACCGCTTTCTTCGCGTGCCTTGCAGTCGCTGGTTTTCTCGCGCTGTTGTTCATCGACTTGAAGAACTTGCGTAAATGGTTTTTCGATTGGGCCGCGTTCTTCGCGCCCGCGCTGTTGCTCGCCGCGCCCGCGATGCCTTTGGTGGCGACGGGCGCGTCGAACGCGAACTACGTGAGCGTCGCCCTCGGGTGGAAAGCGCATTCCGCGAACCCCTTGAAAATCGCGTTGTTTTGGCTGCGCGCGCTCGGGCTCCCCCTAGTTTTCGCCGCAGCCGGCTTTTTCGCCGTCAAGCGCGAAGTGAAAAAATATTACCTCGCCTTCGTGCCGCTCTTCGTTGTCGCGAACGCGTTGTCGTTCACGCCCGACCCCGTAAACAACATGAAGATAATCAACTTCTGGGAAATCCCGACTTTCGCGCTCGCGGGCGCCGCGCTCGCCTCGCTAGCCGCACTCGCAGCTCCCGCTGAATGCGGAAGCGGAAAACAAGCGCGAAAACTGGCGCGCAGCGCGGAGCGCAACCCGCAGCGAAACTCCGGGCGCGAACGCGTTTTGCTCGCGGCGGCCGCAACGGTTTTGCTTTTAATCGCGGTTGCTCCCGGCGTTATGTCTTTCCTGCGCTACCAAAACGAACACTTGGCGTTGTATTCAGGCGAAGACTACGCTTTCGCCGGCTGGGCTAACGCCGAGTTGCCGCAAACCGCCGTGCTCGCTTCCTTCGGCGGGCCTCACGCCCTCGACTTAGTCGGCCGCGTCCGCGTCCTCGGTTTTCCTGCGATCGGTTGGGTGAAGGGCCGCAAGGACTGGTACGACCGCGTGCTCGCGATTCGCGCGTTTTACGCGGGGCGAGGCGTTTGCGGACTGGCGCGCGAGTACGGCGCGACTCACGCCGTCGTCGGGCCGAGCGAGCGCGCGTTCGAGGAATTCAACGCCGCGGCGCTTGAAAGCGATCCAGCGCTGCGCAGGATTTACGGCGAGCAAATAGGCGCGCAGCGCTACGAGGTTTACGAAATCGACTGCTAGCAAAAGCGGGAAAGCAACGCAGGAAAACAAAAAAGCGGGAAAACGAAAAAAAACGGGAAAGCAAGAAAGCAAAAGAGGTTTAAATCCTCGCGCGAGAATTCATTGCAACGCACTGCAACAGCGCGAAAACGCGGAAACGCGGAGTGAAGCGGCTTGTACAAGAAAAATAAAATCGCGATCGTCATCCCCGCCTTCAACGAGCAAGCGCGCGTCGCAAGCGTCGTGCGCTGCGCGCCGAAGTACGCCGACTTCGTAATCGTCGTGGACGACGGCAGCGGCGACGAAACGAGCGTGCAAGCAAAGCGCGCCGCGGGAAAAGCGCTCGGCAAACGCGTGTTCGTGTTGCGCCACGAGAAAAACGCGGGCGTCGGCGCCGCGATCGTCACGGGGCACAAGAAGGCGCTCGAACTAGGCGCCGACGCGGTCGTCGTCATGGCTGGCGACGGGCAAATGCAGCCCGAGTACGCCGCGCCGCTTCTAGACGCCCTCCTCGAAGGATACGATTACGCGAAAGGCAACCGCTTTCTCGGCAAAGGCGCGTTGCGCGGAATGCCCGCCCTCCGCGTCGCAGGCAACATGATTTTGACGTTCCTCACGAAGGCTGCGAGCGGCTACTGGCAGATTTTCGACCCGCAAAACGGCTTCACCGCGATTCGCGCGGCCGCGCTGCGCTCGCTCGACCTCGATTCGCTCGCGCATGATTACGTGTTCGAGAACGACTTGCTCGTGAAACTAAACGTCGCGGGCGCGCGGGTGAAAGACGTCGCGATTCCAGCGCGGTACGGAAGCGAGAAAAGCGGAATCCGGTTGTGGCGTTTCGTGCCCGGCGCGGCGTGGCACTTGAAAAAAAGCTTCCTCAAGCGCGTTTACGAGAAGTACGTGCTCCGCGACTTCCACCCGATCGCCTTGTTCTTGTTCGGCGGATTCCTGCTCTCGGTTTTCGGTTTCATAGTCGGGCTCTGGATTTTGTGGGAAAAATTCACGGCGCACATCTCGCCGAGCGTGGGCAGCGTCTTGCTCTGCTTGCTCCCGCTCGTCGTCGGAATCCAGTTGCTCTTAACCGCGCTGATTCTCGACGTTTACGAGACTCCGCGTTGAACGCGCCGTCGAATGCGCCGTTGAACGCGTTAAGGCTTGAAAATTATTTTGAAGGCCACGCCGCCGTCCGGGTAATGAACGGTTTCGGCGGGCGTCACGTCCGGCAATTCGTCGCCGCGAACCACGAACACGGCGCGCGTACTCGAATCGAAACACGCGGCGGGATCGCAAAAGCGGTGGCCGCCGAACGAGCGGACGTCGCTCCAAACGCCCGGACGAATGTCGTTGACGACCGCCTCGTTTTGGAAAAGCGCGGGCGGGTAACGCTCGAAAAACAAGAAGAAAACGTAAGGTTGGTTGAGGTTGCGAGTGACAACGATTTCGCTGGCGTTATTCGCCGCAGCCAACGCGTTCGCTTCGCCCACCGCTTCCCTGTAACCATAACTGAACCACGCCGCTTGCTTCGAAGGAAAAACGTCGTAATAGTAATCCAACTGCGAAACAACGCTGTACGCACCGAAAACGAGGAGCGCCGCCAGCGCGACCGCGGCGAGCTTGCCCCTCGCTTCAACCCAGTTTTTTCTCGCGAAGTCAAACGCGACAACCAACGCGAACGCCGAGAAGATTTGCAGCAACGGAGTCAGCGTCGTTCCGCGCAAAGCGTGCGGCGCAGGCAACGTGAGCGCGCCCGCGACTGGAAACGCGACGAGCCACCACAGCAAAAACAGTTTTTCCTTGCTGGAACGGAAGAGGAGTAACGCAACAGCGAGCACGCACAACGGCAGCGCGAACAATGGGATTTGCGGGAGGCCGTCGGCGGAATGCGTCAACAGGTGGTCCCCGCTAACAAACAAATAATTGACGTCGAAATACTTTCCGTAATCGCTTGCGGCGGCTTCAATCCAATTCTCCGAGTGGAAAACGCTGACGCTGTCGAACCGCGCGTTCGCCGCTGCTGCGTCGAAAACGCTGGCGTAAAGCAGGGGAAGCGCGACAACCAAAAAAACAGCGGCGGCTTTGATGACGGCGCGTTTTTCGCTCCACAACTCGCGGCGGTAAAGCGCGGCGAAGCCTAAAAACAGCAACGGCACGAACAGTTTCGCCGTCGCGTAAGTGTAAAGCGAAAGCGAGAATAACGCTGCCGCAACGAACAAGTCGCGCTCCTCGCGCTCGCGCTTTTCGCGCTTGCCCGAAAGCCAATTGAACAAGAAGAAGGCGCCCGCAACGACGAAGAACGGGAGAAGCGAGGCGCTGAACGCAAGGCGGTTCAAGTGAACGAGCGACGGGGTTACCGCGACGAGCAACGCCGCGGCGAGCCCGACGAGCTCGCCTTTCTCGTTAAAAATGCGCTTGCACAAGAAGAACGCGGCAACGCAAAGCAAAACGCCGAACAACGCGCTTGGAAAACGGGTGACGAAAACGCTTAATCCGAACAATTTCACGAACGGGGCGAGAAAATAGATGTAGAACGGAAGCGAGTAGCCGCCGAACTCGGTGAAAATAACCGGCGCGGCCGCGCCCCACTCGTCGCGCCCTGTTTCCGCAACCGAAAAAGCCTCGAAACCGAAAACCGCTTCGTCCTGGTTGAGCGACGGCAGCGAATCGAGCGCGTAAAAGCGGAGCGCCGCGGACAAAACGAGGATTCCGAAAAGCAACTGCAACGCGTTTCGCGAAAACCAATTGTTTTTTTCACGCAAAATAGTCGCCTCGCCATAACGCGATTCGCATGCGAACTATCGACGCGAACATTTCCCAAACGTCGCGCCGCAAATCGACCTTCGTTTTCCCTCGCGCGCCTTTCTCGCTCCACTCGACTGGAAACTCTTTCACTCGGTAACCAAGTTTTTGAGCGAGGACGAGGACTTCCGTGTCCCAAAACCAGTGGCGCGAGCGCGCGCGGGCGCACAAATCCAGCGCCGCTTTTTTGCGGAAGGCTTTGAAGCCGCATTGATGGTCAAACAAACGCGAGCCGAGGGAGAGCCGCACCAAAAAATTGAATCCGCCGCTCAAGAAACCGCGCGAGGAAGAACGCGACGCTTTAGCTCCCGCAGCGTAACGCGAACCAGTCACGACGTCGAAATCGCGGCAGTAACCGGCCAATTCCTTCAAGTGTTTGGGCGGCGTCGCGAGATCAACGTCCATATAGCCCACGCAATCCCCGGCCGCAGCGCGAAAAGCGTTGTACAACGCCTTGCCTCGGCCGAGGCGTCGCGCGCTGTGCAAGTGGCGCACTTCCTTGAAGCGGCGCGCCAAGCGCTCGGCGACTTGCGGCGTTTCGTCGACCGCGCCGTCTTCCGCGATAATGATTTCGAACCGCAACCCCTTGATTTTCCGCAATTCGCCGCGCGCCGCTTCGACTGCGGCAGGCAGCGCTTTCGCTTCATTGTAGGCGGGAAGCACTAACGAGAAAAACAATTCACGCCACCCCTCAATTTTTGGAAAGCCATTCGGCGTAACGGCGCACGCCCGAGCGCAAACTCGTTTTTTCCTTCCAGCCGAGGCCGCGGATTTTTTGGGTGTCGAGAAGCATCGTCCGCACGTCGCCCGCCCACCCGCGCACGCCGCCGGTAAACGAGTAACGCGGAGCAACGCGGAGGGCGCCGCTGACGAGGCGCGCAATTTCGCGCACAGTCGTTTTTTTGCTGGAACCGACGTTGAAAGCATCAAAATCTTTTTTTGACTTGCGGGCGGCGAGCAGCGTCGCGTCAACCGCATCGTCAATGTAAAGATAAGACTTGCTTTGCAGTCCGTCGCCGAGAATCTTTAATTCGCGCGGGTTTTTGCTTAGGCGGGCGGCGAAGTCGCACATTACTCCGTGCCGAGACGGGGGACCGAAGATGTTCGCGTAACGAAGCGCAACGCACTTCAACCCGTACGACGACGCGTAAGCGGAACAGTGGGCTTCGCCCGCCGCCTTGCTCGCGCCGTAAACGCTTATTGGCGCGAGAGGCGCGGTTTCAGGAGTTGGAACAGTAGCCGCGTCACCGTAAACCACTGATGAAGAAGCGAAAACGAGGCGGCCAACGTCGTTCTTGCGGCACGCTTCTAAAACGTTGAGAGTGCCCGCGACATTGACTTCGAACGATTCGCGCGGGTGCGCCGTGCAACCGCGCACATCCGGGTCCGCGGCGAAATGGTACGCCGCGTCGGCGCCGCGAAAAGCGCGTTCTAACGCCGCGGCATTGCGGATGTCGCCTTTCACCAAGCGAAGCTTCTTGCTTTCAGGCAAGTTCGCTGCGCTGCCGCTCGCGAAAGAGTCGAAAACGCTGACTTCGCCGCCGCGCAGCAAACGGCGCGCTAGCGCGCTGCCGATGAAGCCGGCGCCGCCGGTTATCACAATCAAAGCGCTTGCCTCCCGAAAAACGAAAAAGCGAGCCCGGTGGGATTCGGACCCACGACCTACTGGTTTCTCCCGCACGGCGTTTTTCGCCTGGCAACCGAAGCTTCGACTCCCGGCGAACGCCGTCCGACCGGAACCAGTCGCTCTATCCAGGCTGAGCTACGGGCCCGCGCGACAAACATTTTAGTCGAGAAGGGTTTTAAACCTTGAGAACGCAAAA
>CAZWIQ010000015.1:8407-19365 GCA_964634375.1 Microcaldota archaeon
GCTCCGATCGTCTAGTCCGGTCCAGGACACGGGATTCTCAATCCCGTAACCCGGGTTCGAATCCCGGCCGGAGCATCACTTAAAAACCCGAATGAATATACTTTTTGCGCTAGTCGAATGAATTCTTTTAACTCGCGTCAACTAGTTTTAAAAATCGTAAAGCTTAATGTGACTAGTTGAGTGGTTGAATGAACCAAGAGTCCTTTGGAGAGAAAACAATTCGTCTCGCGCTCGACGAACTAGGGCTGCGCTACGTTCCAGAGCAGGAAATCACCTTCCTTAAAGGCGACTCTAAAAAATCTAGACGCGCCGACTTTTACTTGCCTAGACAAGACGTCTATATAGAATTCGTTGGCGGTTGGGAAGCTCCCGACCCAGACGAAAGAGAAAGCGAGCGAAATAGATACCGCGAGAAAATGAGGGTTTACAAGCAAAACGGCGTCGATTGTATTTGGGTTTTCCCGAAGCAACTGCACTACGCGCCGCACAGAATTAAGATGGGTCTAGACGAGATTAGAGAAGAACGAGCTAAACGCAAACCTGAAAGGAGCGTTTTTGAACTTGTGAGTGGTAAATGGTTCACAATTGGTTTAGCGGCTATCATTATTGGTTTTGTTTTAATGTGGGTTAGCATGTTTCTAGCGACGGGTGGGACAACGCAAACAAAACATCTTCAATCTTTCATGTATTCGGGCAACACAACCGAACCATCACTAATCGGTTGGAGTATACTAGCAGTAGCATTGTTAGGGATAGGGGCATTTATTTTGGGCGCTATAGTCGCATTAGTCGCTTTTTTTGCGCGAGCGAAGCTAGTGTTGTTTCGTTGAACTTTTTTCTCGCGTTGCGGCCGGAGCACTCTGATTTTTTCTCGGGACGCGATTCCGTCCAAGGCGCACTTTTTAAAACCAGTTAGCGTTAGCTTCAACGAGAGGCGGTAACCGTGAAAAAAACTTGCAAAAACAGTTGCGATTGTCGCTACGAGAATTACCCGCTTGCCGACGTCGCCGCTTGCAACCTCGTTTCGCTCACGCTAATCGCCGCCGGCGCACTCGTTTTGGCTCGAATCGGGCTCGAGTGGACGGCGCTTTACTTGGTTTACTGTCTCGCGCTCGAAGCGCGTTTGATGGGCGGGCACTGCGTCAACTGCTACTACTACGGAAAAACGTGCGCTTTCGGCAGAGGCAAGCTGAGCGCCCTTCTGTTCAAAAAAGGAAACGCGAAATTCGACGCGATGCGCGTGACGTGGATCGACGTAGCGCCGGACTTCCTCGTCTCGCTGATTCCGCTCGCCGCAGGCGTCTTCCTATTGCTGAAGTCTTTCGACTGGGTTCTCGCCGGACTGCTCGCGCTCATCGTCGTGCTTTCCTTCGCGGGCAACGCGTTCGCGCGCGGAAGCATCGCGTGCAACCACTGCGCGCAGCGCGAGCTGGGCTGCCCAGCTGAAAAACTGTTCGGCAAAAAAAGCAAAAAAAGCGGAAAGTAAGGCGCTCCCGCTTTTTACGCGGCAAACGAACGCTCGCCGCGAACGCGCCGCGCGCGTTCACTCTTTCTTGCGGCTACCGTGCGCTGCGCTTTCGTGCGCATGCTCGCGCGCGGCGCCCGCACCGTGCTCGGGCTTGCCGCGGCCGAACAACCAGTAAACGAGAACTGCAACCGCGATTACGGCGAGCACGAACCACAACCACGAGAAATCGCTTCGCTGCTCCGGTTGCGCCGAAGGCGCGGCGCTCGCCGCAAAACTCGGTTCGACGCTTGGAGCAACGCTCGGCTCCTCAACCGGCGCGGCGCTAGGCGCCTCGCTCGCCTGCGGCTGCGGCGCAGGCTCGCACAATACTATGGGGGAACACAAGCCCGCATCGCAACCCGTTATTCTCGCGACTTCGCCGGCAACGCAGGCGTCGGCAACCGGCTTGCGGCAAAACACGCCGCGGCAGCACTCGCCGCCTTGCAAAACGCACGCGCCGGCGGGAGAAGGTGACGGCGCTGCGAGCGAAGGAGCCGCAGGGTTTTTCGCGAGTTCGGCTTGAAAATCGAGGCACGCGCCAGTAATCGCGTCACTCAAGTTTTCGAGGTACGCAAACTGCTTCGACGCCCGCGCGTAAACGAAGTAAGTAATGGTCGAAAACGGTTCGCGCGGGCACTCGAACCCGATGTGCACCCAATCCGTAGTGTCGCTGTACTGGGTCATGAAACCGTTCGACATGCGCGCCATCGACAAAACGGCCGCCGAGTAGTGAATGTTGAGTTGAACGTTAATCACCCAAACGCCCGTCTTCTTCCAGTAATCCGCAACGTAGTAAACGCTGTTTCCGTAAGGACCGCTCGTCCCCTTCTCGAAAACGATTGCCGTCGTGTTGTAGTACGCGTTGAGGCGGTCCCGCGTTTTTTCGGCGAGCAAACCGACTTCGTACTCGTTAGTCGCGGCTCCCGCGAAAGCGGCGGCGCCGAGCAACAAAACGCAGAAACCGACGCACAAACGGAACAACGCCTTGCCCACTACGAATCACCTTTAGTCGTTTTTGTTGTTTTTCGCTCTGGAGCGTCTCTCGCGGAGGCGCCTCTCGATTGACACGCGCTTGCGATTTAACGCGGTTTCATTCCCTTCCGCGGCGCCGCGCGCGGCGCGCGCCCGCGGCGAACCGGAACGCGCGACGGAGCGCGAGACGGCGCGCGCTGCAGCGCGCGCGATGGCGCGCCCGTCAAGTCGATGAACGCGGCAGTTAGAAAACCTTGAACGAACAATTCAAGAAACGCGATTTCCGCGAGGAAAACCAAGCCCGCGAGCAGGAACAAGACGAATGCGAGAAGCAACCCGGCAGCGTTCGCCTGCAAGGCAACTGCCAGCGCGCCTGCTACGAAAACGAGGAGCGCGGGCAAAACGAGCGACAGGAAAAACAAGGCGATTGCGGCGATTAAAACCGCGACTGCAGCCAGCAAAACTTCGAGCGGCAGCCTCAAAAACAACGCGAAGCTCTCGCGCAACGAGTCGAACGCATTGCGCTCTGCTACGACCGCCTCGAACTGAGAAAACAAGAAGCCGACAGCCAAAACGATTCTTGCGACGACGCCGAGCAAGAGAAAGAACAAGCCGATGAACGGAACCAACGACAGCAGCGAGAACGGGAGTTGAACGAAAAACGAGATTATCCCGACGAGGATTCCGACGGCGACGACAGTCCAAAAACGCGTTTTAGCGTAGTCGAGGCACGCGCGCAGCGACGCGCGAGCGCCGCCCCCGTATTCGCCTGCCGCGTTCTTCATTACGCCGGCGCTCAACCACAACCAGAAACCGACTAAAACGAGGAAAAACGCTACGAACAATACCGTCAGCAAGACGACTCCGCCGACGACGGCGGCGACCGCGCCGGGATTGCGCGCGAACGCTTGCACTCCGCCTGCGGCGCCTATTGCGCCGCCTGCGAGCGCGAACAATAACACGAGCAGTATTCCCGCTACGGCGAGCGCGCCGAGGAAGAACAACAAGTACAAGCTGATTCGCTCGCGGTTGCGGGCGAAATTCCAAGCGAAACCGAGTTGCGCGCCCAAATCCATGCCGACACCTCGCCATCGTTCTCTGATAATTTCGGTAAACTGCGTGTTAAGCGTTAAAGCGCGGGCGATTAAAAAACGACGGGTTTGTTGGACACACGCGCCGCGCGTCGCGTCAAGCGGCGCGGCGCGACAACACGCGTTGCGCTGCGATTGCGGTCACCCGAGTCCTGCGCGTCCCCAAAGCCAATGCGCGTTGTCGTCTTGCGCGAGCAGCAAGAAATTGTTGAGTCGCAAACTCTACTGAATTCGGCCCCCTGAAGCCGCGGCGAACCGGCAACGCTCCGGAACGAACCGCCGCATTCAAGTCGCGCCTTAAAGTGTCTCCGTGGACTGCCCTCAAGTCTTTTATTTCCGTCGCCTGATTCGCGGCCCTGGCTAAGTCGAAGGGAGCGGCAAGCATTCCAACGATGGGCAAAGCGTGCAAAATGCTTTCAAGCGGAAGATTTTTAGCCGTTTCGAGAAGCGTTCTAGGCTTCCGCGGTTGAGGCGCCACGATTATTTAGTGCGCGAACTGGTTAAAAAAACAATCGGACTGACCGGAACCAACTGGACCGCGCGGCGGGCTGGCGCTAACGAACTAAACCAAAAAGAATTAGTTTGGCGGACAGAATATTTTTTTATTCTTTTATTTTTTGTTTTTTCTGTTTTTGTTTTTTTCACGCCGTGCGGAAGCTTCATTGAAATCGGTTGAGCAAAAAGCATTTTTGCTATGAAGAGTAGTTTACTTGAACCCAAACGCCGCATTAAATCCGCAAAGGCATTGCTTCACTGCGGCGGCGTTGGAAAATCAAGATTGCGGCCGTTAGTAACGGTTTGCTGAACGCCTCGCCTTGCGGCTTGACGCTTACACTCCCGTCCTATCAAACTCGTCTGCTTGCGAGTAGCCTAAGCTGCCTCGTTTCAGGAATGGCTTCGTCCTTAGATGCCTTCAGGACTTATCCAATGGCGCGTGGCTATCCTGCTTGCTTGCAAACAACAGGTGCACTAGAGGCGCCGATTCCCCGTTCCTCTCTTAAGCCGAACGCCCTCGCAAGACAGCGCTAGTGTTGAACTTCCACTTCATCAAAAACAAAGCGTTTCGAAAAACGCTCGCTTTTCGTGGAGTCATCCCTAGCGTTTGCTTGACGCTGGCGCTCGTGTACTCAGGGAACCTTTCCCTCAGGCAGCAAAACACTTCTAGGAGATGCCACCGAACTGTCTCGCGACGTTCTGAACCCAACTAACGTAGGATTTTCATCATCTTCCTAGCAAAGCACTTTTTCTAACAACACAGTTTAACGAGTTTCTCCCGCTTGCGCGGGTGCCTCGAAGGAACAACTGCAACGAAACGCTTAAGCGAATTCCGCTTCGAAATCGTTATTCGGCGATTCCTGGTTCGCTTGTCCCTAACGATTTCTCCGCACTCGACGCCCAAAGCGCCAAGCATTTCCTTGATTTCGTAAAGCGAAATCCAGTTATTCTGATAAAAAATTATTCTCTTGTCGTTTCCTTTTGAAAAACAGCATCCTTCGGCGTCGAAAAAACCGGCGATGTAATGCCGCTTTGTTTCCAAAGCAGCGTCCAAAACCGGTTTCGGCGTTTCCCAAGAAGCCTGAGAATGCAAAGGCATTCCCAAAAAGCCGTTGAAAAAACAGCCTACCGCGCCGTTGTACAAAACCAGGTTGTCCCCGTATTTTTTCGGCGACAAACCAAAAGTTTTTTCAAGCAACGACGCTAGCGTTCCTTCCCAGCTTTTGTCACCGGGAACTAAAGCGATGCCGATTATGCGTTCTTTGACTTGAATCAAACACCCGTCCCGCATTGCTCCAGCGAGATAAGCGACGTCATCGTTCAATTCCAAAGGAATGCTGACTGCTTTAGACGAATTCTTGTTGAATTTTATCGTCAAAGCCTTGCCGGAAAAATCTTTGCTTAAATTCGCAAAAATTTTAAGCGGAATGTTCCTGCGACCATGATGATACTGGTACGCAGTGAACTTGCTTACGCCCGCTTCCTTCAGATAACTCACGCCGCCGACCGCGTCGAGAGCGTTTCTAAACCGAGCGAACTCGCTCGGCGAAAGCAAAACCCTCGCCTTGTCGGCGGATGCTCCAAGCCACGAAACGACGTTTGCAGCGTTCACCTATTTACAACTGTGGAGTTATTTAAAAAGCTTGCTAAGAGGATTTTAATGGATGAACAACCCAACCCTTGGTGGCGCCTGCACCACCAGGATATCCTGAGCCGATAGCGATGTACCAAACCGCGCCGTCGATTTATTCTTTTTCAAGAACACATTTCTCGAGCGCTCGTGTTCATCAACGTCAGTTAAGGTTCAACCTTGCCGCTGACACCTCTAGCTTGGGAGAATAAACCCCGCGCTAGCAACTAGTGCCAGCGTGGTTGAACGAAAACCGACGCTCGATAAACGCAAGCCCAAAAAAAATCATTCGTTTCGCTCCGCATCAAAAAAACGCGGAGAGAGAAAAATGAACTCTCGGGCGCGACGAGCCTGTATAGGGTCCCACTAACCAATAATCAAAAAATAT
The DNA here is from genome assembly GCA_964634375.1 of Microcaldota archaeon. GTDB lineage: Archaea > Micrarchaeota > Micrarchaeia > Norongarragalinales > Norongarragalinaceae > CAITNU01. The sequence goes on from CAZWIQ010000015.1 coordinate 14,491, forward strand.
CGGCAGGCGGGAATACCCCCGGGGTAGCTTGTCTGACAGAACAAGCCCTCACTAAAAGGGACATTGTTGTTCGTTAAGCCCTGCTTTCGCACCTGCGACCCATTTTGTTAAGATCACAGTCAGGCCAGCATTTGTCTTTAACCCTCTACTCCGCGTTCCTGACACGGATGAGCTGACCTTAGGACGCCTTTGTTTTCTTATCGAAGGCGTGCCGCCCCAGCCAAACCGCCCACCTGCAGCTGTCCCCCTCTCGGGGTGAGAAGCGCAGTCACAAAATAGCAGTGTCACAATTTCGCCTATCGCGCCCCCAGAAGGGCGCGCGTAACGGCTCCTGCTTACGCTTTGAATTCGCAACCGTGTTCCAACAACAGGCTGCGGTTAAGCTCCACGGGGTCTTCGTTTCCCCCTAGAAGTCCTCGGCATGTTCACCGAGTAGTAGGTTCACCAGGTCTAAAGCAGGGACAGCGGGACACTCGTTACGCCATTCATGCAAGCCGCCAATTAAGCGGCGAGGTATTACGCTCACGTTGTTACTCGCTCAACGCGCTGGATTGCGCGCTTGCGGCGACGGTCGTTTCCGCCGTCGTCCGTGCATCGCTGCACGGGTCGGACTGTATCTTAAGCGCTTCGGGCGCTTCCCAGCGTACAGTCTCTGAGGATTCCAGAAAAATGATTCTGGCCTTTCCTGCTGATTGACCCCACCAACGCCGTTGCCGGCATTGGATGCTAACGGGTTTTTCCAGCATATAGCTAGGTTTGGTTAAGGCAACATCAATTTACCTTAAGAGAGTCAGAGTTTGGAGCCCGAATCTCTCCCCCTAAAATAAAAATTATTTGTTTCTTCTTCACCGAGTGCTTCAAAGGAATCCTCTCTAAAAACTCCTTCGTATTAGCGACGCCGTATAAACGCAAGTGGTATTGCGCGAGCTTACCGTGCTTGTTGCGGTAAGGCCCGTTCAAAAAACACTTGAAACCGATTTTTTCCAAAACGCGTTTAGCGGTCTCGAGTTTTTTCAACCCTTTCTCGCTTTGCGTAATGTCCAAAACCGGAGTCGACTTGTTCGAAGCCAAGTAAGCGCTTCCTTCCGAGTCGAACAACCCAGCGACGAAGTTTTGTCCTTCGACAATTTCTTCGCCGAGGAGTTGCTTAATCCTCGAAACGAGCGCCTTGTTTCTTTTTCTCAGCCAGAACACGTCGCGCTTGTAGATTCTTCCCGAAACGCCGAAGTTTCGCTCCAAAATTCCGTTGATGGTTTGAAGCCAATCAACTTCCTTCTGATAAAACTGCAGTTCGTTTCGCTTGTAATCCACGTAAGCGTCGCCGAGCGCACCAACGAGGTACTCCTCTTCATCGTTCACCACCAAACATCGAAACGCTTGGTTTTAAACTTGAGCAGGCCTCGCTTCCGGTGAAGCAAAACCCATAATGAAAATTTAGGAGAGACTCGAATTACTCCCGCTCTTTAACGGTCCTTCACCAGGTTGAAACCCGGGTTCAGATACCGTCAGTGAGCAGGCGTCAGCTTCCGTACACAACCTTTCGATTTCGCGGAAACTTGTGTTTTTGATAAACAGTCGATGTCCCCTTGTTTACAGTCCCACCGCCGCCTTGAAAAAACTCGGACGCTATCAACCACATCACGGAGAACGTTTTCCAAAAAACATTCATCAGGGGTTGTTCAATCTTCCTCACAGTCATTTTTCGGCCTCGATGGAATTACTGCGACCTACTAACCCCCTTTTGATGCAATCTGAAGAGGAAAGTAGGCATCCCTTATTCCGAAGTTACGGGACTATTTTGCCGAATTCCCTTGCCTTAGTTCTCCTGCCACGCCTTGGCTTGCTCTGCCGGGGCCACCTGTACTGGTTCTCGGTACGGTCGCACGAAATAAAACGCGCGTTCTTTTCACGGGCTGTAGGACTCGCCCCAACCCCCTTGCGGAGGCTATTCCGGACTTGGCGAACTGCTCCTCTCAACGAGACTTCGTTCGCACGGTTCCGTTAAATCGATTGTAACGACTGGAGTTATCCTCTAGCGTCGAGCGCGCGCATTGCGTTGCCGCATTCATTCGCACGGTACGCGATTATTAACGCGTTTCCCTTTCCGCATCGCAGTTGCGCTTAGCGTTAGGACCGACTTACTCTTGGTCGACTAGCGTTGCCAAGAAACCCTTGCCCTTCCGGCGTCCAGGATTCTCGCCTGGAATAGATGCTACTAGTACCAAGATCTTCGTTGCGACCCGCTCCACCGGAGCTCACGCCCCGGCTTCTGCGCGAACCGCACGTCCTCCTACTCAATCGCGCTCCAACGGAGCGCGTGATGCAGTGTCGGCAAACTGCTTTAGTCCCGACCGTCTTCGGCGCTCCAGTCCTTGACGGGTCCGCTGTTACGCGTTGTTTAAAGGATGGCAGCTTCTGTTCCTACCTCCCCGCTGTCTGAGAACTAAAACGCCTCAAGTTAACACTTAGCAATTGTTTAGGGGCCTTAACTGCATTAGGGGTCGTTCCCCTCTCGGGTACCGCGCTTACCTCGGCACCCCAACTCCAGCCGTCTACGGCTGAGTAAGCTTCGGAGTTTGACTCAAGAGCGAGGCCTTCCGGCCCCATTCTCCCGAATCAGTATCTCTACCTTACTCCCGCCTCGAGCTGGGCTGTACTTAGATACACTTCGAAGGAAACCCGATATTACCAAGCTCGAATGAACTTTCATCCCTAGGCGCAGGTCACCCAAGCAGATAGACTAGCACTGGTTGCGGGCCTCCACCCTCCTGTAGGAGGGCTTCGCCCTGCCCGCGTCTAGATCGCTTCGGATTCGGGTCTTATGCTAGTGACTGACCGCGAATTAACACGGCACCCCTCGCCGCTTGCGCGGTTGCGGGTTTTTCGCTTTCGCTTCGCTTTCGCACGCCACTCGCATAAACTCCTTGGTTCTTGCTTCAAGAAGTATGACGCCACGATAGTCTCCGCGGCTTGCGCCACGCTTCACTCCTTTCTCGCGCGCGTCTTATTGTAACCACTCAATTTCAGGCACTTTTAACTCCCGGTTACGGGTGCTTTTCAGTTTTCGTTCACACTACTAAATGCGCTATCGGTCTCGAATTATGTTTAGAATTGCGGGTTAGTACCCGCGTTTTCGCGCTGCCAAGCCAGGCAACGCTACTCTGGAACTCGCTACACGCGCTCCGCTTGCGCTTACAGGGTTATCACCTTCTTCGACGCTCCTTTCCAGGAAACTTCGGCTTCGCGAAGCGTGTTAAAAAGCGGTCCGAACACCACATTCGTCCGCGCCTTGCGGCGCGGCATTCGGTTTGTTCTCTTCCGCGTTCGTTCGCACTACTGACGGAATTCCGGTTGGTTTCTTTTCCTCCCCTTACTAAGATATTTCAATTCAGGGGGTGCTCCCTCCTTTCGGAGTGAATTCGGGAATCCCGGGTTCAAAGCCTGCGTGCGGCTACCCCGGGCTTTTCGCAACTTGCTACGCCCTTCATCGTTATTCGAGCCAAACCATCCACTGAGTGGTAGTAGCAACTACTCTCTATTATTCAGCAAACATGCTCTTTGCTTCCAATTTCTTTACTTCCACACGGCTTCATGAAAACGGTTTTCCTTCCGGAAAACCTTTCGTCCGCCTCTCGATTTCCAGACGCCTTCAGCCACGAAGGGCTTATTCCGGAAACTTCATTTTCAAGCCAAACCAAAGCGTTTGAAGCTCCGGCACGGCGAATCGTCGAGTGGACTCGGCGGGATTTTCAGAACCCCCGCGCACCGCGCGACGCAAAAAAATTTTTTTGTGTTCGAGGGTTTTTCGAACCCGCGACCTCGCGCTTGCAAAGCGCGCGCGCTGCCACTGCGCCACGAGCCCCCTGCTCTCGATTTATTTCTATTTCTTCCAGGCTTCGAACGAGCGGCGTTTTATGGTGGAAACTCTTTTGCTGAAGTTTCATTCCTAAAGGACACTGCTTGCTCCGTAAAATTGCAATAATTTTATGGAGGTGATCTAACCGCAGGTTCCCCTACGGTTACCTTGTTCACGTTGGTCCGCATGTCGCCATGCAGCGTGGACTATATCACCATCTCGAGAACGCGCTTTTTCAACGGATGCCTTGAGCCGATTTTCTGAGCAAAATCCTTGTAGGATTTGCAGCTCACGAAGAACCTCCAATAATTCGGGTCCTCTTTTTCGCTCGGATTGTGCGTTTTGCCGCAAATTATTCCGAGCTCGCCCAAAAAAGATTTTACTTCCTCCAAATCGCTTTTGTTTTTCTGGCAGAAGTAAACATACATTCTTGAGCCGTTGAGCGGCACGCTTCCTTCCGCGTCGAAATATCCTCTCGCGTAATCCGCCTTGTCTTGCAACGAAGTTATTTCGAAGCCGGACAAAACAGTTTTCGAGAATTCGACGACGAAAACGTTTCGGTTCGAACCTTCCTTGTACACCCACGCATTGAAACCCATTCCATGAATCATTTCGGCGATTTCTCGCACGAACGATTCGTATTTTTGGGCTATGCGGTAAGTGTGCTTTGATTCGAATCCGTCGTGAAGCGCACCCAGCAAATAAGCTTTGGACATCTTTTGAAGCGCCCTTGAGCGATCCGCGTGTAGTCTCTGAGGGGTCAATTACCGAAAAGGTTTTCGCAACCTTGCTTCCGGTGAACGACTTCCCTGCTGATTTACCCCACCAGCGCCGTTGCCGGCGTTGGATGCTAACGGGTTGTTCCAGCATATAGCGGATTTTTTCCGGCGCCCTCGCGGGCGCGGGTCGCAACAACTTTTACATTTTACGACTTAACCCCCCTCACGAAGCCCTAGCTCGACGGCCGCAAAGCGGTAGCCTCACTAAAACCTCGCTTGGATGGCTTGACGGGCGGTGTG
>CAZWIQ010000016.1:0-18859 GCA_964634375.1 Microcaldota archaeon
TTGCAGGCATAATAATCGGCATGTTCGTCATGGCCGTGAGCCTGCACTTGCTTTGAACCCGTAGCACGCTATTGTCGCATTCAGTTTCTCGAAGTCTAGTGAAGCGGGGCTTGCGAATTCTGTTTTGGACTCGGAAGCGGAACCGATTCGCACTTTGAATCGCTTTTCCGCGCCTTGTTCGCGTCAGCCAAAGCCGCTCCCGCTCCGCTGTTTTTTTCTTCGTCAACAATACTGCAAAAAACAGCTGCAGCCAAAACAGTCGTCCACAAGCCAGTCTTGTCGCAAACCGCGCTTTGAGTCACGTTAGTAGTCCGAACTATTTCGCCGCTAATCTTGAATTGCTGTTCGCGTTCATCCCAACTCTTGTTCAAGTCAAACTCTATTCCGAGCGTGCTCGCGAGCATGCTCGCCGCTAAATCTTCAGCGTACTCGCCTGCTTGCTCGTCGCTTTGCCCGAAAGAATGGTGTTCGCTTAAATAACCGTACGCGTTCTTATCCGCGGGAACCGCGGCTCCCACGCTGGCGCTTATCACGCGGTACGGCTCGTTCGTCGCGTTGCGGCTCATCACCACGAAAGTGATTTGCCCGGGCTTCAACATTTCCAAGCCGCGAGTCCGGGGAATCACCTCGCAACCCGGCGGGAGAATCGACGAAACGGTTACGATATTGCAAGGAGCTATTCCCGCATCCCGCAGCGCGAGCTCGAAACTGTGAAGTTGTTCCTTGTGCCTGCCAACTCCTTTAGTCAAAAAAACCTTGTTCGAAAACATTTGATTTCTCCTACCTCGTTTCATTTTTCAACTCGTTTTCTTTAAAACAACCGCAGGACGGTAGCTATTCCCAACGCGAGCATGATTATCCCCGCCGCTAGGTGCAGCCTCCTCAAGTTTTGTTCTTTCAACGCCTCGGTTTTCTCCACCGTGACCCAACCGTAATTCAACGCGAGGACTATCAGCAAGAGAGGCGCGACGAACAACAAGTTGTAAAACGCGAGAATAGGCAGTATTTCCGCCAGCGTCATTTGCCCGGCGAGCAAGCCTAGAGTGAAAAAGTAAGGCCCGCCGGTGCAAGGCAATTCAAACAAGCAAACTGCGAAGCCCATGACGAACGCTCCAGGAACGCTCGTCACCGAACGCAGCAGCGATTTCATCGTCGGCCTCCACGAACGCGGTATCTCCATTACGAAGCCTCCGCCGCCGTACCACAAGTAATCCTTGATGTTCAACAAACCGACTAAAATCGCGAGGAACCCGACTAAGCGGTAAAACAAGTCGTTCAAGCCAGTGAACTGCAAAGCGGAAAACAATCCGACTCCGAACAAGTAGTACGCGATGTAAACCGCGGCGATGAACGCTACGCCTGCCTTTAGGGCGCGGCGCGCATCTCCCGCAGCCAACAACGCAGAAAGCAGAATGAGGAGGACGGCGATGGCGCAAGGATTAATCGAATCAACGATAGCAGCTCCGCTAATGAAAACAAGCAATTCCGTAAAGCTCATGGTTTTGAAGGTTGAAACCGATTGCGGGGCGGTGACACCCGAAACGTTTTCGTTTGGGGAAGGACACGGAGCGTTTCCGTTCGCGTTTACGGCTTTCGCCGCGTTGTCGATTATCGGTTTGTCGCCAAGCAGGTAACCGCCGGCGTAAAACAAGGCGGGGACGCCTCTTTGCTCGCGCGGAATTTTATTGGCTTCGAAAAAATCGTTAAGCAAAAGCGCGTTGCTGGAATTCTGGTACACTTCGAAATAACGTATGTCAGCTCCCGCGTCGGTCAATTGTTTTACTACTGGCTCCGCGTTGGCGCAGTGCGGGCACCCGTTGCCGTAAAAAAAGTAAGCGCAGTCGCCGGCGATTACCGGCGAAGCTGAAAACAACAGTAACACCACTAAAAAAGAAGACAAGAAAACAATGTTTTTGATGTTCGCGATGCTCATTTTTTCACCCTTTTTTCTTAGCTTCAACGTTGCTTAGAGAAAATACTGAACGATTGTTCCTTCAAGAAATCAAACTTTTTGACTAAACGGTAACCCGCGTCACCCATCTCTCGCTCAATAGTTTTTTCCGGAACAAAGTGCCCGAACCACCGCCGGAAACTAAAAAAATGCTTGAAACTGAAATGCCGGAAACTGAAAAAACCGCCGTCACAGTATTCCACTACCGCCAGTTTGCCGTTCGGTTTCAAAACGCGCTTTAATTTCTTGAAGTAACGCGTTCGGTCGCGCAAGTGGTGGTACGCGTTTCGAACGAAGATTAAGTCGACTTTGTCAGGCAAAGAAAAACCGTTTTCGCTAGCGAGAACGGTTTCAACGTTCTTCAAACCTTTTTCTTCGGCTGCGTTGCTAACGAAAACAAGGAATTGAGGGTTAACGTCCACAGCGTAAACCGCCCCGCGCTCGCCGACTTCTTCAGCGAAGCGCAGCGAAAAATATCCCCCTCCAGCCCCCAAGTCAACGATTTTTTGTCCCGGCTTCAAGTCGAGCGCGGCGATTACCTCGTTTGGCTTGCTTTCGCTCCGCGAAGCTTTCTCGTTGAATTTTTCGGCTTTAACGTTTTTCAAAATCAAAGCACCTTAAACGCCTTTAAGCAAGAAACCAGCAATTACGCCTGCGGCGAACGCGACGAGCACTTGCGTTAACGTGTAACCCGCGCCCAAACCGAAGCGGTCCGCGGGAAGCGTTGACCCAGCGCCGTAAATGCTTTCGTGGCGCTCCGCGCGTTCTTCCTCGGTTCTCGGAATACCTTTTGGCAACTCGCTTCACCCCCGCGTCAAACAGATTCTTCTATTACGCCAACGATTTCTTGAAACAATTTGACGTAAGAACCGTTTATTTTCGTTACGGGCTTCATTTTAACAGTCGCGTCCACGAAGTCCTTGCGATACGGAATCCTCCCGATTACCGGAACGCTTTTTCGTTCCGCGAAACCCTCGATTTTTCGGCAAAATTTTTCTTCCAAGTCGAATTTGTTGATTACTATTCCGCGCGGAAGCCCGAATTTTTCCGCTAAAAACAATACTCTCTCCAAGTCATGCAGCGCGGAAGGCGTTGGCTCCGTAACGGCGACGACGTAATCCGTTCCCGTGAGGGACGCGATGACGGGGCAACCGACTCCCGCCGCGGAGTCCACGAGCATTTTACTCGCTTTGACTCGCTCGTTGGCGGCGTCCGCGTGCTTGCGCACTTCCGCGACCACTTCGCCCGACGACAATTCGCCGAGCTTGAGTTCGCACGACACAAGCGTCACGCCATATTTTCCGCCTTCGTAAACCCACCCGATTTCCTTCCTTGTTTCCGAAATTGCTTTCGCCGGGCACGCGACGACGCAAGCCTTGCAACCGATGCACAAGTCCTTCAAGAAAACAGGGTTTTTTCCTTTCACGAAAGCAATCGCGTTTTGCTTGCATACTGCCGCGCACTTTCCGCACTTCACGCATTTTTCGTAGTCAAACTTCGGAATGGGTTGCTGGACTGTCGCGACGCGCTTTAATTCGCAGCCGAGAATCAAGTGGTCGTTCGGGCATTCGGCGTCCGCGTCTACGAGCATCGTTTTTTCTTTCTTTGCGAATTCGACGGCGAGCGTCGTAGCCACCATGGACTTGCCTGTTCCTCCTTTCCCGCCAGTCACCGCTATCCTCGTTGTTTTCATTGCGTCCCCCTTTTTTCACTCGTTTTTTTCTTTACGGCTTCGGCCTCTTTCTTTTCCTGACTTCGCTTAAATCCAACGGTTTCACGCTCGGTTTTTTAGCTTCGTAAACGGAATAAATTTTGCCCAATGACTGCGAGCCGCCGCCTTCCTCCTTGAAAACGCCTTCGATTACGCTCAATTGTTTTTCGTTCAACGGCTTCACAGCGCAAGGCCGTAAAGGCGTGTTGACTTGCACTTCGTTCGGCTTCAACTCTCTCGCGAGCAAAGCGATTTCCCGCGCGCAGTCCTTGTTCGCTTCAACGAACATTGCTTGCACGCAAAACTTTCCTCCGTAGTTTTTCCTGAATTTTTTGATTCCGTCGAAGTAGTCGTCAAAAAATATTTTTTCGTGCGGCTTGTTGACCGCCTTGAAGACGCTCTCGTCCGCCGCATCGAGTTTCGCCGCCACTACGTCGAATCCCCGCAGCGTTGCGGCGACGCTTTCATCGCCTAAAAACGAGGAATTCGTCAAAACCGCTATCGGAAGGCGCGACGTTTTCCTCGCGCGCGCGACGAGTTCCGTCAGGTTGCTCGCCAGCGTGGGTTCTCCCGTTCCCGAGAAAGTGATTACGTCTGCTTTCAACCCTGATTTTTCGAACAACCGGAAGTCTTCCTCGAGTTTTCGCGGTGAAACGAACGCCCTCCGTTCAATCGTCTTTTCTCCTTTGCCGAGCTGGCAGTAAACGCAGTCGAACGAGCAAACCTTGGTTTCGCTGCAAATCGGGTCCACGCCCAATGACTTGCCGAGACGCCACGACGAAACCGGGCCGTAAACCGTTTTCATTTTTTCACGACTCGTTCAAGGCTCGTTACGACTTGTGTTCTTCGCAAACGTCTTCCGAACCCGCTTTCTTGGCTTTCCCGAGCTTCATTTCCTCAAATATTTTTTCCACTGTCGGCGCGCTGGAAACCAACACTTTAATTCCCAGCTTCTTGCACAACTCGAGGGCGCGAGGACCCAAGTCTTTGCACAACAACACGCTTACGCCGTGTTTCTTCAAGAACTCGGGAGGCAGCCCTACTCCGCCCGCGTGCTCGCTTTCGTTGCGCACGACGTTCAAAACCCGCCCGTTTTCGTCCATGAACGTGTACGTTTCGCACCTGCCGAAGTGGTCTGCAACGCGTTCCTTCAAGCCGTTGAACCCGTTCGTCGGAACCGCAATCTTGACTCTCCCGCTCGAAGCGTCCCCGAGTTTTCCGCGTGCGAAGTCAGACAAGACGGTTTCAACCGTTCCGCTCCCCGTGTAAACCGCGATTTCCAGTTGCTTGAAAACTTCCAAGGCGCGCGGACCAAAATTTCCAGCCACGACTGATTCGACTCCTTCTTCGGCAACGGCTTGCGCAGCTGAAACTCCAGTCGCGCCTTTTTGTTGCGCCGCGGCGTTATCCAAAAACTTGACGCTCTCCGTTTTGCCGTTCTTCACTTCGGCGATGGCGAAGAACGGGCTTCTCCCGAAAACCTCGCTTACTTGAGCTTTGACGTTTTTCCCTTTGCAGCAAACAGCTATCTTCACTCGAATCAACCTCCCGTTCTGCACATGACGGACCCGCAATCCGGGCACTTTAAGCTAGCGCACGGTACCCCGCGTTTTTTCGGAGCGCGCCTGCCGCAAGAAACGCAGACGCAGCAAACGCCGCTCCCAGCGCCGCCGGCGAGCGAAGCTGGTTTGGCGAACTCGAAGTTTCCGCCCTCGATTTTAAGCGCTTTGCCGTTCACGAGCGCGTCGGCGATTTTCCGCCGAGCGCTGGAAACCAAGCGGTGAAAAGTGGGTTGCGACACGCGCATTTTTTCCGCGCACTCGCTTTGCTCTAGCCCCGCCAAGTCCTTCAAGCGAACGGCTTCAAATTCGTCGACAGTCAGAATGGTTTCTTTCAATTCAATCATTCTGGCTCCCGCTGGTTTGAAGTAAGTGGCGCGCGGCTGGAATCCGACTAACCTGCACAAACGCGGTCTAGGCAATCGAAAAAAACCTTCTTGTTTTTGTTTTGTTTTTCTACTTTTTTTCTTTGTCGATTTCTTTCAGCGTTTCTTCCAACGCTTTTTTATCGGCTTCAACTTCGGCGAGCTCGGCTTCAAGAATTTTCTTTCGCTCGTCCCGCGTCAATTCCACGGGCGCCCAATCGCGTTCAAACTGCGCGCCGGCATAAAACCGTCGCCCGTAACCACCGTAGCCGCCAAATCTCCTTCCACGTCCTCGCCTGAAGCCGCGGCGCATTCCAGCGAAGCCTGCTCCGAATCCGCCTGCTCCCGCGCCATAAGCGCGCCTGCAAAGCCAATCCGCTTCTCCGAACGGGCCAGTTCCATCTCCAAAAGGCATTTTATTTCACCCCTCTTTTAGTGTTATGAATATTTATTCATAACTGTTTTTAACCTTTTCGGCGATACTCTTCAGCCATCCAATCAAACTATTTTGCGCGAGGTTTGCGCGAGGCGCGAAAACTCGCGAAAACGAGCGCACTCCGCGTTTCACTCGCTGACCGGCTGAGTGTTTCCACTCGAGAAATCAATCGAAAACCTGTTTTTGCTCTCTTCTGCGCCTATTTTCAAAAAACGAGTAGGCAAACACGCCGCGTTTTTCACGCGTTCGCTTTCCACGAATGGGGACGCGAGAATTTTAAGCGTCAAATTAGGCGTCAAAAAAAGCGAGTTTTCAACGTTTTTCGTTTGGTTTACTAGGGCTTAAATCGATCCTGCGCAACGACTCTCCCCCATTCTAGGAAACTGAAAAAATCGTTGTTCCACTGACGCTTAACGCGCTCTATACTCCGTATAATTTTTTAAAATTATACCGGCGAAAAGTATAACTCACTACTAGGCTTTGAAATCTTCAATCGTAATCACGAGAAGAAAAAAAATCGTGTTTACAATTGAATTCAAAACCAATCTTCTCGCGCTACGTCTTTAATAAGGAGTGAACACAGAACAAGGAACGAGAAAGAAGGTTGTTTGAAAGTGAATTCCGCGTTTCGTGAAATGATTAAGGGCGGCAACTTCGTAGTGCTAGACACTGAAACTACTGGTTTGCATCATCCTGCGGAAGCTTGCGAGATAGCGGTACTCAATTCGAAAGGCAAGACTCTTTTTGACTCGTTGGTGAAGCCGTTAATACCGATTTCCGCGGAAGCTGCAAGAATCCATGGAATAGCTGCCCCGAAAATCAAGAACAAACCTACTTTCGAAAAGCATTCGCGCGTTCTTGAATCTATTCTCGCGGGCAAGAATATTGTTTCTTACGGCGCGAAGTTTGATAGAGACATTCTTTGCTGGTCGAGCGAACCTTACGAAATCAAAACAAACTGGAGCAGCGTAGGCTCGTGGTGGTGCGCGATGAATTGGTACGCTCGCGTTTGGAGCCAACCGCACCCGACGCTTGGCACTCCGAAGTGGCAGAAGCTAGCGGAAGCAGTTCGACAACAAGGATTGAAAGTGAAAGACGCTCACTCGGCGTTGGGAGATTGCCGAATGACTTTGAAGCTAATTCAAAAGATTGCTTCGAGCAAGCCGAACACGTACCGCGATTATTGACGGGCGTTCTGACGCGGCGGAGAAAAACGGGTTTCCGCCGCAGGAATTAACGGTTTTTAGAGTAAGCCTTCCTTGATTTCGTCGAGAAACTCGTTTACTTGCGCTGCGACGACGCTTCGCTTGAACTTGTTCTCGGAAAACGTTTCGACTTGAAACGGTCCGAGTTGGCTTGCGTTCCTGAACTTCTCGCGAACAACTGAAATCGAGTGCGTCAAAAACTTTTTGTTAGCCGCGGCAAGCTTCTTGCTTGAAACCGTTTCGTTGAAGTAATCAGCGGCCTTTCCCGGCCCGCCGCCGTAGTGAGTCAAAGCGAAGACGTCGTAAGAATCCTTCGGGTTCAGCCTACCGTCCAACGCCTGGCCCTTCAACGCGAGCGAGCCAACCAAGTCAACGACTTTCAGCTTCGTCTTCGCTTCGCCGTTTCCAGGCAAAACGGTTTCGATTTCCTGCTCGAAGTTGAAGTCGAAAGCCAAACTCAAACCGTCAAAAACAAAAGCGTGCAAGTCGTCTTGGACCCGCCGCAAGTTAACGTACTTCGAACCCTCCTTGTCACACAAAAAGTCGAGGTGAATCTCGTAGTCTTTTCCGTCGACAGGCGACTTGACTACTCGCGAAAAACGAAATGGGTTTTCCTCGACGTAACCCAAGCCGGCGATGCTCTTGCGAATAGACTCGTACTTCGGCATGACGTTGGTTTTGAGAATCAAGTCCACGTCGATGCTGCCGCAGTGCTCGAAAAACTTGTTTGCGATGAAGAACGGCGCCCAACCGCCGGCGAGCACTACGTCGTCGCGGTAACGCTTCAACGACAAACCAAGTTCCAACAAAGCCGATTTCGATGCTTCAGTCACTTCACGAGCATACAAATTCAATCAACCTTTTTTCTTTTCTCGCTTGTTTTCCAACGCTTTTCGATTGTTTTAAGCACTTCTTCTGCCGCCTCCGCGCCGCGCGCGGGGTAATTCAACAAGTCGACGAACAACTGCACGTCGGAAACAACGCGCACGCCGCCAACCGCCTTGGAGCCGTAGAAAACGCTTTTGCTTCCCGCGATTGCGAACTTCACGTTGCCGTTTTCCTCGACCGGCGTCAGCCCAAGCAAGCCAGCCCACTTTCGAGCGTCTTCCTCGGACTCGACGTAAACGTGCGCGTTAGTCGGGCGAACGAAAGGTGCGACGAGCAACGCGCCACTCAAGCCAGTCAAAGCGTAATCCGGACCTTTTTTTCCTTTAAACCCGCTGAAAAACTTTGAGGCGTCTTCTTCCCGCGAGTAGTACTCGGCAAACTTCGCGTTTGCCGCGAAATTGTTGACTGCAGCCCAACGCTTAAGCAAATCCAAAGGAGTCATGAGCTTTAATTCTGAACGCGCTGATGCGCGCAAAGCAAGCCGCTCGCGAATCAAAGCGTTGGAAACCTTGGAAGCCCAGCCAAGCGAAACGTCGGCTTCCTTGGCCATGTCGCGCAAAGCCCACGTTTTTGGATAGTTGACGAGAAGCACTCTGACTACGTCGGAAGCCTTGCCTTCAAAAAAAATACTGCGTTCAACCATGAAAAACAACGCAAAACATTACGTTCACCACATTTAAATACGTTCACTATTAGTGAACATAATCGTTTAATAGGTTATGTTCACTTTAAACGGCTTGTTCACTGAAAGTGAACATTAGGTGTTGTTCGGCTGCTCGTCGTTTAACCCGATTACGCGGCAACCAATTCTTAAGGGTTTACGGCTTTCCTCGCCTGAGGCGGCAACACTGAAAAATGCGGTCCCATCAAAACAATTATTTTTTCCTACGTTTTTTCGGTTGTTTCGCTGTTTTCCTGAATAGTTTTTTGATTGTTTCCTTTATCATGGCGCGAGTAATCACGATTCCGTACTTCGCGTAATTATACTTCAACGTCCTCTTCGTCACGAGAATAAACGATTTATCGTATTCTTTTTGGTAGTAAGCGAATTTCTTTGCCAACCACTCGGGTTGTCGTTTTAGGCTTTTGCCGGTTTCCACGTCAAAACAATACTTTTTACCCTTCCAAGTAACCACTACGTCGGGTCCGCTAGTAACGTGCAACTCAACTTCAGCCACATGTTTCTCCAACTCTGCTTTCAAGAGGTAGCAAAAGAAGGCGTGTTCTTTGCTTTCGTTGTAGCGCGGCATAACCCAGTAATGCGCTGCTCCCGAATCACCGAACGCGCTGGTTTTGAGGACTTGATAGCCTTTCGCGTACAACTTTTCTTTTTGGCTGAAAGTCAACTGGTTGTCCAAATGCAAGGGCGCTGACAAGTCGTATTCCTTCTCAACGGTTTCTTCTTCCTCTTCTTCGTCGTCTAAAGCAGTTTCCGGTTCAGCGTTTTGTTGTTCTTCACCGAAATTTTGCGCGAGATCCCTCGAATACTTCTCCGCAGCCTTGACAGCGCGGTTCAAGCTTTCTTCGCTCCTTTCCTTCATTTCCCGTTCAAACTCTGGAGTGTGCGTGCTCCTGTCTAACTCCGCTATTTCATCGAGAGTCAAACTCCTGTGCGCCCGCCGATATTCCTCTCGTTTTTCAAGCCAACCGCTTACTTTCATGGCAATCCAACCAAAAACGCATATTACTGTTAAACCGATGATTAACGGACTCAAGAAAAGCAGCAAACCCACTCCCGCAATTATGAACGCCGCGCCTTTGAAACAAAAGCCCAAGAAGTCATCAAAACTCATTTTTCAACCGCCTAGCAACCCTAAACCGTTTAAACCGCGTTCAACCGCCTTGCGCGTCAGAAACTCTTTGACTTCCGGGTCTTGCAGCAACGCGCTCATCAAACCGCTTTCCTGCTTTGCAGCGGCTTCACTCGGCATTACGAGCGTTTCATCCGTAGGCGTTCCGCACCTAGCGCAGTACTTCGAGGAAGGCGAGTTTTTCTCGTGGCAGCGTCGGCAATAAGTAACTTTCATTACTTCCTCCTGCTTCCGCGCCGGCGCTTCAAAACCTTGCAAAGCGATCAACGCGTTATCCACGTCCCGTCCGCTCAAGTGGACGTAAGTCGCAGCCATCTCGCTTGCTTGCGTCCAACCAAAGTATTCCTTCATTTGCGCTTCAGTCAACTTGCTTGCTAGCGCTGTTGCTCGGCTGTGCCTGAACAAGTGCGGGTGAACTTTTTTCTTAATCCCGGCTTTGACTGCTAGGTTTCGCAGGACGTTGTAAGCCGAGTGGTGCAAACTAGCGTAATCCGTCTCGCGGCGGTTATTCGCGCGAGGCGGCCACAAAACCGCTTCGGGGTTGTTTCGCCCTTCGTAGTTTTCGAGCCAAGAAGCGAGAACTGGCGCAGCGCTAATAACTCGAATCCTGCGGTCTCCGGTTTTACCGGAAACTCGCAAAACAGCGCCGTACTCGTCAAACTGAACGTTTTTCACGCGCAACGATAGTAATTCGCCGATTCGGCAACCGCTTTCGTAAAGCGTTAGCACGAAAGCCTTGTCACGAGGATTATCAGCGGCTTGAACCATTTTGAGAACCTCTTCTTCGGTAAGCAAGTCCGACGGTAGCTTGACTTTCTTGTTGTTTGAATGCGGCTTAATCCAAGCGACTTCGCGAGGCGTCGTTTCGTCGTCGCCTCCTTTCAACCAACGATAAAACATTTTCAAGATGACTTTCAAGTCGTACTTCGTGTTTTCAGCGTACTTCGAGCGTTCCAACGAGCCGACTAAAGCAATAACGTCGTCTTTCGTCGCTTGGGGGAACGGCTTTGCCAGAACGCGAGCCAGCGTGCGCAAACAATAAACCAGTTTGACTCCACGCAATTCTGAAACGCCCTTGGCGAGCCAGGCGTTAGCGAACTTCTCGATTAACTCCTTGTTTTCCGGCGAAACCGACTCGTCTTTATGCAGGCGAGCGAAGGCCGCCGGCAAATCCGTCGTACTCCCGTAAATTGACGCTGCTGCACGCTGAGCCATAACTTTTTCCCTCCGGTTTGTGGTCGTCTTGTCTTGAGGCTAGGGTCTAATAAAGTTTAGTGCACAATTATACGTTTATGTGCTAGGTGAAAGCACGAACTGAGGTTAACGCTCCGCCTCCTCCGGGGGCTTAGAGAAGTAAGGGTTTAAAATAGTTTGGCGGAATATTGTTCATCGGCGTCTTTCAGGGGGTAGCAATGGAATTCGAGGCGGAAGTTGGCGCGGTTCATCCTGTAATGCGTCCAAACGGTGAAAAAGCCGTCCAGGTAATACTTACTTCGCCAGCGCCGCCATTACCGCAAGCCACTGAAAAAAAGCCAGTTCCAGCAAAAATCGATATCAACATAGGGCAAATGCCAGGAATTTCGTTTGGAGAAGAAGTCAGAATAGTTTTAAACATTAGTTTAAAGGAATGGGAACAACTAAAACAAAAATTTGTTTTCGGCGATTTTTGGAGTGTTTCAGTCGAAGGCAAGCGCATAACCGTAAAGAAGAAAAGAGGAAGACGGAAATGAAAATCGACGTCGTGATGTGGCGGGAAGGAACGTGGCTCGTAGTAAAATCGCCTAAATTTGGAACCACTACTCAAGGTAGAACACTGCGCGAGGCCATAAATAATTTCAAGGAAGCATTCGAACTCTCCCTGGAAGACGACGAGTTTAAGCGCATGGTAGCGCGGGTAGAAGAGGAACGCCCAATACAAACGCTGAGCGTAAGCGCGATAATGCCCGTTGCTTGTGGCGCAGCGTCTTCTAGCGTGAGTCAGGATGCCCAAACACCCGGTCCTTTCAGGCCAACAAGTAATTAAAGCTCTTTCTAAACTTGGCTTGAAGCCGGTGCGCCAGCGAGGAAACCACGTATTCCTAAAAGGCATAGTCAAGGAACGCCTACGGTTCACAGTAGTCCCGGTGCATAACGAGTTGGCTCAAGGCACGCTCAAAGGGATACTTGAACAAACTGGAGTTACTATCGAAGAACTCCTTGAAAATATTTAGGACGCGCATCGGGCGCGGTCCTTCTTTTCAACCGTTTTTTCCCCTCGAGAAAACGCGTTTTTACCTCTAAGAAAAGCTTTAAAACCCCTTCGGCGTAATCAACGAACCGAATTTTACCTCGAAAACGCGATAACAACAAAGAGTTTTTCGAGTGTGAAGGGAGGGTGAAAAAAGCATGGCAAGGAAACCGTTCGGCGGCCTGGTCATCGACTTCGGCCCCGTAAAGAACGTGACGCTCGGAGAAGTGTACGGCTCCGGGAGACTCGCGCCCAGCGAGTGCACGAAGAAGTTTTGGGCGTTCGTCAAGCGCAAGGGCTTGATGAAGCACTAGATTTTTGTGACGCAAAAAGCCGGGTTGCGCGCAAGCGCGCTCGGCTTTCCCCCTTATTTTTTTCGAAAACTAATTTTTTTCGAGAACCTCGAGTTAAAGGGCATGTTCTTCTTTCAAGCAAAATCTTTTTAAACCGCCCTCAATTTTTGAATGACGAGGAGGGATTAGAGATGAAAACAGCGGTTCGCGCAATTAGGAGGCTTGG
This sequence comes from Microcaldota archaeon, assembly GCA_964634375.1. Classification (GTDB taxonomy): domain Archaea; phylum Micrarchaeota; class Micrarchaeia; order Norongarragalinales; family Norongarragalinaceae; genus CAITNU01. The sequence goes on from CAZWIQ010000016.1 coordinate 12,673, forward strand.
AAGGTGCGGCGCGACGGTTTACGAACCTCCTCCTAAACCCAAGCGCGAAGGACTGTCGGTAAGTTTCGGGTTTAGAGGAAGACTCACTCCTTACAGAGAAGCGCGGCTAAAAAGAATTGCTGTCGGATTCATGACTAGAACACGAGGAAAATGGGCGAGCGTAACGAGACAAAGTTCGGGTTGGGAAAGGCGAAGGAATTGGCATTTTATTCACTTGGAAAGCATGGCACCCAATATCGACGATTTGTTGAAAATACTTAGAGAATGTGGCTTCAGACCGAGAATAAGTAAAAAAGTTCTCGGGCCTAACCAAAAACGCGCAAGAGAGTTGCTAGAGCTTATCGAGCGGCGTCGACGGCAAAGAAAGGCAACCACAAACTGATAACGCTAACTCTTTGGCTTCAACGCGTTCAACCACTGCTCTTTGAAGAACGGCAGCGTGAGCGTCGAGAGAAGGAACGCTAACGCGGGAATAATCGCGTTAAGCCAAGGCTCCGGAACGCGAATCGCCTGTAAGTAAAAGCCGACCGCCGCGTAAGTAAACAATACGAGCAGCGCGCGCCGCGCGAAACTCGTTTCCCACGCCTTGTCGCTTTCCACGCGCGCGTTCCGCGCTTCGATTCGGCCGACTCGCGCCGCGAGTTTTTCCAGTTTATTCAAAAAATCACTTCTTTGGTTTCAGCCCTTCGGCTTGAGAGCCTCGATTCCGGGAAGCGTTTCGCCTCCGAGGAAAGCGAGGAGCGCGCCGCCGCTCGTGCTCAAGTGCCCGATGCGCTTCCTGTTTACGCCGAATTTTTCGCACGCGTCGAGCGTGTTGCCGCCGCCCATCAGCGAGAACGCTTTCGACGACTCGATTGCCTTGAGGACGAGGCGCGTGCCGAGCTCGAAAGCCGTTTCCTCGTAACGCCCGACTGGCCCCTTGAAGTAAACAGTGCGCGCCGCCTTGATTTCGCTCGCGAACGCCGCCGCGGTTTTGCTGCCGATATCGAAAATTTTTTCGTTGCCGCGCAGTTCTTCCGCGCGGGCTTCGACGCGGATGCCGTCCGCTTCCGCGAAAGCGAAGTCCGTCGGCACGAGCAGTTTGTGTCCTTGCTCGCCGTTCACGAGCGCCTGCATTTCGGGGAGGAGCTTCGAAAAACCTTTCTCATCCAACCATTCCTTCTTCGCGCCGAGACTTTTTCCCGAAGCGATGACGGCTAATTCTCCAATTACGCCTCCTAAAAGAATTTTGTCGGCGACTCCGCTTTCGATTACGTGCTTCAGAATCTTGAAGCAGTCGTCCGGCTTTCCTCCTCCGAGAACGTAGACGACGGGGCGTTCGGGATTGACTGTTGCTTTCTGCAGGGCGTTGAGTTCGCGCTCGAGCGAACGCCCCGCGTAAGACGGAAGCAGCGCGGGAAGCCCGACGACGCTAGTCTGCGCCCTGTGGGAAACGCTGAACGCCTCGTTTACGAAGGCGCCGCCTTGCGCTGCGCCCGCTAGCTTTTTCGCCATCAGCGTCTTGTCCCAATTCTTGTCGACTCCTTCTTCCGCGTAAAAACGCGTGTTTTCCAGCAGCAATATTTTTCCGTTATTCATTTTCGCGATCGCGGCTAGCGCGAACGCGCCGTACAAGTCGGAAACGAACTTGACTTTCTTTTTCACGGCTTTCGAGAGCAGCTCAGCGTGTTTGTCCAGCGAAGTGAAATCTTCGTCTCCCGCCCTGCCTTGGTGCGCGAGCACGACGACTTTCGCTCCTTTTTTCGCGAGTTCGCGAATCGTCGCGGCGCATTCCGTGAAGCGCGGGCCCGGCTGCGGAACGCCGTCTTTTACCGGCGAGTTGACGTCCACGCGCACGAGCACGGTTTTGCCTTCCGGCGCTTGCAGTTCGTCGAGGGAAGCGAAGTTTTTTTCCAAAGCAATCACCTTTCAATGAAGCGAATCGAACGGTGATTAACGCTTGCGCGCTTAAAATCTTTGCGCAGCAGCGCTTCCGTTGAACGCTCGAACGCTTGATTGGACTCAACCGCGTCTCCTAAAGGGTTTTAAACTCGGTTCGCCGAATATAACTCTCTAAGCAACTAAAACAAACAACTGAAAAACAAATCATCTTGAAACGCTGAAATCATTCACGAACAGGCGGTCATTATGGCTGACGACTCCAAGTACGACGAGAAAGTCAGGCAAGTCACGTCGTTCCTCGACGATTTGATTCGCGACAACAGCGTTCCGCGCAACGTGCGCGCTACCTTATCGTTCGCGAAAGACAAGTTGACGGAGCCGGGCGAAGAGCTCGGAACGCGCATCAGCGGAGCCGTCTACGCGCTCGACGAAGTCAGCAACGACATCAACATTCCGATGCACGCGCGAACCATGGTTTGGAATATTCTCAGCGAGCTGGAAGCCCTGAAAGAGCAGGTAATAAGCGGTTAAAGCTGTAAACGGCCAGCGTTTTGAAAATGAAAACCGTTTTTGTTGCGAGTTCAAAAAACTTCTACGCGGAAGCCAAAAAGCTCCAGCGAGCGCCCCCACCAAAACCATTATTAATTTGCGCGCGCTCTTTCTGCGTTGCTTTAATCGCCGCTTCTCTAAAAGCGGTTTTCATGGTGGGATAAAAACGAATGAAGACGAAGCACGCAAGCTAATTCTATCCAGCGAACTCGTGCCGGAAGCGGAAGCCTTGAAATGCATAGCCGAGCGAAGCGACGGCGAAGCCGTAGCGCGCCGCGCAATCGAGTACGCGAAGCAGCGCGGCGACTGGCTGTTGACGCACGCGCTCGTCGACGAAATCATTGATTCGCTTGCAACGGAACACAAAGCCGTCGAAGTGCTCCCCGAACGCTTGGGAGCCGCCGCGGCGGCAGAGTTCGACGCGCCAGCGCGCCGCATCGCCGCAAGCGTCGTCTTCGAGCTTTTTGTGGAAAAGAAGAACGCGGGAAAAGTCGATGATTTCGTGGCGTACTTCCGCGACCGTTACGGCCGCGTTTCCGACTTGCTGAAAAGCCGCGTGTCGAACGTTCCAGGCGCCACGGTAGCTTCCGTGCGCTCCGCGCCCGCGGCAGGCGGCGCCAGCGGGTGGGGCGAAGCCCGCGAGTCGAAGCGCGTGATCGGCATCGTGTTCGACAAGAAGGAAACGAAGAACGGGCACCTTTTGTTTGAAATAGAGGATTTGAGCGCGTCTGGAACGCTGAAGTGCCTCGCGGCGCGCGACGGGAAAGCGCGGAAACGCGCGGATTCGCTTCTCCTCGACGAAGTCGTGGCCGTAGACGGAAAAATGAGCCGCGAACTCTTCATCGTCGACGACGTCTCATGGCCGGAAACCCCGATTCGCAAACGCCGCTTGTTGAACGAGGACGTGAGCATCGCATTCATCAGCGATTTGCACGTGGGAAGCAAGTACTTTCTGCAGGACCAGTTCCAGCGTTTTCTGCGTTTTCTCAACGGCGAAGGAACGGACGAAGAACGCCGCATAGCCGGCAGCATCAAGTACATCAGCGTTGCGGGCGACTGCTGCGACGGAATCGGGGTTTACCCGAAGCAGGAGAAGCAGCTCGTCACGAAAGACATTTTTATGCAGTACGAGATTTTCGCGGAGTTCATGAAGAAAATTCCGCCGTGGATTGAAGTCGTCATCGCGCCGGGGAATCACGACGCGGTGCACGCCGCGGAACCCCAGCCGCCGCTTCCGCGCGAATTCATTAAAGATCTTGCGGACAAGCCGAACGTTCACCTCGTCCCGAATCCCGCTCTCGTCGGCGTGCACGGCTTCCGCCTGCTGATTTACCACGGCGCTTCCATGCACGGGATTTTCGCTTCGATTCCCGGGCTCGGGAGCGCGGACAAGAATCCGGAGAACGCGGCGAAGGAAATGCTGCGTTCGCGCCTCTTGAGCCCGATTTACGGGGACGAGCCGCGCCTCATTGGAGGCCACGACGGGCTCGTCATAGACGAGGTTCCCGACTTTTTTCATTTAGGCGAGTCGCACAAGACGAGCTGCGTCGACTACCGGGGAACGATGATAATCAACGCGGGAACTTGGCAGGACACGACTGATTACCAGACGAAGCTCGGGCACGCGCCGACGCCTTGCCTCGTGCCAGTCTACAATTTCCGGACGGGGAAGCTGTCGATTCTGAGTTTCGCGAAAGACAAGGAAACGGAAGTCGTCGAAGTCGTGCAATGAAAAGTCGTGCAATGAAGAGTAGTACAACGAAGAGTCGTAAAATGAAAAGCGGTTTTAACGCATGCCTGTTTGCAGCGAGCGGATACAGAAGTATTTCGACGGAATCGGCGCGGCGACGAACGCCGCTTACGCCGTCGCCCGCGAAGCGCGCGGTAAAGGGTTCGACCCCACCGGCGAAGTCGAGATATTTCTGGCGAGCGACGTCGCCGCGCGAGTGGAAGGACTCGTCGGCCCGCGCGGAGTCGCGCAGCGAATTCGCGAGCTGTTGCGCGAGAAAAAGCGGGAGGAAGTCGTCTTCGAAATCGCGCGCGAAATCGTCGAGAAAAAATTCGCGGCGGACGCGGCGCTCGCCGCGGCGAGCGGAATCGAGCCGACGCAGGAAGAACTCATCGAACAAGCGATTCGAACGGGCCTTGCCCTGTATACCGAAGGCGTCGTAAGCGCGCCCATTGAAGGGATTTCGAAAGCGCGAATACGCAAGAACCCGGACGGCTCGAAGTATCTCGCGGTTTATTTCGCGGGACCCATTCGCGGGGCGGGCGGAACGGGGCAGGCGATGACTCTCGTAATCGGCGATTTTTGCAGGCGGCTCGCGGGAATCGAGAACTACCGGCCGACGGGCGACGAGACGGACAGGTTCATCGAGGAAGTCAATTTGTATTCAATGCGCACGCGCGCGGGGCAGTACACGCCCACGGAGGAAGAAGTTCGGCACGTCGTCTCGAACTGCCCGGTTTGCATCGACGGCGAGCTGACCGAGGATTACGAAATCGCCGTGAAACGGAATCTCCCGTCGGTTGAAACGAACAAGGTGCGCGGCGGCGTTTGCCTCGTCATGGGCGAAGGCGTTTGCTTGAAGGCCGCGAAGATTCTCCAAATCACGAAGCGCGCGAAACTCGACTGGAGCTGGCTCGAGAAACTCATTAAAGTCGCGAAGAAGAGCGAGGCGCGAACGGAAATAAAGCCCGTCGAGAAATACATCGACGAAATCGTCGGCGGCAGGCCCGTCTTCTCGTACCCGATGCGTCCCGGCGGCTTCCGCCTCCGCTACGGCAGGACGCGCTTCATGGGAATCCAATCGAAAGGCGCGCACCCCGCGGCGATGGTTCTCCTCGACGATTTCCCGGCTTTCGGCACGCAATTGAAGACGGAGCGCCCAGGAAAGGCGTGCGTGATAACGCCTTGCGCCGACATCGACGGGCCCGTCGTTCTACTCAACGACGGAAGCGTGCAGCGCGTCGACTCGGTCGAGGAAGCGCTGAAAATTCGGAGCCAAGTCAAAGAAATTATTTTTCTTGGGGATTTGCTTGTTTGCGTGGGCGATTTCATTCAGACGAACCACCCTCTCGTGCCGAGCGCTTGGTGCGAAGACTGGCTTGCAGTTGAACTCGAAGCGAAAAACGTGAAGAAAACCAGGCAGGAATTGCGTCGCATTTCTTACAAGGACGCGCGCGAACTCTGCGGCAAGCACGGCGTGGCGTTGGCGCCCCGCTTTACGTTTCACTGGCACGACATTTCCGTGGACGAGCTTGCCGCGCTCGCCGAGTGGCTTTGCGAAGCCAAGCTCGAGTACGAGTGGTTCGAATTCAAGAAGGCGCGGATTCAGTTGAACTCGCTCGGAGTCCAAACCCCCGAGGCGAAAGCCGCGAAACGCCTCCTGGAAATTTTGTGCGTGCCCCACCGAGTTGAAAACGACGAAGTAATAATAGAGAAAGATTTTGCTTTGGCTTTGTTCGAAACGCTCGCGCTCTTGGACGGAAAAAAAGCGAGCAAAACGAAGTTCGACTCCGCGCTCGCTGAATTCCGCGAGAAAAACGCGGGCGCGAGCGCAAGCGCAGGCGCAGGCGCAAGCGAGAAGCCCGACGAGCGCAACGCGCTCGAACTCGTCAAAATTTTGGCTCCGTTCGAAGTGCGGCCGAAAGCGCCGTTGTACGTGGGCACGAGCATGGGCAGGCCCGAAAAAAGCCGGGAACGGCAAATGAAACCGCCCGTGAACGTGTTGTACCCAATCGCGCAACACGGAGG
>CAZWIQ010000017.1:0-9659 GCA_964634375.1 Microcaldota archaeon
TCGCCTATGTTGCACGAAAGCAGGTAGCGCACGCTTTTCAGGATGTTGTCGTAAACGATTCTTCCCTCCTCTACGGCGCGCTCGATGCTTGCGAAGTTGTCGTCCGTAATGACCATGTCGCTCGCTTCCTTCGCCACGTCCGTTCCCGTTATTCCCATCGCGACGCCGATGTCGGCTCGCTTTATGGCGGGCGCGTCGTTCACCCCGTCGCCGGTCATCGCCACGATTTCACCGTTCGCCTTGAGCGCTTTCACGATGCGCATCTTGTGTTCCGGCGCCACGCGCGCGAACACGCGCACGTCGCGCACCGCGCGCACGAGCTCGTCGTCCGTCATCTCGTTGAGTTCGACGCCGGTTATCACGCGCCCTCCGCCGCACTTGCCTGCGCCGGTTTTTCCGTCAGCGGTTTTCTCGAGGCACAATTCGCGTCCGATCGCCTGCGCCGTGTAAGGGTTGTCGCCGGTAACCATTATCACGCGTATTCCCGCTTCGTGGCACGCGAGAATCGCTTCGCGCGCTTCCTGCCGCGGCGGGTCAATCATTCCCGCGAGCCCGACGAAAACGAGTTTTTCCTCGATTTTTTCGCTTTCGCACCCGGTTTTCAGCGTTTTCGCTTCGCTCGCGGAAACGCTTCGATACGCAAAACCGAGCACGCGCAGCGCGGCGCTAGCCATTTCCTTGTTCGCTTTCAGGAACGCTTCTCTGTCGCGCGCGGTAATCTTGCGTTCCTTGCCTTTGTCGAGCACGAAAGCGCTTTTTTCGAGAACCATTTCAGGCGCGCCTTTGACGAACGCCTTCAGGCCTTCAGGCGTTTTGCGGACTACGCTCATCATCTTGCGTTTGCTGTCGAACGGGATTTCGGAGACGAAAGCGTGTTGCGCCTGCGCGTCCTTGTAGTCGATTCCGGCTTTTTCCGCCGCGACTAGGAGGCACGCTTCAGTCGGGTCGCCAGTAATCGAAGCGCTCGCGTTTTTCCCGCTTCCGTCGAACGAGAGCGAGGCGTTGTTGCACAAAACGCCGATTTGCATCAGCTCGAACGTGTCCTTGTTTTTCAGCGGGGAGACGGGCTTGCCTTTTTGAACGAATTCGCCGGCCAGCGAGTACCCTTCTCCTTTAACGTCGACGAATTCGCCGTTCGCGCCGCCGACGAAAAAGCGCCGCGCCGTCAACTCGCTTTTCGTTAGCGTGCCCGTCTTGTCCGTGCAAATCACGGTCGCGCTGCCTAACGCTTCGACGGCGGGAAGCTTGCGCATTATCGCGTTTTTGCGCGCCATTCTCTGCACGCCGATGGCCAGCGAAATCGTTACGACTGCGGGCAAGCCTTCGGGAATCGCTGCGACGGCGAGCGAAACCGCAATCAAAAACATTTCGAACGGTTCGATGCCGCCTCGCAGCGTGCCGACGACGAAAATCACGCCGCAAATCGCTAGCGCCGCGATTCCGAGTTGTTTTCCAAGCGAGTCGAGCTTGCGCTGTAGCGGCGTGTCTTCCTCGCCTGCTTCGCTTACCATCGTCGCAATCGAACCGATTTGCGTTTGCATTCCGGTCGCGAATACGACGGCGCGGCCGCGGCCGCGCGTTACCGCCGTCCCCAAAAACAGGCAGTTGCGCCAATCGTTGACGGCCGCCTTCGCGTCCGCGCGTGCTTCGGCTTCTTTTTTCGCTGGCAGGCTTTCTCCGGTGAGGGAAGCTTCGTCTGCTTCGAGCGAAACCGATTCGAGCAAGCGGCAGTCTGCGGGAATCTTGTCTCCTTCCTCGAGTATTACGACGTCTCCGGGAACAAGCGCAGCCGCGTTGATGCGCGCTTCCGCGCCGCCGCGCACGACGCGGGCTTTCGGCGCCGCGAGCTTGCGCAGGGCTTCGATTGCCTTCTCGGCGCGGTATTCTTGCGCGAACCCGATGATTGCGTTGATTACGACGATGGTAAGAATTGCGGTTGCGTCAATTGTTTCGCCGAGGAACGCGGAAATCACGGCGGCTATAATCAGAATGATAATCATGAAGTCCTTGAATTGCCCGAGGAACATTGAGAGCGTGCTTTGTTTTTTCTTTGTCTTTAACGCGTTGGGGCCGTAGCGCGCGAGTCGCGCTTTCGCTTCTTCGGGCGTCAGCCCGTTCGCGTTGGAGTCGAGGGCGTGCAGCGCTTCGCTGGCGCTAAGCGTTTGGAAAAAGGTTTTCTCGGCTTCTCCAGTCAATGCAGACACTCTCGCGGCAGGTTGCTTGTAGTAACGCGGCGGGCATTAAAAATAGTGAGTCGGTGGTTGGAATGAAGCGGGCTCAGGGGGATTCGAACCCCCGACCTCTTGCTTAGGAGGCAAGCGCTCTATCCAGACTGAGCTATGAGCCCGTGAGGAAAAAGTTACGCCCTCGGTATAAAATAAGGGTTTTGTTTCCGAAGTCGTGCGTGCCTTACTCTAGTGTTTTAGGTTGGGGGTGGTAGCTCGCTCGAGCGGGATCGGAAAGGAGGCAATCCTTGAGAACGCGAATATCCCGTTGACCTTGCTACCACGCTGGTCGTAGAATTCGCGGACAACACTTTCGAAAAACGGGCTTAAAAACTTTTCGCGGCGCGAGCCGCCGCTCGGAGAAAAAACAATTTGTTTTTTTTCCATTTTTTTTCCATTTTTTTGCATTTTTTAATTCGTTCAATGGTAAGCAGTGTCGCTTGCCACCGTGGGCTGATTCGACCTGGGCTTTTTGGCTTTGATCCTTACCGCTACGCTGTTGGGGTAATTTCGCAGCGAAACAGTGTGGGTTTTCCAACCCGCTTCGGCAAGCGCTCTTCTCAACGCGGACCGTTTTCGATTCAGGTAATTGCTCATTTCTTTGGCGGCTTGTTGGTCGCCGCTCATTACCAGCCTCAGTTGGGGGTTTCCGCTTACGCTGACGTTCTGCGAAAATTCCATTTTCAGTTCGGGCGTCGTTCCCTCCGGATTCACGGTCTCGCGGCGTTCTTCCACCAATTCTTCGAGCCGGGCTCGGATTGCAGCCAAAGCCGGTCTCGGGTCGCGTCTTTCAATCGCTTTTCGGGCTCCGGGGTGCGCGTCGTAAGTGCCGCGTTGGAACGGAGTCAATTCTCTGGGTCGGTTTCTCATTTTTTGCGCCATTTTTTTTTGGGTTCGCGCTCGTTTTGAAGGAAAGCGCGGGGAGCGGGATTCGAACCCGCGCAGCGCGTAATGCGCTAACAGCTTTCCACTGCTTTTTCCCACAAGGGCTTAAAGTCCAGTAGCAGGCTTGCGGACGAAAACATTTCTTGAAAAAAATCTGGAAACAATTCGCTTGCCGCCATAGCCACTAGGCGACCCCCGCGCGAGTTAAGATATTGCTTCGCGGGTTTTTAACCCGTTCGCTGCAGCAAGAAAGAAACTGCTTCGCGCAGCGTCCGCACGCGCTTTATCGCGATGCGTTTCGCGAGCTCGCCTTCGTACTTGAGCTGCTGCGCTTGGGCGACCACGAAAAAGCGTTTGCCGGCTTTCGCCGCCGCAAGGATTTTCTCGTCCGCGCCGCCGATCGGCTCGAGCGTTTCGTTCGCCGCGTCCAAAGGCAACGCGGCTGAAACCACGGCGTCTCCGCGAAGCTGTCCGCCATAGTAATTCGCGATCACCGCGCTGGCGAATGCGGCGCCAGCGCTTTCGCCCCCGATTCCGGCGCCGGAAGCCGAAACGCTCAATTCGTAGTCGCGGTTGTCGAGCGGGACGCCGACGAGGCTTTGCGCGTGTTCCCGCGCCGCCAGGAAAGACGCGGCGGTGTCTTCCCTCCATTCGGCGTTCGCGACGTTTACGAGGAGCGCGCCGTTGCCGGGGCGCGAGCGGAGCGCGAAGTCGATTATTACGCCTTCGCCGTTGTCGCTCACGCCGGCGGCTTGAAAGCGCGTTTCGCGCACGGCGGGAAAAAGCGAGTAGCCGATGAAGAGAGCGGCTAAGCCGGCGCAAAGCAGTACCGCCGCGATTGCTGCGGCTTGCTTGACTCTTGTTTCAAGCACGGTTAACCACTAATTTCTTCTTTTGTCGCCGCGAGCTTAAATCAGTTGCCGGATTTTTTTTCATTTTTAGTGTTGAGTTCGCGATTCAACCACGTTCAAGACTCTTCTTTGCAGTGCGAAGTAAGCGCGCAGCCTTTGCTTCAACGCATTGAGGCGGCTTATTTCGTTTTCCGCGCTTTGAACGGGGTGCATTCGGACGGCTTTGAGTCCAGTCCTGCTGAAAGCGGTTTGCGTCGCCCGAAGCGCTTTCACTTCGTCTTCTACGAGTTGCAAGACTTGTCCCGCAGTCGATTTTTTCGACAGCGTTTTGCGCGTCAGAATCCTTCCCGCAATCGGCGCGGGGCGTTTCGCGTCAAAGCGTTCGGCGATTTCAATCAAGTGCCCCCGCATTTCGCCAGTAATCCTTATCCCCGTGGTTCCCGGCGGCATTAACCGTTTTTCGCTTGCGAACGCGGTTGCAAACCTCAAGTTGAAAACCGCCTTTAACTTCGCTTCATGAGCGCGTAAGCCTCGCGCACGTTCTTGACTTCGACGATGCGGATTCCCGCTTCCTCGCCGACGTCGACTATCTTGTAGACGGTCGTGCATTCTTTCTCGGGCCCGTTCGCGCCTTGTTTTTCCTCGCACTGCTCGGTGGGAACGCTTTGCTTTCCTTCGCCCGCGGGAACCACGAACAAGTTGTAGCCATCGGCCTTGAGCGCCAGCGCTTTCTGGTAGACTTTCCCGACTTGCCCTATCGCGCCGTCTGGCTCGATTGTGCCAGTGATCAGCGCGTCGGGGCGCAGCGCCTCGCCTTTGAGGACCGCGATCGTCGCGACCGCCATCGCGGCGCCCGCGCTCTTCCCGCCCACGACGTCGCTGCTCGTCGAAATCGAGTAGTACAAGTTTTTGCCGCTCAAGCCTTTGCCTGAAACGCTTTGCGCGACTTCGAGCGCGGTGCGAAGCGAAGACTGCGTGTCTGGATTAATCAAGGGGCTGTTGCCGCTGAAGCGCACGAACACGACGCCGTCGCCGCTGCTGCGTTCGACGACGAGGTCGGCGAGCGCGCCTTGGTCGTTGCGGTCGACTGCAGGAAGCTTGAGGCGGACGGAGAACTCGTCGTTCAACGCTTGGCCAGCGCAGTTTTGCTGGGTTATCACGGTCGGGAAAACTTGTTGTTGCGCGCTCGGGCATTCCTGCTTCGCGGGAGCCACCAACCCGCCCGTCTGGTAGCCTACGAACAACGCTATCGCCGCGCACGCGATTACGAGAAATATTACTTGCTGGTGCAGCTTGCGCAAAGCCAAAACGCTTCCCCTCGATGCCGCCGGCGGGTTTTACTCAACGGTTTTTATTCGATTCATTCAACCGTTTTTACTCAACAGTTTTAGTCGAAGCGAGTTTTAAATACCGACGCATCTCGCCGCCTTCACTTGGCTCCGAACTCCGCAATCGTCTTCTGTTTTTTCTCCAGCCCCCTTATGCGCGCGCTTGGGTTCGCGATTTCGTAGTCGAGCTTGAACCACTCGAAACCCTTCTCTTCAAGCATTTTCAGCGCGTTGGAAGTGATTTTCGGGGAACACAACACGCCGCGGACGACTTCGCCTTTGCGCTTGCGCAGCTCCGCCACGTAGCGCGCGAGCTGCGTGACCGCGTCGAGCCCCGCGTCGCGGCGCTTGAGTTCGATGACGACGAAGTGCCCGAGCGAGTCGCGCGCGAGAATGTCGATGGCGCCTTTCGGCAAAACGCTTTCCTCCTGCACGGGCGTCAGCCCGCGTTCGATCAAGTGCAAGTCTTGCGCGAGCAGCGAGGCGAGTTCGCGTTCGCTCCCGAACAAGCGCAGCTTCGAGTCGTCGCGCATCGCGAACGAGCGGGCGAAATCGATGCGCTTGAAGTGCGCTTCGATTGTTTCGCGCACGGGTTTGAGCCGCTCGGCTTTGACGACGAGCTCGTTGCCCCCATCTTCCGCGTCAGCGGTAACCGTAGCGCCGGGGCCTTGGTAGTTGATCGCCGTCATTCCCTTGCCTTGGTGGACTAAAAACGTGCCGTCAGGCTTGATGACGAGTAGGCGGTCTCCTTCGCTGAGCTTGCTCGCGGCGCGTCCTTCGTAGCGCACCACGCATTCGCCGACTACGAGGCAGAGCCGTTGGTTTTCCAACGCGTTTTTGATTGTCTGCGCCGCTTCCTTGAAATCCATCGAGCGCCACCAAGACCAAGCCGTTTCGAATCAATTCAGATTAGTCAGATTAGTTCAGATTTCAGATTTTCGCTTCGCCGCCTTTCGCCCGGACGATCACGCTCGCGTCCCTGCCCGCGTCCGCGCCCGCGTTTCCGCCGCGCGCCGCCGCAAGCGCTTCCTTCGCCGCCGCAGCGAGTTCGAGCATTTTTTCGCGGCTTGGCTCGCCGCGTTGCGCGAATTCCTTGTTTACCAGCTCGCGTCCTTGCGTTTCGAACGCCTGCAAAGCGTGGCAGTCGGCGTTCTTCGTTGCGCGCGCGATTTCCCGAATCGTTTCCGCGTCGTCGTTCAACCCCGGCACGATTGTGGTGCGCGCTTCCCACTCGACGCCGTACTGCGCGCCGCGCGTTTCGAGGAACGCGATGCTGCGCAGCACGTTGCTTAGCAATAGTTCCGAGTTTCCTTCGAAGCCGCAAGCCGCCGCGTAAGCGTTTCGCTCGAGGCGCGTCTTGACGTCCAACGCCACGAAATCGACGTGCGGCAGCAAGTTCGCGAGCGCTTCCGGGTAGTAGCCGCTCGTCTCGATTTTGACGGCGAATCCTTCGCCGCGCAGTTTCGCGCACAATTCGGCGAGCGCGTTCCCTTGCTCGGTTGGTTCGGCGCCCGCGAACGCGACCGCGTTGCATTTGCCGCGTTGCTTGCGCAAGTGGTTGTAGAAGAAGTCAACGGGTTTTTCGGTCGAGCACTCGCTCGGCGCGGTGACGAGCGCGCCGGAGTAACACCAAGGGCACCGCAAGGGGCAGCCCGCCAAATAGACGACGCTGGCGATTCTTCCCGCGTACGTCTTGTCGTCCCAGTCGACGATGCTCGCGAAGCGGAGTTTCATGGTCACAATTAAAAACGGGGTGCAATAAAATGTTATCTGATGGCGATTTGTTTCCAGCGTTTTTCCGGCGTTTTCTTGGCGAGTTGGTTGGTTTGAGGAAAAGAGTTGGCTTGGCTACTTACGGGCAAAGGCGCCCAGTCATCGGTTACGGCAAGCTTCTTTGGCGCCAAGCAATAGAGCGGTCCAGCAGCCTTTCAGTGAGTCAAATCGAAGAATTAATGCGCCGATACCGCGAAGGTTCTTTGAAGCCGGAAGAGTTTAAGGCAGCGTTGATTGCGGAGCCGGACCGGTTGCTTTTGAAGATTCCCGTGGACGCTCTTTACAAGCAAGCGCGCGCAGCCGCGCACATGCGCAACGCAATCGCTTCCATGAGGCGGCTTCGGTTGAGCTACGCGGTAATGAGCGCCGTGCTCACCCAGTCTTACAGGAACCCGAAAAATCCCCGGGCGTGGAAGCGCTTAGTTGCGGCGCTGAGCCGCAGCCGGCCGTCTGAAAGCGATTTTCAAGCGTTCGTCAAAAGAGCGAAGTTAAGCCTTCCCAATTCAACAAGCATTAGCGGTTAAAGCAGTCAACTTCGCGAAATTGTTTGCCCGCGCCCATCGAGTTCGTCGCTCGTCGTCGCCCGTAAACTTAAACTTTTCTTAAACTTTTTTTTCAGCTGGATTGCCCGCGGCTCGCGCGCTGCATTTCGAAAAGCTTGACGAGCTCCTTCTCCGTCGTCGCTTCGTCCGCCGATTTGTCGGTGCGCACGCGCACGAGGCGCGGGAAACGCAGCGCGAGGCCTTCAACCCCCGCTTCGCCTTCCTTCGCTTCCTTTCCTTTTCCGATTTCCGCTCCCGCGACGTGGATGGGCGAACGCGTGATTTCGTCCGCGTTGATTTCGACTACCACGCTCGGCTTCACCCAAACGTCTGGCTCGAGCACGGAGTCGACGTTTTCAGGCTTGCGTTTGACTGCGAGTTTGCCGAGCGAGCGCGCGAATTCCGCGAGTTGTGCTTCGCTGAAGCCCGTCCCGATTTTCGCGACGCTGCGGAAACGCCTGCGGGCGCCGTCGTAAACCGCCGTAAGCAGCCCCCCGAGCCCGAACTCGGTGCGCTTGCCTTTCCCGTAATAATAACCGATTACGACGACGTCGACGGTGTCCGCGAGCTTTTCGGAATAGCTTTTCTTGAGTTTTATCCAAGCGAACTTTCGCGCGCCCGCCGTGTACGGCGCGTCGAAATCCTTCGCTACGATTCCTTCCAGCCCGCTGCTCACGCTTTCATCGAAAAACTTTTGAAGCTGCGCCGCGGTTTTCGCGGTGATTGCTGGCGCCACGTCGATTTTGTTTCCTTTCTCCCCGGCTTTCTTCACGAGCTTCAAGAGTTTTTCGCGCCTCTCGCGGTAAGGCTTCTGCGTGTAGTCATCGCCGTCGACGTAAAGCAGTTCGAAGAGGAACAACTTCAAGGGGACTTCCTCGGCTTTTGCCGCGACGTCGTGCTTGCGCTTGCGCTGCATGGTTTCCTGGAAAGGCAGAAACGTTCCGGTCGCGTCGTTGACCGCGATGGCTTCGCCTTCGGCGATGAGTTCGTCCGCCGAGATTTGCTTGCGCACGGCTTCAGCGAGGTCGGGAAACATTTGCGTGACGCGTTCCTGGCGCCGCGAGTAGAATTCCACGCGCGCGCCTTTCTTGTGCACCGCGAGGCGGAACCCGTCGAACTTGCCTTCCACGCTGCAACCGTTTTCGCCGATTTTCTCGATTATCGCCGCCGCGTTTTCCAAACGCTCCGCCAGCGCGGGCTTGATTGGGTTGAACGGGCGCGGTTTTACCGCGCTTACCGCCGGCATTCCTTTTTCGAGGAGCATTTCGGCAACGGCGCCGAGGTCGCTCGTGAGGTTGAACGCGCGCCCGATTTCCGCGCTCAACTCTTTGCCGCCGGAGCGCGCTTCGCTTAACGCGTCGATTAACGTGCTTTCGCCGACGCCGAGACGCAAATTCCCAGTAACGAATCGGATGATGATTTTCGCTTCGTTCGGCTCGGCGTTCGAGAGAAGCTCGGCTAGGAGCTTGATTTTGTGGTCTTGCGAGCCGCCGCCCGCGCTCGCCGCTATCTTGTAGAAATTGTCGTAAACTTTTTCGACCGATAGTTCGCTTCGCGAGAGCGCGTGCTGCCTGCGTTGCGAAAGGAGTTCTTCAGCCGCGTCCCCCAAATCGCCTTTCTTGCGGTAAGCAGTTTCGACTTCCTTCGCGCTTTTTCCGCTCACGATTTGAATCGCGCGTTCCGCGAGCTTGTCAGCCATTCCGAGTTCGATTCCTTCGTGCGGGGGCGCGACTATTCCTTGCATTAAGAGCGTGACTTGCCTTGCTTGCTTCGGCGTGCATTGCTTGAAGACTTCCGAGACGTCGTGCATCATCGCGAGGCGCGAACTTTTTTTCTCGATTTCGTCGAAAACCAGCGCGAGACGAGAAAACTTCAATTTGCTTCACTCTTCTTCGATTGAGTTACTCCTATTACTCCACTTTTCCTTCAGCTAAAAGCGCGTTTTCCCAGTAAATCTCTTTATTGCTCGCGTTGAACTCGTGTTTGACTTGAACGCGCAGGGCGTCGAGAGTGTGAATCTCCCACCGGACGGGCACGTAAACTTTCTTGCCGTTT
>CAZWIQ010000017.1:9669-12134 GCA_964634375.1 Microcaldota archaeon
TTTCGCTCCTCAACCATGGTTTCGAAGCCGACGAGCAAATGCCTCGCGTCCGTAGTGACTTTGAAGCTTTTCGACGGCTGGAAGTAAAACGAACGGAAAGACGAGTTTTTGCTTCTCAAGCTGTATGTCTTGCACTCTAAGTACGTGATTCTGCCGGTCGCTTCGCGTATTTCAACGTCGGGATATCCCGCCGTCTTGTGCTTGCCGCTCGGAGTGACGGGTATCATCGCGTTTAAACCAAGTTCGTTCAAAGCATCGCGCACGAACGACTCTATCCGGTTGCCGGCTTCGTTCGGCCGGTTCGTTGAAATGCCCGTTTGGCTCGCGATTTTCGCCGCTTTCTTAACGGCTTTAACGAGTTTTTCCAGCAGTAGCGCGTCCGCTTTATTGTTCTTGTCGAACGGAATCACGGAGTGCCCTGAAATTACTCTGATCACGAGCGGAAACGGAATGTTTTTCAGCGGCGCCATGAACTTCGAAATCGTTTCTTCCAACTCCTTCACATATTTTTCGTCAGTCATTGAAATCACTTTTTCCGAAAAACCAAGATGTTTTCCTTTTGCATCACGTTGTACAACCCGAAAATGATTTTATCGACGTTCTTTTCGAGTTCAAAGCCGAGACTCTTGCAGTAATCGATAGTAAGTTCGACGGTTTCAACCGCATTGCCTTGGAACGTAGCGTTTCCGATTACTATCGAACAAACTTTGCCGGGCTTCAAGACTCGGTGCATTTCGTCGTAAGTTTTCTTTAAGTCCTCGTCATAAAGCTGAATCTTGTTTCCGTTCGTTCCGCGAACGCCGATAAACTCTTCCCGAATCTCGCTAGTGTTCTCGCCGAGCGCTTCTAGCGCGTGAGCATCGTTTTTCACGTAGTCCAACGCAATCGAGTAAGGCGGGGAAGTTACTATCGCGTCCACGCTGTTGTTTTCTAGCGGTAGTTTGCGCGCGTCCGCCTGCTTAATCCTCGTTTCGCCGATTTCAAGTCCGTGCTTTTTTATGGCGGCGTCGTAATCTTTGACTGAAACCAGCATTTTGTCGACGTTAGCTTTGAACTGCGTGTTGAAATCGCGTCCGCGTCGGCTCTCGTCACTCAAGGAAATTAGTTTGGCGACTTGAAAGAAATTGCGTACTTTCTCGTTTTTAATCCCGTTAATCGCTTCGTCCAGTCCGCCTTCGTTTCTCTCGCCGTAGAGCGCTAGAGTATTGCCTCCGTTTTTGCTTACTACGGCAGCGCTTTCCTCGATTATTTTGTCGAGGACTTCGACTGACTGGGTTTTGGCTTTCGAAATCAAGTTGCAGACTGGCGACACGTCTATGCCGACGCTGTCGATTCCGAGTACTTGCGCTTCAAGGCAAGTCGTGCCGCTGCCGACGTAAGGGTCTAAAACCAAGTCGCCGGGCTTCGCTTGCGAGTAATTAATCAGCGCGCGAATCATTTGCGGGTGAAACTTGCCTTTGTAAGGATAAAACCAGTGCGTCAAATACTGGTTGATTGAACGCGTCTGGTTGTATTTAACCAGTTGCGAGTAAAGCGTTTTTTCTTTGTCCACTCGCTTGAAGTAAGCCAAGCGGTTAACCAGCGTTTTCTTGTCCTCGACTTTCTTCAAGTCGAACAACCGGAAACCGTTCTTGATTTCCGCGTCCGCGCCCAAGGCGGTGAGCTCGAGCCTAGCCAACGCTACCTCGTAGATAAACTGCGTGTTGTCTAAAAGTTCCGCCTCCATTCACTCAACCCAAACAAAAACGCCGCCGCGCAATATAAACGTTTTTTAACTCGTTGACTCTAAACGCTTTGATTCAAAATGATTCTCGACGCGACTGCCTTGCAGCCCGTGCTCACGCCTGAAGCGGCTCTCGGCGTCCTGGAAAAAGAGTTGAAGCGCAAGAAGCAGGCGAACGCGGAAGTCACGGACGTGAAACTCGTTTACACGCCGTTCTGGCTATTTTCTTTCGACATTTCGGGCACTCAAGGCCCCGCGCCGACGGGGAAAACGGCGTTGAACGCTTACAGCGGCGAAATCAACGATTTCGTGCCCATGCTCGTTGGGCGGCCGCTCAAGAAGTCGCGTTCGACGCCGGAAGGCGCGGAAGCCGAAGTCGAGCCGACGGCGATTGATGCAAGCGAAGTCAAGGAGGCGGCTCGCGCGAAAATCGCGTCGCAGCTCGGAGTCGCGAAGGACAACGTCGTAGTAAGCGCTTTCACGAAGTATTACGTGCCGTTTTACCGCGTGTGGCTGGACGTGGCGAACGATTCTTTTCAAGTGGACGTGGACGCGTGCCTGGGCGCGCCGCTCGGCGCCGAGGCGATTCCGGGCGCGAAAAAAGGTTTCGCGGATGAGTTCGCTTCGAACTTGAAGGGCGTCGCGTCGCCGGCGGGAATCGCGGATGCTGCGAAGAACCCGGGCAAGCTGCGTTACCTTTTATTCGTCGTAGTCGCTGTTCTCGCGGTAGCGCTTTTCGTTT
>CAZWIQ010000017.1:12144-18621 GCA_964634375.1 Microcaldota archaeon
CAAGTTGAACCCGGATTTTTTGGGTTCGCGCAGCATGGTCGGCGCGCAGGAAATGGCGCCTTTCGAGTTGAGCGGCGGGAGGCTGCTCGTTCAAGGGGTTTGCTTGTTGTCGAATCCGTCGAGCGAGAAGCAGACGTTCAGCGTGCAGACGCGCGTGGTGCGTAAGAGTTCGCCGGAGGTTCTCGCGATGAACATTACGACGGTGGTCGAGTTGCCGAATACGGGCGCTTCGCCGGTCGAGCGCGATTTCGAGCTTGTTTGGAGCGGGGTTCCTGACGGCGATTACCGTTTCGAGTTCGAGAAAATCGGCTGACTATTCGCCTGCGGGTCTGTTACTGCGTTTTACTGCTTAGGCAGGTTTGCTACGAAATTCTTTAATATTCTTTGGACGGCGTCCACCACTGTTCGGTGATTTTTTGGCAGGGTATCCTCAACCACTCCCCGTCCGAATTCGCCCACTCCTTGATATTCGGTGAATAGCGAGGTGACTTCGACGTAGTGAAACGGTTTTCCGCCTTCAGTGCTCGGTTGAACTTTTACAGCGTGAGACAAGCCGATATTAGGCTGCCCTCCTATTAATTTCATTATTTCTTCTTGATGCGTGTTTCCTAACGGGTAGCTTACCTTGTGCAATTTCGCTTCTAGTTGTTTGATTTGGTCTTCGTTTAGAAAAGCGGCTGGAATCCTGGTTTTGATCCAAGTTCCTTCGTCTCGGTGGTGCCAGGTTTCTTCGCGCAAAGGCAGTTTAGTTTCTTGATTCGTGCGGGGATTCCTAAGCATTTTAGGCATTTCAGGCATTTTTCATCACCATGAAACACTGTGCTCGCGCTTCTTAAAAAGCGTTATGAATCGATTTTACTTCGCGAAAACGATGTCTTCCCTGCGCTCGCCAACGCTAACGCTGAGAACGCGCGTTCCCGCTAGCTTTTCCACGCGCTTCACGTAAGCCAACGCGCCGTCAGGCAACGCTTCCAGCCCCTTCTTTTCGCCGTCTTCGACGACGCGCTTCCAATTCACTTTCTTGAATCCCGGCATGGATTCGTAAACTGGTTTCGCGCTCTCGACGTCTTGAACTCGAATCGGGAATTCAGTCCACCGCTTGCCGCGGACTTCGTGCGCCACAGCGATTTTGATTTCCTTCAATCCATCCAAAACATCGAGTTTCGTCAAGTGCAGCCCGTCGAATCCGTTCAGCGCGTGCGCGCGCCGCAGCATCGTGGCGTCCAGCCAACCGCACCGCCGCTTGCGCCCCGTGCTCGTCCCGAACTCCGCCCCGCGTTCCTGCAAGTGGCGTCCGACGTCGTCGAACAACTCAGTCGGAAACGGGCCGTTGCCGACGCGCGTAGTATACGCCTTCGCTACTCCTTCCACGCGCGTTATCGCTTTCGGGGGGACGCCCGCGCCAACGCACGCGCCTCCCGCAATTGTGTTCGACGACGTGACGAACGGGTACGTTCCGAAGGAAACGTCGAGAAACGTTCCTTGCGCGCCTTCGAAAAGCACGCGTTTGCCGCCGCGCAGAACCGCCCGCGTGGCTTCGCTCGCCGCGTCGCACGCGAACGCCGACAGCTCGCGGCCGAGCGAAGCGTACTCCGCGTAGACGCGTTGCGGGCTTGCGGCGAGCCCGCAGTGCATTCCGTGCAAGACGCGTTGCTTGTAAGCGTGCAGCGCGAAAACTTTTTCCTTGAGCGCGGCCGCGTCGACGAAATCCGAGAAAACGAGTCCGATGCGCGCGGCCCTGTCCTCGTAAGCCGGCCCGATGCCTCGCTTCGTCGTCCCTATGGAAGCTCCGGCGCTAGTCATCGCGTGCGCGAAACTGCTTTGGCGTTGTTCGCGCGCTTCGTCGAGCGCAGGGTGCCAAGGCATTATGACGCTCGCGCGAAAATCGATTCCGAGGACTCGCGGATTAATCGTTATTCCGCCGGAAGTCAACTCGCTTATCTCGCGCTTGAGGGCGCGCGGGTCGATTACGACGCCCGCGCCTACGAGCGAGCGCTTGCCCGCGATGACGCCGCTGGGCACTAAGTGTAGTTTGAATTTTTTGCCTCCTGCGACGACGGTGTGCCCGGCGTTGTGCCCGCCTTGAAAGCGGACGACGAGGTCGCTGCGTTCGGCGAGCGTGTGAACGATTTTGCCTTTTCCTTCGTCTCCCCACTGCGCGCCGATTACCGCCAAGCCGAATCCGTTTCCGAATCCTTTGCGCGCAGCCGTTTTGTGAGCTGCAGTCGTGGTTTTAGCTTTCAATTAACATCAACCCTCGAATGCATACGCGCGCCTCGTTAAAAAACTCTTTCAAACTCTTTCAACGGCGACTCGAAAACGAAAAACTCAAAAAACTTTTTCGTCTTTGTAAGCGTGTTCGCCGACGAGGGGAACGAACACTACGGGCATCAACGAACGCTTCTCGAAGCCGCCGCTGCTGCCGGCCGCCTTCGCCTTCTTTTTCCTGAAAACCGCTAGTTCGAGCCACAACGCGCCTTCCACGGGCGCCACGATGACTCCGCCGGTCTTCGTTTGTTCCGCAATCGGTTGCGGGAGGCGCGGCGCTGCCGCGGCGACTACGACGCGGTCGAAAGGCGCTTTCTCCTTCCAGCCCAGGCTGCCGTCCCCGCAGCGCAGCTCGACGTTTTCGTATTTCGCGAGGCGTCGCTTGGCGTAATCGAATAATTCTGGGAGGCGTTCGACGCCGTAAACTCTTCCTTTCCCGCCGGCGATTCGCGCGAGAATCGCGGCTTGGTAACCGCTTCCCGTGCCCACGTCGAGAACGCGCATTCCAGCGCGGGGTTCCAGCGCTTCAGTCGTCGCCGCGACTACGAGCGGCTGCGAAATCGTTTGCCCTTTCATCACGGGGAGCGCGTAATCATCGAAAGCTTGCGAGCGCAGCGCGCTCGGAACGAAATCGGCGCGGTCCACCGCGCGGAAAGCCTTGATTATTCCCGGCGTCTTGAGTACTCCCCGCGAAACGAGGTCGTCAACTAGTTCGTCGTTCGAATCGAACAAAGCGCTTCACCGTAGGGTTATTTTAAAGCCCGCGCGCATAAAAAATGCCTCGTAGCCCCGTCGTCTAGCGGCCAAACCCGCTTCTCCGCCGTCTTCCGCTTTTTTTGCGCGAGCGCGTTGGGCGGGGGCTTTGGATAACAGGCTTTGAACCTGTGGACGGCGGTTCGAATCCGCCCGGGGCTATGAAATTAAAAGAAAACAAAAGAAAAAAGTTTGGAGAAACACAAAAGTTTTCGGGTGATTGTTTTTGGGCCGCGTGAAAGGAAGGCACTTGAAAGTGCTCGCTAAAAAACTCGTCGACAGGAATCCGGGAGTGTTCACGGAACGCTTCGCGGACAACAAGGTCAAGCTGCGCGAGTTCCGCATTCTCGAAGAATCGCGCGAAGAACAAAACAAGCTCGCAGGCGAAGTTTCCAACCGCGTCAAGCGCAAGAACCGCCCGCGGGAAGAAATGCGGTCTCGCCCGCAACGCGACTGGGACCGCGGAGAACGCGGTTTCGGAGGGCGCGGCGACAGAAGGGAACGCAGGTACTAGTTTCAATTTAAGTTTCAAAGCGCCGGTTTCGCTGGTTTTCAGCAGCCGCGCTTCAGCAGCCGCGTTTCAGTAGCTGCGCGCGAAGAACGCCGTGGCGCGCGCTGGCTTTCCGCAAAGCACGCATTCCCCGTGCGGCGCGTCGTCGAACGGAATCAAGCGAATCGATGCGCCCGTCTCTTCCTTAATCGCTTCCTCGCAACGCGCGTCCCCGCACCACGAGGCGCGCACGAAACCCTTGCGTTCGTCAAGCAAATTCTTGAGGTCGTCCGTGTCGCGCGCGTCGCTTATTCCCGCGTCGAGTTTTTCTTTCGCTCGGCGGTAGAGCGCGAGCTGAATGTCGTTGAGCGAGTATTCAACGAATTCGGCGATTTTCTCGTTGCGCACGAATTCTTTCGCGCCCGAGTCGCGGCGCGCGATAGTCGCGCCTTCCTGAGCCATGTCGCGCACGCCGATTTCGATTCTGACGGGCACGCCTTTCAATTCCCAGTCGTTGAACTTCCATCCCGGCGTGCGCTCGGAACGGTCGTCTACGAGCACGCTAATGCCGCGCGCTTCGATTTCCTTTTTCATGCGCGCGATGTTGAAGAGAGCCATTTTCCGCTCTTCGTCGTTGTAGAAGATGGGGATGACGACGCACTGGAGCGGCGCGACTCGCGGCGGGAGCACGAGCCCCTTGTCGTCGCCGTGAATCGCGACGAGCGCGCCTATCAGCCGCGTCGTCACGCCCCAACTCGTAGTCCAAACGAAGTCTTCCTTTTCGTCCGCCGTCTTGAATTTTATTCCGAACATTTTCGCGAAATTCTGCCCGAGCAAGTGGCTCGTCCCGCCTTGCAACGCTTTCCCGTCCGGCATGAGGATTTCGAACGTCGTCGTGTACTCTGCGCCCGGAAACTTTTCCGACTCGCTCTTGACGCCGGCGAGAACGGGAATCGCGAGCAGTTGCTCGGCGCACTCCTTGTACCACCCGAGCGCGCGCCCGACTTGCGCGACGGCTTCGTCGCGGCTCGCGTGAGCGGTGTGCCCTTCCTGCCACAAGAACTCGCGCGTGCGGAGAAAAGGCTTCAGGGTTTTCGTGTCCCAGCGCACGATGTTGCACCACTGGTTCGTTTTTAACGGCAAGTCGCGGTGCGAGGAAATCCATTTCGAGAACGAGTCGTTTATCACGGTTTCGCTCGTGGGGCGCACGGCGAGGCGTTCGCCGAGCGCGTCGTTTCCGCCTTGCGTCACCCAAGCGACTTCCGCGACGAAGCCTGCGAAGTGCTCCGCTTCGCGTTTCAGGAAGGATTCGGGAATGAGGAGCGGGAAGTAATGGTTTTGCACTCCGTCGGCGCGGAAGCGCGCGTCGAGGAAAGCCTGGATTTTCTCCCAAACGGCGTAAGAGCGGGCGCGCAACACCATGCAGCCTTGCACGGGGCCGTAATCCATCAACTCGCTCGACTGCACGACTTCCAAGTACCACTCGCCGAAATCGTCTTGCTTCTTGTGCTGCAGCATGCGTTAAATATCACTGCAGGCATATAAAAAAGCATGGCGGAGAGACGGCTCAAGAAACCGCGCCGCCGATGACGCCCGCAATCGTGACGACTCGCGCGTAGTTATTCTCGCTGAACCACTCTTCGCTTCCCTCGACGCGTACGACTCCGCCTTCGCCGGCCGCCGCGTCGATGCGCACGCAGTCGCACGAGCCGATCGCGACTTCTATCGACTGGTTCGAGCAGTAATCCGTGTAGTTGTTGCACTCGATTTGCGGCGAGCCGTCGACGACTCCGAAAGAGTAGAACGTCTTGTTGAGAGCGCGAAAGTTGCGCGCTATTTGCGCCGACGCGATTGCCACGGCTGTGTTCTTGCTGGAATTCCCGGAAACGAGTTCCTGGCGCAGGAGCACGCGAGGCTTGGCGAGAACCGAGCGCAACGCGGTTTGCGCGTCGCCGGCGCAGCCCGCGCACAAGACGCGGATTCCCTGGAAGTTCGTTTCGTTTTCGTTCGAGCGCGTTCCACGCAGGAAAAAGAAGACTCCGGCGAAAACCGCTATGAATACGACGACCAGCAACAAGTTTTGCGAGTTCAAGCGCGCGGTTTTCGTTTTACTCGTTTTCCCGCGTTTTTCCGCTTCCCCGCTTTTTTCTTCCGGCACTTGCTTTTTCCCCTCTTCTCCCCTTCAAGCGTCAAACGAGCAACGTAACGTCAAACGAGTATTTCCAATCCTTCGCGGGCTTCGATTGATTCCTTAAACACCGCCTGGGCTTCACCAACGAGCTTGCTTCTGTCGTCGTCGTAGCGGTTGCTGAAGTGCGTGAGCAGCAGTTTCGCCGCCTTCGCTTTTTTCGCCACCTCGGCGGCCTGCTTCGCAGTCGAGTGCGCCTTGTCCTTCGCTTTGTCGCGCTCGTCTTCCGCGAAGCAAGCGTCGTGCACGAGCAGTGAAGCGTTTTTCGCTTCGCGCGCGACTCGCGCGCAAGGCGCGGTGTCGCCCGAGAAAACGATTTTCTTGCCTTTTTCCTTGAACGTCACGTCCTTGAGTCGCACTTTCTTTCCGTCGACCGTCAACTCGCCTTTCTCCATGATTTCGGAAAAAAGGCGTCCGTGAATCCCGCGCGAGCGCGCTTTCGCTTCGTCGAACTTCGTTTTTTCGTGTTCCTCGAGCGCGTAACCGAGCGCGCGCGTCGCGTGCTCGACTGGAAACGCGGAGACTGTGAACAGCTTGTCTTCGAAGACGACGCCGTCTTCCACGTCTTTGACTTCCACGGGGAAAGAAGGAAGCAGTTCGCGTTGCGAAAACACGGCGTCGAGCAATCGCTTCGTGCCTCGCGGCCCGAAGACGAGCAACGGCTCGCGCCGCTCGAAAAAACCGAGGGTTTGGCTGAGCCCGATGAGTCCGATCCAGTGGTCGGCGTGCAAGTGCGTCAAGAAAATGGCGCGCAGCTTCGAGTACGAAACGCCGTACT
>CAZWIQ010000018.1:0-18589 GCA_964634375.1 Microcaldota archaeon
GTTGGAATGCTGGCTACGACGATGAATTTCGCGGTTTTGCCGTTCGCGCTCTTGAAGTCCCGCTTGCAAACGGCTTTGAGGATGAGGATTATTTCCTTGCGCAGGAACCACAGCGCGGCGAGCAGCGTGCCCGCGTGCAACGCCACGTCGAAGAACAACGGGGGCGCGACGCCGAGCAAGCGCTGGGCGATGACCAGGTGCCCGCTGCTGGAGACGGGCAGCCACTCCGTTATTCCTTGAACGAGCCCCAAGACGGCCGACGAAAGCAAATCCATGTTTTGCGCCTCCTTGTTTTTGCGCTTCCTATTTTTTGTACGCCTTGTCGTGGTGTTCGATACGGTATAGCTTAATTGTTTTTTCCTCTTTAAGTATTTTGAAAATGAGTATGAATGACTCGCTTACGTGAACTCTTTTGAAGCCGTCGAGCGGCGCTTTCAAAGGCTTGTAGTGTTCGGGATTGTTTTCCGAGACTTCAACGATTTGCGTTATTTTAGCGTCGACGGCGTTTCTGAACGCAGCATTTTTGCGGCAAAGCTTGTTGTAATCTTTCTTGAACTCGGGAGAAACTACGAGCGAATACGCCATTTTTCTCACTCGAGTAAGTCGTCAAGCTTCTTTATTTTAATGAATTTTCCTTTGTCTATCCTCAGTATTTCCTTTACGAATTCAGGCTTAAATTCTGGTTCCATCAAACTGTCTTCGTACTCGCGCGCCATGACTTCAATCGCCTGGCTTTTGTCCTTCAAATCGTACCTCGCCTTGATTATGTTCAAAATCCTGTTCGCTCCGTCCGAAATGTTCACCAAAGCCTGCACCATATTAACACCGCATTAATACAAACTAAGCCCGTATTTATATGTTTGGTTTCGGGAGCAGAGTGGGCTG
This sequence comes from Microcaldota archaeon, assembly GCA_964634375.1. Lineage (GTDB taxonomy): Archaea > Micrarchaeota > Micrarchaeia > Norongarragalinales > Norongarragalinaceae > CAITNU01. The sequence goes on from CAZWIQ010000018.1 coordinate 886, forward strand.
CATGAACAGTCGCGTGCTTGAAGTCCAGTATTTTCAGTACTTCAAGTCTTCCGCGCCGTAAACGCGTTCGCAGTAAGCGCACCGAATCTTGAGCGGGCTCTTTTGTTCGACGACCAAGCGCGGCGTTCCTTCCTTGTGAGTCAAGCAAGTCGGGTTCGGGCACTCCACGCTGCCGACGAGCGCGTCCGGCACTTTCACGTGCGCTTTCTCTACGACGGCGTAGTTGCGCACGACGTTTATCGTCGCCGTGGGAGCGAAAATCGCGATTTTGTCGAGTTCGCGCTTGCCGAGCTCGCGGTCCTCGATTTTCACGATGTCCTTGTGCTTCATGCTGCTGCTGGGGACGTTCATCAAAAGCGTGACGACTCCCTTGTAACTCCCTTCGATGCCGAGAAAACGCAGGACGTCGCCTCCCTTGCCTCTCGGAATGTGGTCGATGACGGTGCCGTTCGCGATTTTGCGCACGCGAATCATTTTTTCTTTCGATTCGCTTCTTCCTTCGCCTTTCCAGGTTTTCTTTTCCTTTTCAGCAGCCATTTCCAAACCCACCTCGACGAGCGCCATCCAAAAATCTAAAACCCGTTATTCATTCAAAAATCATTTCCCGAGAATGAGCGCGAGAAGAGCCATGCGCACGGGCACGCCGTTGAAAGCCTGCTCGAAGTATGCCGCGCGCGCGTCCCCGTCGATTTCGGGCGCGATTTCGCCAACGCGCGGCAACGGATGCATGAGAATCGCGTCGCGCTTCGCGCTCTTCATTTTCTCGGCGTCGATGACGTAAGCGTACTTCCGCGCTTCCTCCTCGTCCGGAAACCTTTCCTTTTGCACGCGAGTAGCGTAAATCACGTCCGCGCGGCTGAAATCCATCGAGCTTAGTTCTTCCACGCGAATGCGCTTGCGCACTTCGTCGACTACGAACGGCGCGAGCTTCAACTGCGGAGGCGAGTACAATTGGAGTTTCACGTCGTAGTTCGAAAGCGCCATGGCAAGGCTCTTGATCGTGCGGCCGTAACGCAAGTCGCCGAGGAGGAGCACGGTGAGCCCGTCGATTTTTTTCTTGAGGCGGCGAATCGTGTACGTGTCGAGCAACGCCTGCGTCGGGTGCTGGTTCGTGCCGTCCCCCCCGCTGATTATCGGGACGCTGCTCGCTTCCGCCGCGATGCGCGCGGCTCCCTCGTTCGGGTGGCGCATGACGACGACGTCGGCGTACTCTTCCATCATCTTCATCGTGTCCGCAATCGTCTCGCCTTTGAAAATGCTTGACCTCTGCGGGTCGTTGAACCCTATTCTCTCGCCGCCCAAGCGCTCCATCGCGGTGTCGAAACTCATTTGCGTGCGAGTGCTCGGCTCGAAGAAAAGCGAAGCCATTACTTTGCCGCGGAGAACGTCCAATTGCTTCTTGTGTTTCGCGACGTCGTAATACGCGTCGGCGCGCCGGTGCACTTCATCGATGTCCTTTCTGTCAAACTCGCGCATCGTAATGACGTCCCGCCCCTTCCACTCTCCAGCCAAGCAAATCCACCTCTGAAAATCGTTTTTCAAGCTTTAAGCAGTTTCACCATCACCGCGTTCTGCGCGTGCAAGCGATTCTCGGCTTCGTCGAACACGACGCTGCGCGGCCCGTCAATCACTTCATCCGTAATCTCCTGCCCCCTGTGTGCCGGAAGGCAGTGCAGCACGATCGCGTCTTTCTTCGCGTGCGCGAGAAGCGAGGCGTTAAGCTGGTAAGACGAGAGCTCGCGCAAGCGCTTTTCTTTTTCAGCGTCCTGCCCCATGCTCACCCAAGTGTCCGTAATCACGACGTCCGCGCCCGTAACCGCTTTAACGGGGTCCCTCTCAATCGAAAGCGCTGCAGCGCCGCGTTTCGCTTGCGCTTTCGCCGCCTTCCACACTTCCGGCTTGGGTTCGTAAGCGGCGTTCGGACAAGCGCCGACGACGCTGGCGCCGAGCTTCGAGAAGCCGATCGCAATCGAGTGAAACATGTTGAACCCGCAATCCCCCAGGAAAACCACTTTGAGTCCGTCGACGTCCCCCTTCTTTTCGAATACGGTCAGCATGTCCGCCATTATTTGGCACGGGTGGTAGAGTTCCGTGAGTCCGTTGATGACGGGAACGCTGGAATGCTTTGCCAATTCTTCAAGGTCCGCCTGCTTGTTCAGCCGCGCCATGACCGCGTCGCAGTAGCGCGCGAGAACGCGCGACGTATCGGCAATCGTTTCGCCCCTGCCGAGCTGCGTCGTGCTGAAGTCCAGGAAAATCGCGTGCCCGCCGAGGCGCGTCATGCCCGCTTCGAACGAAATGCGCGTGCGCGTCGAGTTTTTCTGAAAAAGCATTCCAAGCGTTTTGCCTTCGAGGCGCTTGCGCACTCGCCCAGATTTCATGTCGAGCGCGAGGCGGAGCATTTCTCGGACTTCTTTCTCGTCGTAATCGAGCAGCGTCAAAAAGTGTTTTTTCCTGTCGAATTTAGGCGTAGCCATTCCGGTTTTCAAACCTCCTGAAACCCTCCTTAATCGTTTTTCGTGGCTTTAGCTCGGAAGCGGAAGGCGTTTTTCCGCCTAAAAAACCTTTAAAAAACACTAAAACCCTAAAACCGTTTCAAAAAAAGAAAAAAGCTTTTTTTCCCACCAAAACCGATTTTGATAATTAGGGTGTCATTAACTCTCGCGGCATTTAAAAACCTTTTCCGCGCGGCAGGCGCCGCGAAATGTCACGAAGGCGTTGCGCCGCCGCACTCGCCCCTGAAGTAAGCCCACTCGTCGCACTCCGTTCCGTTCGGCAAAACGCAGATTCCGCTCGTTCCGTTCTCGTTTTCCTGCATGCGCAGCGTCCCCCCGTCCTCGACGCACTTTTCGCTTGCGGGGTTGCCGAACGGCTTCTCGACGCAAGTCTTGTTGACGCAGGCGTAGCGAACGCCGACGCGCGCTTCGCTCGCGTTTTTAGGCGTGCAGTTAGCGTCCGTTTCGCACGCGATTCCGTGCGGCGCCAGGAAGTCCCACCAGAGAGCGGCGAGGAGCACTAGCGCGACGACCGCGATGAAAACCTTTTTCTTGTCGCTCAACTCCGGCAGTTTCGGAGCCGTGAAAGGAAGAAAACCGTCGAAGTCGCCCAAAAAATGCACCCCCGCAGCAGAAAAAACAGTTTGCCTCAAGTCTTTGTTTCGATTAAAGCCTTTTTATTCGTTGAGTTCCAGCCGTTTTTGTTCTCGCTGGTTACCGCGGCGACGGCAGTTTTAAAAACCATTTGCGCGAAATAAGCTTTGGTTTTCCACGAAAACCGTTTTTCCATTCACTTCCTGCAGTTTGCTTGGGGTTCAGTGAAACGGCAGCGAAAAACGGTTCTCGTTTTACGGAGGTTTTAACTAGTGCTGGAACCCCACGCGAGAATAAAGTTCTTGAAAGGCGAAGGCGCTTTCCTGTGGCTCGCTAAAGCCGAGGCTTGGGAGCGCAAGGCGGGGCGCAAGGCGATTCACTTCGAAATCGGCGAACCCGACTTCGCGACGCCGCAAAACATTTGCGACGCCGCGGTTAGAGCGCTGCGCGCAGGCAAAACGAAGTACACCACGTCTCAAGGAATTCCCGAGTTGAGGCGGGTAGTAGCCGATTTTTTGGGCAAGCGGCGCGGAATAAAAATCGATGCGGACAACGTCGTCGTCGCCCCCGGCGCGAAGTGTTTGATTAACGCTTCCTTCCAGTGCATGGTGAACCAGTGGGCGCCTCGCGCCGCAGTCATTCTGCCCGACCCCGTTTACGGCCCTTACCGCGACAACGCGTACTACGTGGGCGCCAAGGAATTCAACGTGCCGTTGCGGCAGGAACGCGATTGGCGTTACGACGTGGACGTGCTCGAAAAAGTCGTGAAATCCGTGCCTGCGGGCTTGGACAAGATTCTCGTGCTCGTTTCGCCTTCCAACCCAACGGGCGGAGTGCTCACGCGCGAAGACTTGCGTTTCGTGGCGGAACTCGCCGAACGCTACGATTTAACAATCGTTTCAGACGAGATTTACGACGACATCGTTTTCTCGGAGCACCACGAACACGAAAGCATCCTCTCGATTCCCGGGATGGAGGACCGCACTTTCCTCATTCACGGCGCGAGCAAATCGTGGGCGATGACGGGCTGGCGCCTCGGTTGGGGCGTTTTGCCGAAGCGCTTCGTGCCCGAAGTCTCGAAAATGATTGGGCACACGGTTTCTTGCACTAACACTTTCGTCCAACACGCGGGAATCGAGGCGGTGACTGGCCCGCAGGACGCCGTAGGCGAAATGGTGGCGGAGTACAAGCGCAGGCGCGATTACGCAGTCAAGAAATTCAGGGAGTTGGGTTGCAGCGTCGCCGTGCCAATTGGTTCCTTCTACTTTTTCCCGAACGTGAGAGCGTGGATGGACAAGAAGAAGTGCGACGAAAAGCAGTTGTGCGAACGCATGCTTCAAGAAATCGGCGTCGTCTGCCTGCCGGGCCCGGGTTTCGGCGACCAAGGCAAAGACCACATCCGCTTGAGCCTCGTGTCGTCGTTCGACGACATGGTTGAAGCGTTCGACAGAATCGAAAAATGGCTGGAAGAATAGACGGACGACGACGAAAAGAAATTATTTTTTCAATAGCCCGCGCGCGGCTTGCGCGATGTGTTCGCCTGCGAGCCCGAACTTCCAAACGAGTTCCCACGGCTGCCCCGTCTCGCCGAACTTGTCTTGCACGCCCACCATCGCCATGCGCGGCCTCTTCGAAACGTGAGCGCTGCGCGCGATGACTCCGGCAACTAGATTCCCTAAGCCGCCGGCCTGGTGTTCTTCCGCCGTGACGATGACGTCGCACTCGTTCGCCGCGTCCGCGAGCGCTTCCTCGTCAATTGGCTTCACCGTGTGAACGTTGACGACGCGCGCTTCAATGCCGTGCTGCTTCTTCAAAATCCACGCGGCGCGCATCGCTTCCGGCGTTTCAGGACCGCACGCGACGAGCGCGACGCGCTCGCCTTCGCTCTCGTAATCGTCGGCAAGCGTCGTCTCGAAAGCGTCGATGAACTTGTTTTTTTCCCCGCGAAAGCGAATCACGTTCGCTTTCCCGACTTTGAACGGCGTCTCGGGCTTCGTCACGACTGGCGTGGCTTCGCGCGCGAAACGCATCGCCGTCGGCCCCACGACTTCGAAAACGCCCGCGTGCGTCGCCTTGTACGACTCGACCGCGTCGCAAGGAACGAGCACCGTCATTCCGGGAATAATCGACGTCACCGCGATGTCTTCAAGCGCTTGGTGCGTCGCGCCGTCCGGCCCGACGCTCACTCCGCCGTGCCCGACAGCGATTTTCACGTTGAGGTTGCCGTAGCAAACGGTGGTGCGCAACTGGTCCCAATTGCGCCCAGTCGAGAAAACTCCGTAACTGCCGATTACGGGAATCTTGCCTTCCTTCGCGAGTCCTGCGGCGACGGTAGTCATGTTTTGCTCGGCGATGCCCATGCTGAAGAAACGCGGTTTTCGGTCTTCGTGTTTTTTGCAGAAGTCGAGAATGCAAATGCTGCCCGAAATGTCGGCGCCGAGGCAGACGACTCGCGGGTCGCTTCCCTCGCGGTCGAGGCACTCGCCGAAACCGAAGCGCGTGGGCTTCATGTCCGCGCGCATGGCGTGCTCGTGAGTCGGGTCGGGGTGCTGGTTCCACCAAAACGGCCGCTCTTCCGGCAAAATCAGGTTTCCGTACTGGCGCGCGACGTGCGCGCGCAACTCCTTCGCTTTCCGCTCGATTTCGGTAGTGTAAATATTTTCGAGTCCGAGTTCTTTCAGCGCCGCCTTCGTTTGGTCGAGCGTCTGCGCTTTCCCGTGCCACTCGGCGAGGTTCTCCATGAAACTCACGCCCTTGCCTTTCACGGTGCGCGCGACGATTACCGTCGGCTTGCCTTTCGTGCGCGCCGCGAGCTCGAACGCGCGCAGAAGCGCGTCGACGTCGTGCCCGTCGCACTCTATCGCGTGCCAACCGAAAGAACGGTATTTTTCGGCTACGGGCTCCACGTTCATGACTTCGCAGACGCGGCCGTCGATTTGCAAGCCGTTCAAGTCGACGACGCCGCACAAATTGTCGAGTTTGTAGTGCGCGGCGGCCATCACCGCCTCCCAAATGCTTCCTTCCTGCTGTTCGCCGTCTCCCATGACGCAGTAAACGCGGTGCTTCGCGCCGTCCAGCCGCGCCGCCAACGCGTCGCCGACGGCGATGCTCAAGCCTTGGCCGAGCGAGCCGCCGCTCATCTCGATTCCCTTGCACTTGCGCCAGTCGGGGTGCCCTTGAAACGGAGTGCCGAGAACGCGCAAACCGACGGCGAAATCCTCGATTGGATAGTAACCCGCCAAGCCTAGGAGGGCGTACTGCGCCGGGCACTTGTGTTGCCCGCTCAAGAAAAGGCGGTCCCGCTCCTTCCAGCCAGGGTTTTTCGGGTCGTGGCGAAGCACGTTGAAGTAAAGCGTGGCGAGGTAATCCATCATCGACAACGCGCCGCCGGGATGCCCCGAACCGGCGAAGCCTATCGCCAAGAGCGCGTAACCGCGGCCTTCGTTAGCGACTTTCTTTATTTCGTCAACTGAAAACTTTTTTTCCGTGCCTGTTTTCGAGTCAATGATGCCCACTCGCTTCAACCCCCTGAATGAAAACGAAATTCGGCTTGCGACGAAAAGCGGCGCGAAAAGAGCAAGAGCGCCCGACTCCGTCGAGCGATTGCAGTAAACCGCTTGAACCCGCTTGAACCCACCACGCCGTCACCGCGCCCGCCCAAAGCGGGGCGGCCAGCGCCTTAAAACGAATTGTTTTAATTAAGCGCGCTTTTAAATGCTTTCCGCAGACGGTTGGTTTAAAGTGAAGAACAAAACGAAAAACAAGGCGAAAAACAACGGCTTCAAAGCAGTCGTGTTCGATCTCGACAACACGCTCGTAGACTTCGCCAAAATGAAGGAGCGCGCGTGCGACGCGGGAATCAAAGCCATGAAGCAACACGGCTTAAAAACGCCTTTCAGCGAAGCCAAGCGCGAGCTCTTCAAGCTTTACTGCGAGCACGGCATCGAAAACAAGGGCATTTTCCAGATTTTCCTGCAGCGCGAGCTCGGCCGCGTGGATTACAAGCTGCTCAGCAACGCGATTGTCGCGTACCGCCGAGAAGAAAACGATTTCGTTGTGCCGTACGAAGGAGTCAAGGAAACCCTCGCGGCACTCAAGAAACGGGGAATCGTCCTCGCCGTCGTCACCGACGCGCCGCGCCTCCGCGCTTGGAACCGGCTCGCCGCAATGGGCTTGACGCAATACTTCGACTTCGTTTTGACGGTCGCCGAAACGAAGCGCCGCAAGCCTCACGCCGCGCCTTTCAACGCCGCCCTCAAAAAACTCGCGCTCCCAGCAGCGCGCTCATCCGCCCGCAGCGCCAGCGGCGGAATCGCGCCGCCAGCCGCGAGCGTTCTCTTCGTCGGCGATTCGCCGGGGCGCGATATGGCGGGCGCGCATCGCGCTGGAATGAAAACGTGCCTCGCCCGCTACGGAATGCGCGGCTGGAGCAAGCCGGTTTGGCGCGCCGTTCGCCGCTATTTCGTGGACGCAGTCGGCAAGCCGAAAGCGAAGGAAAACCGCGTGCGCCCGGACTTCGTCATCGACGACGTGCGCGAACTCAAGAAAATCGTTTGAATCGTTTAAGCGGGCCTTGAGGCCTTGAAACAAACTTTTTAAACTCGTTTCGCTTTACTAAAACCTCCTTTTCGATTCAAGCCAAGGGGTGCAAACAAGCGATGCCGAAAAAAAAATTCGTTCAAATCATTGTCCTCGGCCCGCCGGGAAGCGGCAAAGGCACGATTTCAAAGAAACTCGTCGCCGCGCACGGCGTAAACCATGTTTCGACGGGCGACATGCTGCGCGCGGAAGTCGCGGCGCACTCGCGGTTAGGCAAAATCGCTAAGGCGTTCATGGAAGCCGGCGAACTCGTTCCGGACGAGTACGTCATCGGCTTGATTCACGAGTGGATTGACGCGCACGACGGCGAAGGATTCGTTTTCGACGGTTACCCGCGCACGATTCCGCAAGCGGAAGCGCTGCAGAAAATGCTCGTCGACCACGGAATGAAAGTCAGTCTCGTCGTTAATCTCGCCATTCCCGACGCCGTAATCGAGCGCCGCCTGACGTCGCGCCGCTCGTGCGCGAAATGCGGGCAGCCCTACAATTTAGAGTTCATGCCTCCGCGCGTTGCCGGCAAGTGCGACAAGTGCGGCGGCCCCCTCGTGCAGCGCGAGGACGAGAAGCCGGAAGTCGTGAAGCACCGCCTCGTCGTCTACGAACAAAAAACGAAGCCGCTCGTGGATTTCTACGCTTCGCGCGGCATGCTCAAGAATTTTGCGTCGGAGTCGAGCGAGGAAACGATTTCGCAAATCGAGGCGGAGCTCTCGCGCGTGCGCGCGAAAAACAGTTAGAACCCAGCAATAGTCAGAACACCGAGTAGCCTTTGACGCGTTTTATTTGCGCGAGCAGCTCGCGCTCCCCGTCGCTCAACGCTTTCGCGTATTTCGCTTCGATTGCGGCGACGTCTTCCTTGCTGGGCGACGACAACAGAATCTGTTTCTCGCAAATCTGGCGGCCGAAAAACGGCTCCGGAATTGATATCGCGAGTTGGTCCCCCTTCTTCGCTTCGTCGACGCTCTCCTTGTTCCGCTGAATGCTTTTGATTGCCCCTACGGGGCGGCCGTCCTCCGTCATCAACGGGTAATCCTTGCGGATGCGCCCTTCGATGACTTCGATTCCGACGATGCACGGGTTGCTGACTCGGAAGCAGCAGCCCTGCAGAATCGCAATTTTCGCGGGAAGAACGAGTTTCCCGAACGCTTCGCGCCGCTCGCTCTCGACCGAGTCGTCCCGCCAACGCTTGTAGCCGTCGATTAAGTTGTAAATGATTTTCTCGTCGAAGATTTTCACGCGCGCGGCTTCGGCTTCGGCCGCCGCGTCGTCCGCAACTGGAACGTTGAAAGCGAATATCGCGCCGAGGAGTTTGTCGCGGTCGCGCATCGCCGTGGCGTCCGCAACGTCGCGCCTGCTCACCGCGCCGATCGCGGTGCGCTTGATCGGGATTTTTTCTGCTGCGAAAAGCCTCGTAATCGCTTCAATGCTGCCGAGCGCGTCCGCCTTGATTAAAACGCCTTTGTCCTGCGTTTCGAACAAGATTTGCTTGAGTTCTTGCTCGAGAGCCTCGCTCGCCTGGTGCGCTTCCTCTTGCGTTCGCACCACGAAGAGGCTGCTGCCTCCAACCGCGTCTTCTGCGCGGTCGCAAGCGATTTTGACGCCGGTTGCGGCGCGCACCTCGTCGACGCTCTTGAATTTCTCGCGCGGGTCCCGCATTTCGTCGAGCGGCTTGGGTTCGAGGAGCGCCTTGACTTTGCAGCTCGCGGGCCCGCCGAGCGTGTTGAACGCGATTTCGTCTCCCGCGCGAAGCGCGCCGTCGTAAAGAATCACGTCCAGCGTTTTCCCCAGGCCGCGTTCCTCGCGCACTTCCAGAATCGCGCCTTTCCCGCTTTCCTCGGCGCGCGTCGTCAGCGTTTTCTCCATGAAGCGTTGAGCGAGCCCCGCCACGAAAAGCAGGAGTTCCTGCAGCCCTTCGCGCGTCTTCGCGCTGACGGGAACAATCGCGATTTGCTTGGTGAAGTCGGCGACGCGGTCGAACCGCTCCGCCTGGAAGCCGTAATTGTAGAGCGCTCCGATGAGCTGGTACGTTTTCTCGTCGAGGCGCGCGACGACGTCGGGCCTTTGTTTTTTCACGCTGTCGGCAAAGCACGCGCCTTGCTGCGGGAGCCACCCGCCGAGCGCGTCGATTTTGTTGAACGCTACGATGAACGGCGTCTTGTATTCGCGCAGGATTTCGATTGCCTCGACGGTTTGCGCTTCGATGCCTTTCGTGCAGTCGATGACGAGGATCGCGATGTCGGCGATGCTTCCGCCGCGCTTCCTCAGGTTCGTAAAAGCCTCGTGCCCCGGCGTGTCGATGAACAACAGTCCCGGAATCGTCAAGCGTATGCGCATGCGTTCGAGCATTTCGCCGCACGCGGCGTCGAGGAGTTCGCGCGGATAAATGCTTGCGCCGATGGCTTGCGTTATTCCGCCGTGCTCGCGCTTCGCCACGCCCGTCTCGCGAATCGCGTCGAGCACGCTCGTCTTGCCGTGGTCGACGTGGCCTAGAACGCAAACAATCGGCTGGCGCAGCATAACAGTTCACTTTTTCGAGTAAGAAACAGGATTATTGGCGCGCGAGATTAATAACTTTAAGTTTCGCTCGGCTTCAGCCTTGCTTGGCTTTCGCCGCCGCCATTACGTCCTTGACGAGTTCCGTGTTAACCCAGTTCCGCCAGTCCGAGAGAAGCTTCGCGTGCTCCACCGCGCCGATTTCCTCCCTCATGCGTTCAGCCATCAACGAGTACTTGTTGTGCGCGCGGACGCTGTACTCCGCCTCGAGCAACAACGGCAGCTCGAGCTTCCGCTTGACGTCCACGAGGTACTGCTTCGTCTCGCCGCGCGCCCGCGCTTCGCGCCAAACGTCGTCGTACCCGATTCCGCGGTTGCGTTTGACGCGTTCTATCCACTCGCTCGCCTTCTTGATTTCCTCTTCGTAAAGCTCGAGCGCGTCCTTGTTCGCGTCGAAATCCTCCCACTCGAGGAAACCGTTTTCCTTTCCCGGGTCCGTCTCCCAATGCTTTTTGACTTCCGTTATTTCCAGGAGGCGGCGGTTGCGCTTCAACGAGCCCTTGAAACGAATCGGCGCGCTCACGACCGCGAAATCAGTAGCCTTAAAGCTCGTCGTCGGCACTCCCAAGTCGTTCACGACGCGGTCCCAAATGCTGTAAGCGCTTTCCCCGTGAATCGTTCCCATGACGACGTTGCCCACCGCGCCTACGCGCATCGCCTCGTAAAGCGCTCGCGCCTCCGTCGAGCGCACTTCGCCGACGATTAAGACGCTGTCGCCGAGGCGCAACGCGGTGCGCAGCGCGTCTTCCGCGCTCACTTCCGTCTCGCTTATTCCCCCGAGAGGGGGACGCGTTTTCAAGCGCTGGATGTTGAAGCCGAGCTTCTTCATCATCGGCACCGGGAGTTCCTGCGTGTCCTCCTGCACGATGATTCGCAGGTTCTGCGGGATTTCGAGCATCATCGCTTGAAGCATCGACGTTTTTCCGGAGCCGCGCGAGCCGACGACGAGCATGCTTGCTTGCGCGTCCACGAAAAACGAAAGCAGTCCAGCGGTGAGCGAGTCGAACATCTTGCCGTCCACGAATTGCGCGAGCGTCCAAGGCGTTTCCTTGTGCAAGCGGAAGACGAGCGCGGTCCCGTCGACGGCGAGCGGCCTGCCGATGACGCAAATGCGCGTCTGCAAGTCTTGCAAGTCGAAGTCGAGGATTGGGTGAGCTTGGTCGAACGGCCTGCCGCTTAGCGCGCGAAAGCGCGAAACGATGCTTTTCGCTTCGTCTTCCGTGAAAATCACGTTCGACTGGCACTGCCCGTACTTCGAGTGAACGACGTAAACCGGTTTTTCTCCGAGCGGCGAGTCGATGTACACGTCGGTGAGGCGCCGGTCGCTGAGGAAGAGCTCGAGAATCCCGTAACCGATCGTATAGCGGGAAACAATCGTCGCGAGCTCGTCTTTTTCTTCGACGCTCAACGCGATGTTGTTTTGCAGCGCGAGATCGGCAATCGTCGCCACGTAAATTTTTTGGAAGTATTTGCGCGCTTGCGAGATGTTCATGAACTCGACGTGTTCGGGCCTGTGCGCGGCGACGACTTCCTTCGTTTTCTCAAGCAAAAAGTATTTTTCCGGCGGCATCGCGTACTCCGGCGGGTTGATGAAGTACAAGTACTCGATTTTGTCGGGGTGCTTGTAAATGCGCACTTCGCTCCCCAAAACCTCGTACTGGTCGACGAGTTCTAGGTTTTCGGCGAGCGTGAAGAAAATGCGGGAGCCGATGAAAGACGGTTTAATCGCGACTTCGAAGAAAGCGTGGTAAGCGTTTCTCCCGCTCGGGATTTCGCCGAGTTGCGACAAGTAAGACTTCATGCGCTGGATGAGCTGCGTCTTCTCGAACGCTTCCCGCATGAACTGCAGCGTGCCGAGGTAAATCTTCAAGTCTTCGGCTCGCTCGGCGTCGAGGGTGGAAAGCGAGGCGACGGCGTTCTTGATTTCGCGGATGAGCGTGAGATACGCGCGGAACGGGTCGCCGGCGGTCGCGTTGAGCACGTTGAGCACGGCGTCGTGGCGTTGCGCGATGATTCGCGAGTCCGTGGTCGCGCCGAGATGCGAAGGCGACCAAACGGTGTCGACTTCGAAGCGCGTTATCAAGTCCGCGATTTCGCGCAGCAAGCGCGTTTGCTCGGCGTCGTAAATGCGTTCGTAGTATTCGCTGAGCACGACTTCGTCGACGTCGACTTCGCGGAGGCGTTCGACTACGTCGCGCATCGCCTGCTCGTAAACCGCGATGTCGGCGCCGTAAGGAGCGCCTCGCATGTCGATGACGAGGATTTTCTTTTCTCCTTCCTGGCGCACCGCGCTTTGCCCGAAAACCATTTCTCTTTCTCTCGTTATCGGCTACGCTTCAACGGAATTTAAACCGTTCTTTGACTGCCGGTTCTTCGCTTCACTTCACGTCCCAAGGATACTTCAGCCAATCGCCCGCCGCGGCTCGCGCGCCCCAGTAATCCGGCTCGAAACGCGCGCAAGCCTTCCAGTGCAGCACGAGGAAACGGAATTCGCGGCAGCGCAGCGAGCGGAAGTGGCGCGCGATCGCGCGCAGCGAGCCCCCGCTGTCCGCGACCTCGTCTACTATTAGAACGCGTTTTCCGCGCACCCGCAAGCCGACCGTCTGCGAAATGCGCGGCTTCGCAATCGGATTGTCCCGCTCATCGTAGTATTCGCACTTGACGCTGTAAAGCCTCGGGTTGCGCAAGAGGTTCGATACCACGACGCTCGGAGTCCACCCTCCGCGCCCCACGCCCACGAGCACGTCCGGCTTGAAGCCGTCCGCGCGCATTTTTCGAACTGCCGCGCGGCTCAACCGCACGACTTCCGCGAACGATACGCGCCGCGCGCGGCGCTCGCGCCTGCCGCCTCGCGGCTTCGCTTTCGCGCGCCGCGGCTTCGCTTTCGCGCGATTACTTTTTTCATCCCTTTTTTCTTTTTTTTCTTTTTTCATGGGTGTTGAAAGCTAGAAAACGCAAGTTTTTAAACGCGCCCGCGATTGCTTAAAGCGATGCCCGCGTAAAGGTGGCGGGCGGCGTGGTGATGCGCGTTGGACTACTGGTTTCAAGTCGCAAGCATTTTCTCGCTGGTTGCCAGCATTCTGGTGTTGGGTTACGCCGCGGTTTACTCTTACATCTTGTGGGACGAGGCTAAGCACGGAGAAAAGCCGCGGAAAGACTGGAATATTTCGCTTTACTTTTACGTGGGAATAATGCTCGCCATTCTCGGAAACGTTTTCAACGCGGTCGACGACTTGTACCCGTGCGGTATTCGCTACGCTTCGCCTTTCGCTTACCTTGCCGGGCTCGTCTTGTTCTTCATCGGGTTCCGCAAGCGCGCCGCGCAAGACGTGAAGTGAAAACAGTTTTAAAGTTTTTTTTGTTTATTCGACGACTACGGCAGGCTTTCCCGGCATCGCTCGGCTAGCGCGTTCGCTCTTGCTGTCTTCTTCTTTTTCCACGGCAACGGCGCAGCCAAGCGTTTTACCGATGAATTCGCGCGCTGCGCTAAGCGTTTCGAAATCGTTCGTTTCGAGCAGCGCTGGCTTGTCCTTGAACTCGTAAAAGCGTTTTTGCAGGAACGAAGCCAAGCCCTCGTCGTTTGATTTTATTTCTTCCGGCGAAGCGCTCGCGGCAACCAGTTTTTTGGCTTCAGCGGCTTTGGCCTCCGAAGCGATTATCACAGTCAGCTTGTTGATTTTCGGTTTCTTCAACAGCTGCGCGATTTTGCGCGAGTCGGCGATCACGCCCGCGACGAGGTCCTCGCTCGCCTCCGCCTTCGCGTCAACCAAGTCGAGCCTCGCAACCGGCCACTTCGACAAAGAAACGAATCCCGCCGCCGCGCCCGCAAGCTCGGCTTTCTGCGCGCGCTCCCACAACTCTTCACAGGCGTGCGGAACGGCGGGCGAAAGCAACGCAATCCAGCGCGCCGCGCACTCCACGCCGACGAACGCTTGCTCTTCCCGCGAAGCCCTGCGCAGGAATTCCTCGAAAAAATTGATTTGCTTGTAAAACGCCGCCTGCACGTAATCGCGCAAGCGGAACTCTTCCAGCGCGGCCGTGGCGTCGCGCACCGTTGACTCGAATCTTGAAAGCGTGACTTTCACCAAATCCGTTTTCCCTTTCGAGCCGTTCGAGCCGCCCGCCGCGTCTACGAGCTTGCCCGCGATTTCGAAGAACCGCGCGAGCGAACGCCGCGTCGCCTCGATGTCCTTCTTGCGGAAGTCGAGCGTCGAACCGAAGTCCGCCGCCCCGACGGCGTACACGCGGAAAAGATCGGCGCCGTAATCGCGCGCCACGTCGTTAAGCAAAACGACGTTCCCCTTGCTTTTGCTCATTTTCGTGCCTTCCGCGATAATCATTTCGTTCAGCGAAATAGCGCGCGGCCACTGCGCCCGCTCGAAACACGCGGCGTGCGCGAAAATGAAGAACGACAAGTGGTTAGTCACGTGCGCCACCGCCGTATGCCTCAAGTCGTTCGGGTACCAGAACAAAAACTCCGAGCGAATCAAAGCCAAGTCCTCGGGTTTCGCCTTAATTTGTTCGGCTATTGTTGCGGCATCGCCTTTCCCGAGAAAAACGAAGTCGAAAAATTCCGGCGTCAACTGGCTTGGCGCGAGTCCCGCGGCGCGAATGCGCTTGATAATCGTGTAAAACGCCATGTAAATCGTCGAGTCGCTCAACGACTCGATAATCCACCCTTTCCCGAAAGGAAGCTTCGTGCCGAGCCCGCGGCGCCGCGCGCACGGCCGCTTGTCGAGCCACTCGAAAACGTCGTTGAACTGCTTGCGGTAAGCGGGCGGGTAAATCGTCATCGCTTCAAGGCACTCGCGCGCGAGCGTCTTCCAACCCGGCGCGTTGAAGTCGAGAAACCACTGGTCGTTCAACACCGCGACGACGACGGTCGCGCCGCACCTGCATTCCGCTGGGCGGTTCGTCTCGTAAAACCACGCCGCCTTTTTTTCCGCAACGAGTTTCGCGGCAACCGCGTCTTTCGCTTGCGTCACGCTCAAGCCAGCGAATTCTTTCGCAACAGGCTTCATTCTGCCGCCGTAGTACTCGGCTTTGTAGAGTTCCGCCGTCGCCTTGTCGATTTTCGCTTTTTCCTTCGCGTTCGCGATTTTCATTCTCGCGATGACGTCCGCCGCCGGATGCTCGCCGTAACCCTCGACCGAAATCAGCGAAACGGGCTTGATTTCTTTCACGAGCGCTTCGAGCCCTCGGTCCGCGTAACGGCCGAGCGTCTTCTTGTCTTTCTTTAAATTCTCGAGGGCGATCCAGTCCCACGGCGCGTGGCTCGGCACGGAGTGCACGAACCCGCTCGCGTTGTTCACGTCCACGAACGCCGCCGGCAGAACCGGCACGCGCGCCCCGAGAGGCGTGACGACCGTCTTGCCGACGAAGTAATCGCCCTTGAACTTCGCTTTTCCTTTCTCGTTTTCGGCTTCGACGCGGTGTCCTTGCAGCTTGAGTTTCTCGAGCGCCGGCTCGCTGACGAACCAGTTTTCGCCGTCGACGAGCGCGCGCACGTAAACCGCTTCAGGGTTCACGAACTCGTTCGTAATCCCGAAAACCGTTTCCGGGCGCAGAGTGCACGACACGACGAAGAAACCGTCGTTTTCGTCGCCGCTTTCGAGCTTGAACTTGAACGCGACGAACTTCAAGACGTCCACGTGGTCGGTGTCCCCGTCGCGAATGTCGTCCTCGCCCACGGCGTTCGCGTCGCGAGGACAGTAAAGCACGGGATACGACGCCTGCTTCAAGAAACCTTTTTGCTTGTAGCGCCCGAACTGCCATTCGACGAAACGGTTGTACTCCGCGTCGCCGGTAGTGAATTGCCGCGAGTAGTCCAGCGAGAAACCCATCCGCTGGAAATCCAGCACGATTTTCTTCGAGAAATACGCGACGACCGCCTCGGGCTTGACGAACGACGAAACGATTTCTTTAATCTTTTTTTCGTCGCTTTCGTAGCACTTCACGTAATCCTCGTACATCGCGAGCGTTTCGGAATCGCGGGAAGCGATTTTCGCGCTGACTGCAAGCACGGGCGTCCCCGTAATGTGAAACGCCATGGGCCAAAGCACGCGTTCGCCGCGCATGCGGTGGAAGCGCGCTATCACGTCGCCGTTCGCGTACGTCCTGCCGTGCCCCACGTGCAAATTCCCGCTGACGTACGGATAAGGCACGGTAAAAAAGAATTTGTTTTTCTCGGCTTCGCTGGCGCTCGCTTTCGCGTCTTTCGGCGCGGGTTCGAACGCTTTCGCGTCCATCCACCGCCCCTGCCATTTCGTTTCGATTGCTTTGAAGTCGTAATCCGTCACTAGCTTTCACTTCGCGTAATTCGTTTTTCACTTTACCGCTTTACCGGAACGAAGAAAAAGTTATGGCGCCGCGGCTATTAAAAACGCTGGGGAAAAAGAAAAAGGAAAGAAAAAAAGGAAAAAAGAAAGGAAGTGAAGAAAGGCGTTGTTCACATCGTTCAGTCTACGCACTGCGGTGTAGGCACTGCGATGTCGGGTTGACAACTGTAGCCCCCGACTGCCACGAACTCGTAAGTCTTAGCGCTTGTCGTGCCTATTATCATGAACGAGTTGGAACTCTTCGTTATCGCCGGAGTGAAAGCGACGCCGCCAGCCGTCATTACTTCCCTGATGTCGACGTAATACTCTAGCGTGGCAACGCCGCAGCCGTCGGGCTTTTCGAAAGGCAGCAGGATTGTTTTACTCGTCGCCGCCGGAACAATCACGCGCCCGGCGAGTACTTGAGTAAAGTGATTCTTTTTGATGTCCGTTCCGTCCGGCGTCAGCCAACCCGTAGAGTAATCCAATACTTGAACGCCGCCCACGTAAGCATCTCTGGCGCGCAAGTTGTTCACCCAAGTGTCGCCGTTTAACGCCATGATGTCGCCGCCCACGTTGAGCCCGCCGCTCACGCTGAGCCCGCCGACCACAGACATCGCGCGGCAAGTCGACGACCCCGTCTCGACGTTCAACGCGGTTCCAGTCGTCGTGCTGACGGTCAACGCTGGCGAAAACTCGCCTGGAATGCCCGCCGTCTTCGGGTTGGTGATGGTTATGGGTCCAGTCAACGAGTCGAACCTGCCGGGTCCCGCGAAAGACTCGAAGGGAATGCATTCGTCGTCGCCGAACTTCATCAACTCGTTGTTTACGAACACTTGCAGCTCGTAAGGCGTGTTCGCCGCCAAGCTGAACGGCTCCGCGCCGCCCACGAGCACGTTGAACCTGCCGTCAACGCCGTTCGCGTCTTCGAAAGTTTCTTCGTGAACAACTTTGCCGCAACAAGGCAACGGCATCGTCGTCGCTATGGCGGCGAAATCAATGCCTCCGTTGGCGAAATCAGCGCCTCCAGGCGGCGTCGGCGGCTCGCAAACCTTGACTTTCAAGTCCGCCGCCGCGCTCAACGGCTTTCCCGCCTTGTCCTTCAAGACGCCTTGCAAGCTGAACAAGTGCGGAGCGCCCACTTCAGTC
>CAZWIQ010000019.1:0-18474 GCA_964634375.1 Microcaldota archaeon
ATTACGGTGAGCGCGGTGTAAGGAATTCCACCCCTCGAAACTCCGCCCCTCGATTTTGATTCGGAATTGAATTGGTCGCAAGCCACGCGAAAGAGTAATTCGCCGGCGTTTAAATTACTTGTGCGCGGCGTGAAACAACGAGCCCGAGTCGACGGCGAGGAGGAGCGCGCCGCCGCACAGCGTGAACAACGACGCGGCGACGAACGACGCCGTGAGTCCCGCGTTGCCGCCGACTGCGGAAGCGATCAGTCCGGCGGCGAACGAGCCGCACGCGGAGCCGACGGTGGTGAGCGTGAAGTAAAAACCTTGGAGTCCGCCGATGCGCGCGGCTCCGCCGATGCGCGAGAGCGAGTAAAGCGCGTAAACGATTATTATCGCGTCGCCCAACTCGTGCAAAGCGCGGAAAACCACGGCGGCAGCGAAGTCACTCGTGAAGCCGAACGCCGCGAAGCCGAAAGCCGAAAGCGCGAGCCCTAAAACGAATGCTGGTTTGAGCTTCCTCGGGCTGTCGAGGCGGCGCCCCGAGAAATAATTGAAGACGGCGTAAGCGAAAATCGTTATTGCGAACAACGCGCCCACGCCGGAATCGTCGAGCCCGAGAACGCGCTGCGCGTAAACGCTCATCGTCGAATTCTCGACTCCGAAGTGAAACGAGACGAGAAGCATGACCCCGAAAAGCACGATTATTTCGCGGGAAGCGAAGGAACGCCAGTACGCGCGCTCCGCGACGGGCTCGCGGTAATCCCGCGTCAAAGCGAAGCAGGCAACGAACACTAGCGCCATGCAAACCGCGAAAACCGCGAATCCCGCTTGGTAGCCGGCGGAGGCGAAAACCGTTCCCGCCAGCAGGATCGCGAGGCAAATGCCGAAAGCCTTCGAGAATTCGAGGACGCCGACGTCGCGCCCGCGCCGCGCCGAGGAGACGCGCTTGTAAGCGAGGCTGCTCGTCGAAACTTCCGCGACGCTCGCCCCGAAGCCGAAGACGATTACGAGCGCGAGCATCGCTTCGAACGACAACTCCGCGCCCGCGGTGAAGTAAAACGCGGCGAATCCCGCGGCCGTGAGCGCCATGGACGCGAGCGCGACGCGCTTCGGCGACTTGAAATCGGTGAGCACGCCGAAGGGCCCGTTCGACAAGAGGCGGGGCAGGACGAACGCGGTCACGAGCGCGCCTGATTCGACGAGGGTGAAGCCGCGCGAGAGGAAGTAAAGCGGGAAGAAAATCCACATCCAGCCGGCGAAAACCCAGTAGGCGAAGCGCACGAACGCGGCAGCCGCGAAATCGCTTTCCTGGATTTTGCGCGGAAGCCGCGTGACGGAACGCATCGCGCGCACTGCCCGGCTCGGAACGGAAAAGAAATCCATCAATTCCATTAAGTTTTCAAGCATTCGCGCACCACTCACGCAACAACGCATGATTCCGGCGTCGCATAACTCCGGTGTCGCATCATTCAGGCTTCAGTACAAGTAGCCCCACATTTGGAGGCGGTCGCTGTCCTGGTGCCAACGCAATCCGATGTCGGTTCGGTAAAACATGTTGGGAATCATGACGTTCTCGACGCGCTTGTACGCTTGACGCCGCGCCTCATCCATGGTTCCGCCGCCGCCCGTGACCACGAGCGCGTAACCCACGTTTCCAGCGACGCGCCAATCGTCTTCCACGAGCTTGACGTCGCCCAGGTGCACGCCTTCCAGCGAATCCTTCTTGAAGAGTATGACCGCGTCCTCGGAATATTTTTTGAACGTGCCCGGGTCGTCGAACGGGAAAGGCGGAACCGCGATTACCACGCAGATTTGAAAGCCCTTCTTCGTTTTCAGCTCGGGCGATTCGCCGCGCGCGAGCCTGTAAAAAAATTCGCCCCACGGCGTCGTCACGCCTTCCGCGAAAAGCGACAGCGTTGGGTAACCGAAGCGGCTCGTGAACTCCAGCGGATATATTCCGCGCGCGTTCGCGATGCAGTTGATGTCGATGTAACCGCAGTAGCCGCTTTGCGCGAGCTTGTCCTTCATTTTCGCGAGAGTGGAATTGAACAAGGCGTTCGGCTGCGACCAGAAAGCCGCGGTCCCCATTTCGCCGGTGCTCGGCCCGATTTCGCCGGGAAACATTTTCTTGTGCTCGAAATTCACGTTGATGGGGTAAACGAAATCGCGGCCGTTGAAGAACGCGCCGACGGCGACTTCCACGCCTGCGGCGTACTTTTGAATCTGGAATTTCTTTATTTTCTTCGCCCAATTCTTCTTGTAGTGCGCGAGCACGTTCAGCAAATCCTTGCCGTCTTCTTCTTGCGCGATGAACAGCAGTTCCTTCTCGTTCTGGGCTTCGCCGCTAGGCTTCATGACGTAACGCGCGGGATTCTGTTCGATGAACTTGACGGCGGAATCGAAGTCTTCGAAGTCCCAGTGCGGCAACACGGTGACGTCGCACGCCGCAAGCTCATCTTGCCCGAACTCGCGGTTATCCTCGAGTTTGTCCGTATACGGCGAGCCGCCGACGACGAGTTTTCCTTGCTTGCGCAGGGCTTCCGCTTCCTTCCCGAAACCGATGTCGTCGAAGACGACGACGTCCGCCCACTCGGCGGCATCGCGCTTCCAGTCATCGCTTTTTTCGACGAACCCGTCGCAGATGTCCTTGCTGTCCTTGTCGGAAATCGCGTATTTGACGTCGTGCCCTTCGTTCTTGATTATCCAAACCATGTCGCCGATTAATGCTTCCACTGAAACGAACAAGAACTTGATTTTCTTTGGGACGGGAGCGAGTTCGGCGCGCGCGACCCAAGGCGGGGCGGCAATCTCTTTTTCTCTTTCCTTTTCGTTTTTCTTTTCTTCTTTCTTCTCTTCCTTTTCTTTTTTTTCTTCCTTTTCGTTTTTCTTTTCTTCCTTATTGCTAGCGCTCGAATGATTATTGTTGTGATTCCCGTTTTTCGACGGTTTCTCGAGGAGGCGAAGCAGTTTCGGAATGCGCAAAACCATGAAGCAAGCACTGAACAAAACGAAAAACGCAGACGAAATCCGCAAAAACGAAGCGAAACGGAAAAGAATTGCCGCACGAATTACTTTTTCGTTGAATAAAACCGTTTCGATGCGCGCGTTGAAGCGCGAAAACAAAAAAAACAAAAAACAAACCGCGAAAAAAACAAAAAAAATTAATGAGAAAAAAATAAACAACGAGAAAAAAATACCTTTATATTCGGGGGTACGGTTAGGGTTTTATTGAAAGGTGAGCGCATTGAAGCCGATTGAACTCCAACAGGCCTTGAAGAGAGTAAGTTCTAAAACTCGGAATGCGGGCAACGGAGAACAAGCGCCGTACGCGGTCAAACCAACCGAAAAAGCGGGGAAACGCGGGTTGAGCCTGAAGCACGGCTTGAAGCACGTCTTCAAATCGCTGCAACGCAGCGCCAAACTGAAGACCAAACCGAAGACTGAACCCGAAGAAACGAGCGGAACAAAAACAAAAAAAGGCGGGTTGAGCTTGAAGCGCGGCTTGAAGCGCGTCTTCAAATCGCTGCAACGCCGCTCCAACGCGGCGCGAGCTGAAGGCTAAACCCAAGAAAACGAAGCCGCCGGCCGGCAGCTTCACCCCAACGTCATTTCCACGTTGACGGTCTGCGGAATGCGGATGCGCATGATTTCGCGCAGCACGCGGTCGTCAGCCTGAACTTCGATCAAGCGCTTGTGAATGTGCATCTCCCACTTTTCGTACGTGTCCGAGCCGTCCCCGCACGGAGTCCGCCTCGGGTCGATGCGCAATTTTTTCGTCGGGAGCGGTATGGGCCCGCGGATTTGCACGCCGGCTTTCGCGGCAATATCTTTTATCAGGGCGCACACTTCGTCGAGAGCGGCGCAGTCCTGGCTTTGCAGCTTGATGCGGGCCTTTTGCATTTCTTATTCACTTTTCCGAAACAAAAAACAAATTGGGAAGCGGGCAAGGAACGATAAGGCGCTTCGTCCAGCGCCCGCCAAAAAACAAAAATCTTTTTTTTCACGCTTTCGCGTTTTTCACGCTTTTTTGGGCGTGACCGACAGCACGACGCCTGCGGCGACGGTTTGCCCCATGTCGCGCATGGCGAAGCGCCCGAGCGCCGGGTAATCCTTATACGTTTCGACTACCGTCGGCCTCGTCGGCTTGCATTTGATGATGGCGACGTCGCCAGTCTTGATGAAGTCGGGATTCTTTTGAAGCGTTTGCCCGGTCTTGGGGTCCTTCTTCTCGAGAATCTCGGTCACTTGGCACGACACTTGAGCCGTGTGAATGTGGAAGACTGGAGCGTAGTTTTTCCCGATGGCAGTCGGGTGGTTGAGCACCACGATTTGCGCCGTGAACTCTTCCGCGACCGTCGGCGGGTTGCTCGGGTAACCGAGCACGCTTCCGCGGCGAATCGCTTTCTTGTCCACGCCTTTGATGGCGAAGCCGACGTTGTCTCCCGGAATCGCTTGCGTGAGCGGCTGGTGGTGCATTTCGATGCTCTTGACTTCGCCGACGACGTTTTCGGGCATGATGACGACGCTCGTGTTCGGCTTGAGGATTCCGCTTTCCACGCGTCCGACGGGCACGGTGCCTTGACCCGTAATCGTGAACACTTCCTGAATCGGCAGGCGCAACGGCTTGTCGAACGGTTTCTTGGGTTCGACTAGCAAGTCGAGCGCTTCCAGAAACAGCGGGCCGGAATACCACGGGGTTTTGTCGCTGCGTTTGACGACGTTGTCGCCGTAATACGCGCTGACGGGAATAAACGGGATTTTGTCGACGGGGTAGCCCATGGGCTTGAGTTTCGCGCTCAACTCCATCTTGACTTTCTCGTAAGCTTGGTGGTCGTAGTTCACGGCGTCCATCTTGTTGACGGCGATTATGAATTGCCCTACTCCCAGCACTTTCAGCAAGAAAGCGTGTTCAATCGTCTGCGCTTGCACGCCTTCTTTCGCGCTGCACACGAGGACGGCGGCGTCGGCTTGGCTAGCGCCCGTAATCATGTTCTTGATGAAGTCCTTGTGCCCGGGAGCGTCGATTATCGTGAAATAGTATTTTTGCGTGTGGAAATCGCGGTGCGCGATGTCGATTGTAACGCCTCGCTCGCGTTCTTCCTTGAGTTGGTCCATGGCGAACGCGAATTCGAAAGTCGCTTTCCCGACTTTTGCGGCTTCCTCCTTGAGTTTGCGGAGATCGTTCTCGCTGAGCGCGCCCGTGTCGTAAAGCACGCGTCCGACGAGCGTGGATTTGCCGTGGTCCACGTGTCCCGTGAAAATCAGGTTCAAGTGCGGTTTTTCAGCCATTCTACATCCCTCCTTCTACACAATCCATTCTGCTAAAAAGTTATCGTTTTCGCTTTCGTTTTTACGCTTTTAGTTTTTACGCGTTCATTTCTGCTTCTCGTTGTTGTTGTTTCCTTCCGCGCCCCGCGAAAAACCAAAAAACTTTCGGGCGCAATCGCAAACGCGAGAAAAAGCCATGTTAAGCCAGTGAGCCGCCTCGCTGAGAGTCTAATTAATGCCGCAAGTGTTTAAAAAGCCTTTCGGGCGAAAGGCTGTTGCCCTAAATTAAAGGCAGTATTTGAATCTGGAAAACTAGGGGGTTGAATTGCAGTCCACGAGTCGCAATTCGTTGAATCCGCCGTCGGTGAAGCTTCCGCCCAAAGCTGCAGAGTATTTAATGTCAGTCAGTTTTTGCAGGTTGAAGCTGTAGAATTTTCCTATTTTGTATGGGAATGACGCGCTGTTTTTCGTAATCAAAAACAATTCGCCTTCCTTCTCCAGTCCCTTGAACTTCAAAACGTAATTGTAATAACCCCTGCTTTGATCCACGCCTAAGTTTTCGATTCCCGTGAGAGTGCCACCGACAAAACCCCATCCGTCGCGTTCTTGAACAGTGAATCGCCCGGGCGGATTTTGCGTGTCGAAAATAACTGCGTCAAGTTTTTTCGCAAGTTCGGAGCAAGACGACGGGTTGTATTCCGGCTTCCAAGCAACGCACCCTGAAAATAATGACGCGCCCAAAGCTATGAAGAGGAAAGAAAACAAAACAAGGAATCTTTTTGAGGAAATCAAGTTAATCAGCTTCCGCCGCCGATTGCGCCGGCGGTGAAGAAGGCGGCAACGCAGTACAGGATGACGGCGAGCGGCAACGCCTTGCTGATGCTCGTGTAAACGTGGAGCTTGTTGCGCGGGTCCTCGATTTGCGCGTTGAAGTAAGTGAGCAGCGCCACGATTTCGATGACGTAAACCCCCATGATGAGCGTGAACGTCGCCGGGTCCGCGCTTTCCTTCGCGATTTGCGGGTTCGCGAACATCTTGCCTAAACCGCCGATGCCGCCGACGCCCGTCGTAGCCATTTCGCCCGCAGTGTTTTCGGCAGCGCTCGCGCCGCTTTGCGCTATACTGGAAAGAATCATTTTTTGCATGGCGCTCACGACGGCGAGAACGATGGGGGCGACGAACGTCGACATCGTGCTCAGCATCGTCGTCACGTCCTCAAGCAGGCGCTTCAGCGACTCGTCGATTTTCTTGGCGTTGCGCAACTGCAGGGAAAGCGTTATGAGCGAGCGCGCCGCCACGTTGACTCCGAGCTCGACGCTGTCCGCGAGAAAGCGCATGCCGCTCGCGATTACGCGGCTAGGCAAGTTCCGCATGGCGCCGAAAGTGTCGTCGAAAATCGCGGCGTCGAGCGTCATTCCCATCATCGTGATGTTTTCGAGGACTCGTGCGAAAACGTCGTGCGCGACTTTGCTTTTCGGCAAAAACTGGACGGCGCTGCGCAAGGCTTCTTCGACGGGCTTGTTTTCGCCCATGCGCGACGCGAGCACGTAAAGCGCGTCTTGGAACTCGGTTTCCATCGAGCGTATTTCGTTTTGCGCGCGCTTGCGGTCCGCGTACTCTGCGCGCAACCAAAGCGAAACCGATACGGAGACGGCGACTAACACGCCGAAAATCGTGAAGAGCCCGATGAACGCGCCGTAATCATCGTAGAAAAACGTGAGGTGGGGAAGCTTCGCTATTTCTTCGTCGCGGTTGGCCCAAGGCGGAATCGCGCCAAGCGTCCCGGGAATCGTCACTTCGCCGTTCTCGTTCATTCCGGGGAAAACGAAGGAGTCGCCTAGCACGCTTTTGAGCGCGCCGTTCAACGGCACTGCGACCGCGTTCACCCACGCCTGCGTTTCGCCTTGGTCAGTCAAAAACCCGAAGTAAGAGATTCCTACGAGCAAAACGAGCGCGATGATTTTCAGCGAACCGTTGATTTTCACTCCTGGGAAATCGCGCGGAATCTCTGGGGGAACGTAAGTCGGCGGGCGCCCCGAGAGAATGCTTTGCCCGAACAGCCAGACGCCTAACGGGATGACGAAGCAGTACGCCGCAACGATGTATTCCGGGCGAGCGAGCTGCATTCCCGTCATGCTGCCGCCGAGCGGGAGAATAATCGCGAGCAACAACGGCAGGAGAATCCCGAAGTAATAGAGATACACTGTGGGCTGGTGGAGCTTTCGCGCGTACAAATCCATTTTCTCGCGCGTTCCTTCGACGACGTCGGAACTCGCTTGCTCCAGCATTTTTTCGCGCGCCGCCTTGTCGGGTTCGAGGGTGCTCGCGCGAAGCAGCATCAAGGCGTGCTTGAAGTCTTCGTTGTAAGCGCCCCAACGGTAAGCCATCGCGTCGAGCGCTTCCTCGACGCTCAAAAACTTTCCGATTTGCACGTCCCAAACGATTTTCTTGAGTTCGTCGGCGAGTTTTCCGCTGCCGTGGTCCGCGGCGTATTCGACTGCCCTCTCGAGGTTGGGATTCAAGCGCAGCGACATCGCCATGTAATTCACGATTTCAGGGACGTAGGCGAGCGCCATCATTTTCTCGCGTTCGACTGCGCCGAAAGGCATTTTTGAAAACAGGAAGGCGAAGGCGAGGGGCGCGAGAATGCAAGCTGCGGCTACGGCGAGCGCAATCATTTGGTCTAGCGCGAGCGCGGGCGCTATTACCGCGTAAAACAACGCGCCGGCGAGCGCGCCGAAGACAATGCCAACGAGGAAAATCGCTTTGTACGCGGCGTAATACTCTTCCGCCGAGACGTCCCAACCCAGAAACGATATCGCGTCGCCCATTTCGGGCGAAAACTGCGCGCCTTTACCGAATCCGCTGAAGGCGCGGCCCATGCCGTGCGAGAACGAGACGAAGAAAGGCGCCTTCGCTTTTTCTTTTCCCGCTTGCTTCGCGCCTGAACCCGCGCGTTTTTTGAGGAGCGAATCCGCGTAAAGCGATGACGGCGCGGCGCCTGCGCGTTTTTTGCCGGGCGGAACTGGCGCGCCCGGGCTTGCGCCGCCTGCGGCTGAAAACCTTTTGGGCGCGTTCGCGGCGTTTTCGCGGTCGGCGCGGGGCGTGGGCATGAAAAGCGTTACTCCCGCGAGTTTTTTAAATGCGATTAAAGCGAGTCAGGCTTTACCCGGCGCCGCTCGAGCCGCCGCCGCCCGCTTGCCCGCTTGCGACCAATTCTTGTATTGCCGCTTCTTTTTCGTCTTGCGTCAACGCCGCGTCGTTCCTGATTCGCTCTATTTCCGGCGCGAGTTTTTCCGCTCTCGCCCGCACGGCTGCGTCGTCGCTCTTGATTTCGCTTAGCTTCGCCACCGCCGACTTTGGGGCGACGTAAGTGAATTTGATTATTGTGACGCCGTCCGCGCAGGAATCCATGCCGGAAATGTCTTGCATGCCGCCTATCCTGCACAAGTCGGCGTAGCCGCGGTTAGTTGAAACGCCGGTTTTCGCGCACTTCGTGTCGTCTTGCGTAACCACTTCCGCGATTATCGCGGCGCCGTCGGAAGTCTTGCAGCCCCACTTCCTGTTGTAAGCGAGCGCTCTCGCGACGAGGCGTTCCGCGGAGCCGACTGCCAAGCCCGGAAAGAAAGAGAACCCGAACGGAGTGAAGAGCGAGGCGGGAACGGTGCACGCGTTCTTGTCGGTCACCCTGCCGCTCGCAAAATCGAGTTCGTCGACTTGGAAGTAGAGGTGGTGCGTCTTGTCGGTGATGAACAAGACTATCATGGGCATTATGATGAGCGCGCCGAAGATTTTTCCGAGCACTCTCTTCGTGCTCGTCGGGCTGGCGTAACAGTGCATTGCGGGCCACACGTAAAACTCGCGGCGCGCGCCGTCGAATTTTACTACGGCGAAATTTTGTTGGGATTGCTCGAACTGCGTGCCCGTCTTGAATTTCACGAGCACGCTGGAGTCGTCGATTCTCGTCGCGATGCTTACGGACTGCAAAGCCGTCTTGAATTTGCCGATGAAGTTCGCCGTCCGCTTCGTGCTCAAAACCACCGCAGGGTCTTTCTTGGCGGCGAGTTCGAAGTACGCTTCGGTTGGAGAGCCTGTTGACGCTTGCTTGAGCGTGTTCACGGTTTTCGGGCACGATTGCGCGGTGCAGGACAAGGCGAACGAGTTTCCGTTGAACGAGAAGATGCCGTCGCCGGAAGTGTAGGAGCCGAGCGCTGGTTCCTGTTTTATCTCGTTTCCGCCTTCGTTGTAGACGAAGCGCAAGTCGTAGTTGCGCCACGCGCTCGCGTCGCCGGAGAACGAGCCGGTTAGCTTGAAGGAGTTTGTTTGCAGGTCCGCGAGTTCGAGTGAGTCGATTCGCACTTCGCCTGCCGCGGCCGGCGCGGTTCCGCTTCCGCCGCCGTCGCCGCCGCCTGCGCTCCAACCTCCGTCGCCGCCTGCGGCGCCCGCGGCGTTCGCTTTCTCGTTTTTGACGGTGATTTGCGTGCACGGAGTGGAAACGCTTTTCGTCGCGCTCGCGCCTGTCGCGCCGCTTGCGCTCGCGTCTTTGTCTTCGACTTTCGCGGAAACCTTGAACCAGTAATCCTTGGTTCCCGCGTCGCCGGCGGCGCCCGCGGTTTCGGGCGTCGTCGCTTTAGCGTCGGGGAGTTCCATTGAAACGTCTTCCTGCGTGCGTTTGACGCTCGCGGACTTGAAGCTCGCACTGCATTTCTCGTCGGTGAACGCCTCGAATTTTATCGACTCCGCTTTCTCGGGGAGCTGCGTCAGCCCGGATACCCTGACGGTTTTGTCGGGCTTGAAGTAAACCGCGGTCACGCCGTCGAGCGACGCGAACTTTTCTTTCTTTGTTTCAACGGGGATTTCGCGCACGTTGTAGTCGCCCGCGTTCGTGATTTTCACAGTCGCTTTTCCAGCCGTCTTCCCGTCCCACGAAACGTTGAGGACGCTGTTTTTGCACGAAGCCTTTATTCCGCTTGCGCCGCTAACGCTGCACTTCGCCTTTTCGAGGACGTCGGTTTCCTCGCTTTGCCACGAGCGCTCGTCGTCGTAAAGCGTTATTTTGCCTTGCGGCACTAAGTCGTCGTTCGTCACTTCGAACGAATACTCTTTCTGTTCGCGGCCGGCCACGTACGCCTTGAACGAGCCGGAGTCGCTCAAGCCGGCGCGCGAGCTTTCAGGGTACTTGAGTTTGATGGACAGTGCGCTCGTCGAGCACTTGAGCGTTTTCGACGATGTTTTCTCGCCGACTTTCAATTCCTTGCACAACACGCCCGCGCTCAACGAAATCTTGCGTTCGTAATCGCCTTCGCCGGTCGCCGAGTTTATTTTCACTGTGACGTCTTCAGGCAAACCGTAGTCGTCGAGTCCTTCGACTGCGGCGCGTTGCCCCACGCCGGGCAGGCAGTAAGACGGCATCATGGGAGTGAACGGAATCGGCGTTTGCGGGTAACGCATGAATTGGGACGGCGATTTGACGGTGACTTTCACGGGAATCTTCTTGGTATCGCCTTTCCACGTGACGACTAGGAAGCCGTTTTGTTCTCCTCCCATCGCGCCGTTGTAAAAGTAGTCCGCGCCCGTGTACTCCGCGGCAAGCGTCAACTCCGTGGGCGTGCACTCCGTCACGCTCACGCTAACCGGCGGCTTGGACTGCGGGTAATTGAAGCGGTTGTAGTTGTTGCCGCCGCCGTAGCCGCCGTAAGGATTGTAGTTGTTGCCGTAATTACCGTACGAGCCGTAGCTTGAGAGCGAGGGGCACGCGCCCGGGTTAGAGCAAATCGCGGGGTAACTGCACGCTGAACCGTACTGCGAGTAACCCGCCGAAAAACCGTAGGACGCGCTTCCGCTTGCCGTGAACGAGCAATACGCGCCCGCTCCGCTTTGGCACACGTACGGGTACTGGCACGACTGCGAATTCCCGGTGGGGTAGCCCGCGTTCCAAGGCGATTGGTACGAGGACGAGTAGTACGACGAGTACATGGATTGCGAATTCAGCGTCGGCGGGCAGTACGTGCCTGCGGAGCCGGTTCCGTATCCTCCGTAGCCGCTCGAGCCGTAACCGTAGCCGCTACCGTAAGCGGTTCCGAAGTTGACGCCTGCGCCCGCGGCGCCGTAACCAGTTCCGTATCCCGTCGAGTAACCCGTTCCGTAACTGCCAGCAACTCCGCCTGAGGCGCCTGCGCCGTAGCTTGAGCCGCCGTAGCCTGCGCCGTAATAGTTTTGGTAAGAGTAAGGCGAGTACGAGCCGCCGTAAGGCGAAGACGCCGAGTACTGGTTCGGCTGGTAATCCCAGTAATTCGAAGGCGTGCTCCCGTAAAGCGAGGAATACCCGGAAACGGACAACGAACTAGGCGAGTCTTCGAATCCTTCGAGCTTGCACTTCGGCTTCGAATCCAAGGCGATTTCGCTCGACTGCGAGTCAGTCGGCTTCGTTTCGCCGACCGTGAGTTCGAACGACTCGGGCAGCGTGTGCATTCCGTAGTCGCAAACCGCGCACAACAAGTTTTTCGACGTTCCGCCTTCGCACTCGTACTCGGGTTGCGGGTAACAATTGCTTGGAATGTCGTTAGGCGAAATGCACTTGAAACCCTTGTCGAGCGGGCACGCCTGCACTACCGGCGGCGTCGTCAGCTTGACTTGCGCTTCGACGACGGCTTCAAAAGAGTTTTGGGGGTTCACTTCACCGTGAAAAACGATTTTGCAGTCCGCGTAAGCCACTGCGCCTTGCTTGACGGCCACCTGCACTTTCGCGCTTTCCTTGAGCACGAACGATTGCGGGATTACGTAAATCGGCGGTTCTATCGGCTGGGGCTCGGGAATCGCGCTGCGCTCGAAGCACGAAACGCGAGTGGAAACGCGCGACTGCACCGGCAGCGTCGAGTAAACCGCGACATCCTTCGCCAAGCGCTCCGGCGCGCTCGAGTCGCCCTCGATCGACAGCGTCTCGGGTTCCACGCGCAAAAACTCGCCTGCGACGACGTTGATTTCGCATTCCTCCCGAGTCTTGAATCCCTCGCGCGAAACGCGCAAGCCTATTGCGCCGACGCTCGACGCGCTCAAGCGCGCGCGGTAAACGCCGTCCGCGCCCTTGTTGATGGAGCCGTCTCCTTGAATCTGGATTTCCCGCCCGTTCAACGGCGAACCGTCGCACTCGAAAAACAAAACGTTTGCGTCGCCAACGGCGGCGCCGAGGGAGTCGCGCACGGTGACGCGCGCGTTTTCAGGCAGCCCGACTACGAGCGAAGCCGGCTTGTATTCCACGCGGAACGAGTTCGTTCCCGTGACGGCGACGCCAGCCTGCAGCGCCGCGGGCTTCTCGCCTTTGTCGGCGTAATAAACCGTGAGCGTGATCGGCGCGAGCACGCTCGTGCGCACGGCTTTGAAGCGCAGGAGCCCGCTCAACCGCTCGCCAGGCGCCGCGCGCGCGGGCAAGCGTTGCACCGACGCGGCATTCGCATTCTCGCCAGCGAAATCAAGCGCCGCAGACGCCGCTGCAGCGCCGCAAGCGGCGGCGCTGCTCATGTTCATTTCGATTGTTTCCTTGCCGAGGAAAGTAACCGCTTCGCCCGTTTGGATGCCGAGCCCCGAGATTTCCTTGTCTTCGCTCGCAAGCGTGTAAGCGAGCAGGAACTCCGCTCCTAATTCCACGTTAATCGAGTCCTGCGATTGCGCCCCGTTCTCGTCCTCGAAAACGAGTTGCTGGCACAATCCCTCGTCGCAGTAAAGCAAGTTTTTCGAAACCGTCACCGAGTCGCTGCGCACGCCCGCGTCGCAGAAATCGCTTGCGGCGAGCGCGGAACCGCCTAAAACCTTGTCGAGGAGCGCCGAAATTTTTTCGTCGCTGGCGGGCGAAAGGAACGGCGCGTTCTTGCTGGCGCCCGCGAGGCGCGAACGGAAAACGATTTTGCTTCCCGCGCGCACGCCCGGCTTGACGAATACGCGGAGCGCGAATTCCTTTGTGCCCAAAAAGTTTTTCGGGAGCTGGATGTTCACCCACTTCTTGAGCCCGTCCGCAGTCTCGGAAACGCGCGCTTCGCCCGCTCCTTTTGCTTCTTCTTCCGACGATTGCGACGCTCCAGCGCAGGATTCCGCTCCGCCCAACGCGTCGTTCACGCCCGAGTAAACGAAGGGCGCCGAATCCGAGTCGAAACTCGATATTCCGACGGCGTCTTCGTCGACGCTCGCCGCGTCGCCGACGCTCGCGAAAAAGAACGCCTGTTCCGCGGCTTTAGGCACGGTAACGAGAAAACGCGCTTCGTAAAACGCCGCGTTCCCGACTTCCTTGACTTGCCTGCCAGCCGCGTCGAAAACGCCTTCGAACCGCAGGCTCGCGCCGCGCGCGAGCGAAAGCGGGTACACGAGGATTACGAAAACCGCTTTCTCGTTTGGCGCGAGGACGAGCGAACTAGTCGTCGCCGGCAAGTAGTCGGCGGCGCTCGCCGTTAGAACGAATTCCTGGTTGGGCGCGATGCCGGCTTCGCAATAATTTTTGCCTTGCGCGAAAACGCACCGCGCTTCCCCGCCTGCCGACGGCTTGATCGTGACTACGGCGCCCGCCACCGTCTCGTTCGTCGAAACGTCGCGCACTTCCACGCGCAGCGCCGCCGGGTCGGGCTGGAGCGCCACGAAGAATTCCGCGCCTTCAACGACGCTCGACAAGTCGCTTTTACCGTGCAGCGCGTCGAGCGACGCGCTCGCGTAAGCCTCGTAATCCGCGCCTTTCAAGCGCGAAGGCAAGCGGAATTGCGCCACGCCGTCGGCGTCCGTCGCGGCGTCGGGCACGCCGAGCGGGAAACCGTCCGCGCGGAAAACCGCCGCGCCCGCGCCGGGCGCGGGTTCGCCGTCTTGCTTGACGGTGACGGGAACGTCGACGAAGTTGCCCGCGGCTTCGCGTTCGAGGACGAGCGTTTTCGAGTCGCCCGCTTGCGCGAGTTCGTCGAAGCCGGGCAGGAATCCTTCCGAGAACGCGGTCACGAAAAGCGCTTTGCCTCGCTTGGCGTATACCGCGGTCGCGCCGGCGTCGTCGGTGCCTTGCGTCGCGAGCAGCGCGCGAGTCGAGCGGTCGTACACGCTGACGGTGGCGTAAGGAATGGGCGCGCCCGCTTCGTCGACGATTTGCAGCGAAAGTGCGTTGGCTTCGGAAACCGTTTTCCTTTCGAGGGAAGCGTAGTATTCGAAGTTCGTCGCGGAAAAGCCTTCGGCTTCGCTCGAGTAATCGTCGTAGGAAGCGTGAGTCACGCGGACGAGCAGGCGCTTGCCGAACTTTATGCCGTCGAACGCGGCGGAACCGTCTTGCGCCGAGCGCGCCGAACGCAAAACTGCGTTCGTGTAGTAATCGAGGAGCGAGACCGTGGCGCCTTCGACCGCGTTGCCGTCGGCGTCGCTGGCGTGGATTACGAGTTTGCCTTCGTCGGCGGCTGGCTCGAATCCTTGCTGGTTGGGGAGTTCGAGTTGCACGTTGACCGCGTAAGAAGTCATTTCGTCTCGCGAAACCGCGCGCGTCGCGGTCTTGAACCCGTCTTTCTCGACTTTCAGCGTCGCGGTTTCGGGAACCGAGTCCTCGTCGATTTTGAGGTTCGCTTCCCCGAACGAGTTCGTCAACCCGGACGCGAGCGCGCTGCCGCTTTCGGCGTAAAGCGAAACGAACGCGCCGGCTACGTCGTTGTCTTGCGCGTCGCGCACTTGAACTAGCACGTTGAGCTGCGAAGGCGTTTTTTGCGCGGTGGAAAGCGAGAGTTCGCCTGAGGCTGGGACGGCGGTCGTCAACTCGTCGTAGTTGGAAGCCCGGACGGTGACGCGCAGCGCGTCGGCGGGCACGTCGCTGAAGGAAACCATTCCACTCGAGTCTGTCGCGAGCGTTTTTCCGCCGAGAGTCACGAAGGCGCCCGCCACGCCGGCGTGCGTCGACGCGTCTTTGACGTAAAGCGTTACCGCTTTTTTTTCTTTGGTTGCGCCGGGCAAGCCGGGCATTCCGCCCGAAAGCGCGAAATAGCCTATTGCGAGTATGATGATGACGGCGATTGCGGGTACGAGAACGCGCGGGTTCGGAATCCCACGGTCTTCCAGTGAAGCGATGAAATCCTCGTATTGTTCCGCGATGCTCATGCTACCACCCGCCTTTTCGGCCCGAACGCCAACGGTAAAACGATTTTTTGCTTTTGCAATTGCAGATAAGGAAAAAGGAAAACAAAAAAAAGTTTTTTTCCTTGCGTTTTTCCTTGCAAGAATAACGCGCGGCGGGACTTAAAAACTTATGGAACTGGTTTAAAACCGGTAAACAAAAATGATGGACTAATCTTATGAACTAACGGAACTGGTTCGCGCTGGTTCACGCCGGTTTCTTGTGAATGATTTTGATTGAGCCGCAGAAACGGTTTTGGTTGTCGGGGTCAACGCGGTTTTCCGGGTTCAAGTCGTTCAACCGAAAAATCAGGTTCGCCGTCTGGAAGTAAGCGCACTGCGGCAGCTGGTTAGCCGGCGGCGGCGACTGTCCGCCGCAGTAGTCGGTGTTAACCGTGAAATAATTGTCGCGGCCGCCTTCGAGTTGGCTTACGAGCGTCGGGAGGTCGGAGCCGTACAACGCGTACAAATCCTGGTCCTGGCCTGCGGGCGAATCGGGATTCGACGCGCTGCCGTCCCCGCAAATGCGCTTCCACGAATCCGCGTCTTGCGAGCAGCCGTCAGCGCCGTCGTCGGACGTGCACAAGTAGACGAGCGAGTCGCGGTTGCTTTGAGTGAACTCGGCGCACGCCCGGCCCAACGCGCCCGCGCTCGAAACGAAAATTTGCTTGGCTTCGTCGGTGCAAGTGCCTGCATTGTCGCAACTGCTTGGAAAACCGGAGTCGTCGTAACTCGCTATTTTCGAGCAGTCGCCCGACGGCACACCCCCGCCCGGCGAGCTCGCTGCGCACAAGCCTTGCTGTATCCCCTCGTATTCGCCTTCATCGTGAGCGTTTTTGTCGGCGTAAGCGACTTTCTCGTAGAAATCGAACGCTTGCTTCAAGTACTTGTAGAACGGGTACGAAATCGGAAGCAAGAAATCGTTTTCGCCGAGCGAGCCCGTGCGCAATTGGTTGCCGACGGCGTCGTCCGCGTGAAAACGAGGCATTTTAGGGTAGACTTCGCTGTTCATCAAAGCGATTTTGACGTAGAACGAGCCGCTCCCGCAACCGTCGACGCCGAACGCGTCTCCCGGCTTGACTGGTTCGCCGTTGATGCTGTGCCCTGGCTCGTCGCGGTCTTCGCATTCAACGCGGTAATCGTAATCGTAACGGTCCGCGTAACCCGGCTTGCCTTCCTGGAATTCGTCGAACATGTCTCCGGAAACCGAGCAGCACTGGAGCGTCGCGCTTTTCGCGAAAGCGCCGCAGTCGAACAGCGAGCCGACGATGAGCGAGCGAGAAAAAGTGTTCGCCTGCACTCCGCCAGGGTCGTCGAACAAGAAGCGGAACTCGTCGAAGTTCGACGAATTGAACGTGATTCCCTCGAAAACCATTTGCGAACTCAAATCGCGCAGTATTTTCTGCAATCCAGCCAAGCGCGCTTCGCACTGCTTGCAATCGTCGTCCTGCTGGCGGCACCACACCAAGTCGCACTTGCCGGGCGGCGCGAGCGTGCAATCGCAGTGCCCGCGCGGCGGGGGACTGCATTCGGGGGCGCAACCGTAGAAGCCCATTGCTGCTTGCTGGATGATGTTGTTGACGCGCTTGCACTTGTGGTAACGCAGTTCATCCATCGAAAAATCGGTTTGCTGGGAAACCGGCGAAACTCCTTTCATGGAGCCGAGGCGTTCGATGTCGTAATTCTCGTACTGCGGGTTATCCGCCGTCGTCACGCGTTCGTTGGAAATGTCGAGAAAGTTGGCCCAACACTGGTTCGCGAGGTAATTCTCGATGACGAACGTGAGCTGCTGCCGGAACAAGCTCGCCGTGTCGCTGCGGTACATTTCGAGGAGGGAAACGATTCGGTTGTGGTAAGCGTCGCCTTCCGAGAGGACGACGTTCGACTGCTCGATTTTGTTCAAGTTTATTATGAACACGACGCAAGCGACGAAAATAATCGTGCCGAGGAGGGGCGCAGCGATGAAGGCGCGGTTTTTCTTCAACCATTCGACGCGTCGGGAAAACGTTCGCCTGGAAAAAACGCTGGAGTCGAGGATGTCGAAAAGGCGGGTCATTGCAATCGGTAAACCGTTACGCCGGCGTCATTAAAAAACCGCGCTCAAAGCCCGCGCTAAACGCTCGCGCTCAAAGCTCGAAGAATCCGCCTTCCCCGTAACCGCGCTTCGAGCCGCGAGCGCCGCGCGCCGACAGCGCGTACCACAAAAAGTAGTAGAACGCGATTGCCGCGGCGAGCGTTACTCTGAATAAAACGTCGTGCACTAGCGGGCTCGCCCAAATCAGCGACAACGCGATTCGCGCCGGGTTGAAGAACAACGCGAAGAAAACGAAGCCGGCGGCGAAGCCGAGCGCGCGCTGCTTGCGCGAGCGGTCGAACGACGCCGCGATTATTCCGAAAAGAACGGCGAACTCGAGTTTTCCCCAGCACAAGTCAGCGATTTCCGCGTCGAACGCTGCGCCGGAAACGCTTCCGATCAAGTGCGGGACGCCGTTGACGAACGAAATCGAGTTTTGCACTCCCGCCGCGCTCAAAAACACGGAGGACTGCGCAGCCGCGATTCCCGCGAGCACGCCCGCGACTTCGCCGATCGACAACACCAAAAACGCTGCGAGCGCGAACGCGGCGAACCAACCGACGAACTCGGCGCCGCGGCGCAACTCTTTTTCCAGCGCGTGCTTCGCGCCGCCCCCGCTTTCGCTGCCGTACCGCGCTTCCCGCGATTCGTCCGCGCGCTTGTAGTCGAGCAGCGTGGGCCTGCGCGCAATCGAGTCCAAATCCAAATCGTTTTTCGCCAAATCGTTCACCTGCGAGATTATTTTTTTATTTTCCGTAATCGTCGAGCGTCTTCTGTTTTCGCGCTGCGCCCACGCCTTCCTCGCGCTCTTTCTCGCTGAGCTGTAAAACGCCGTACTCGCCGTCGAAACCCGGCTTGATGCGCAGCGCGCCTTCCCTGTTCGCGAGCACGAGTTCCACGATTTTGTCGTCCGCGGCTTTCGCCAGTTTTTCTTTTGAAGCGTCCAGCAGCGCGGCGAGTTCGCTGCCGCCGCACTCGTTGATGAGGCGGCTGCCGACTTCCGAGACGCGGCGCGACGCGAGCGAGGCGCCGTA
>CAZWIQ010000020.1:0-18335 GCA_964634375.1 Microcaldota archaeon
GCGCCGGCGCGACTTCCGCGACTATCGGCAGAATCACGCCCGAATCGCCCATTACCGCCAAGCCGTTTACTTTCCCGACTTGCTTGCCCGCGCTCAAAAAAATCTTGTAGTCGCGCCTCAAGTCGATCATTTGCTCGGCCGCCTGCTGTTCGAGCGTTCGCGCGAGAGTCTTCGCTTTGAAGACGTGTTCGCGCGAAACGAGTTTCGCGCCTTCCTCGCGCGCGACGTCTCCCGCGGCGCGCACGAGCCCGCCGAGTTCGCGTAATTTCAGCGTGAGCTTGCTTTTGCGGCCGCTTCGCTTGCGCGCTTCCTTCAGCATTTCTTCCACTGCGCCGCGGTCGAAGTGCGGAATCTTTCCGTCCTTGCGGACTTCCTGCGCTATGAACTGCACGATTTTTGCTCGATTCTGCGGCGTGTCGGGAATGGATTCGTCCATGTAAATCTCGTAGCCGTAACCGCGGATGCGGTTGCGCAACGCCGGGTGCATTTTAGCGATGTCCTTGTAATTGCCGGCGGCGACGAGCACGAAGTCGCACGGGACGGGTTGCGTGCGCACCATCGCGCCGCTCGACATTTCGCTTTGCCCCGTAATCGAATACTTTTTTTCCTGCATCGCCGTCAGCAATTCTTGTTGGGCTTTCGGCGACAACGACGAGACTTCGTCGATGAAGAGCACGCCGCGGTGCGCCTTGTGAATCGCGCCCGCTTCGACGCGCGCGTAAGCGGGCGTGCCTAGTCCGCCGCTGTTGTGCACGAGGACGCCGTTCGCGAAATAATTGCCGCTCGCCGTCGTGGCGTTGTAGACGAAGCCGTTGAAGCGGCGTTTCGCAACGCTGGAAACTTTTTGCGTTTTTGTTGCTTTTGTTTTAGCCATGAAAGCCCACTAGTGCTTTTACGCCGGCGCCGCTTTAATTCTTTGCTTCTTTTGCGCGCCGATTAAAAAGTCATTTTTTCTTTTTTATCGTGACGATGCTCGCGAGCGAAGCGCCGTCCCTCCCGAGTTTGCCAGCGTTTTCCCGCGCGAGAGCCTCGAGGTCGACGGTTTTTTCTTCCTCAGGAACCGGAACCATGAGTTTGCACGCGAGCGCGAACTCGATTCGCTTCGCTTGGTCGACGGTGGGGCGCAAGCGCCCGGCTTCGAAACCGTTGATTTCCGCTACCGTAATGTTCATTTCGTGGCTTGCCTTCTCCTTCTTCCAGCCCTTCTTCTCCATCGCTTCGCGGAAAACGCGCGCGTAATCGTCGCGCAACTCGAGCTCGTCGTCCTTCAAGCGCTGGAGTTCAGTCGGCAGGGGAGAACCTCGCAGCGCTTGCGGCGCCCGCGGCGCGGGGCGAGGAACGTAAAAAGCCTTGAAGTCGCCCGCGTAATCCGCGCAGTCGCGGCACAACGCGACTCGCGCTCCTTCCACGAAGCCGGTGCCGGCGGCGGCGCGCCCGCAAATGTGGCATTCTTCAGGCATGAATTAATTCCTCGGAATAGCGCTCGAAATTAGTTTTGATTTTCGTTTTACGCCTGTTTTTTATTGCGGCGAGCGTTTAAAATAATTCGGGTTGTGAGAAAAGCCATGGGTTTGACCGACTTGCGCGAGTTGATGGTGCGGCACGACGCCTCATTCGAAGAATTGCGCGGCAAGTGCGCCGTCGACGCCTTCAACACGCTGTACCAGTTTCTTTCCACTATCAGGGGGCCGACGGGCGAACCTCTTCAAGACGCGCACGGACGCGTGACTTCCCACTTAAGCGGACTGTTTTACCGCACGTGCAGTTTTTTGGAGAAAGGCGTGCAGCCGGTTTACGTCTTCGACGGCGAACCCTCCCCGCTGAAAAACCGCGTCATCGCGGAACGCAAGGCGCGCAAGCAGGAAGCGCGCGAAGCGCGAGAAAAAGCGTTGCGCGAAGGAGACTTCGAGGCGGCGCGCTCGCTCGCCCAGCGCACCGCGCACCTCACAAACGAAATGGTCGAGGAAAGCAAGGCGCTGTTGGCGTTCCTCGGCGTTCCGGCGGTGCAGGCGCCCGGGGAAGGCGAGGCGGAGTGCGCGGCTATGGCGGCGCAAGGAGTCGTTCGCTTTGCCGCTTCACAGGATTTCGACGCTCTTCTGTTCGGCGCGCCTCGCCTAGTGCGCAACCTCGCGATAAGCGGCCGCCGGAAGCTTCCGCACCGCGAGGCTTACGTCGACGTTCTCCCGGAAATCATTGACTTGAAGGAATCGCTCGCCGCGCTCGGCTTGACGCGCGAAAAGCTGGTTTGGATTGCGTTGTTGTGCGGCACCGACTTCAACGAAGGCGTTCACGGAATCGGTCCCAAGAAAGGGCTCAAGCTCGTCAAGGAAAACGACTCGTTCGAAGCCGTGCTCGCCGCCGCGAAGGCGGAGATGGATTGGACGCCGGTTTTCGATGAGTTCGTGAAGCCGAGAGTTTCGCGCTTGAAGGAAAAGGAAATCGTTTTCGGCGAGCCTGACAAGGAAGGCGCCGCCGCGTTTTTGCGCGAAAGGGATTTTTCAGCCGAGCGGATTGATGCGGCGTTGAAGCGCGCTTTCAAGGAGCCGTTCGGCACGAAGCAGGAAGGGCTCGGCGCGTGGGTTTGACTTTTTGTTTTTCGCGTCGCGCGAAGCGCTGCAAGCGTTGCAATCGTTGCGCGCTACCAGCCTAAGAGCTTGAACAAGCCGAGCGCGAAAGCGATTACGCCGAGCGTCTTGATTATTCTCGCGAGTATTATCCACAACAGGAATTCGCGCGCAGGCATTTTGAGAGTGCCGGCTGCGACGGGGAACAAGTCGCCTATGAACGGAATCCACGGGCTCGCGATTAAAATCGGGGCTCCCCACTTGCGAATCCACTTCTCCGCCTTGTGCTCTTCTTTTTCCTCGCGCTTCATTATGAACGGGTGCAGTCCTTGAAAGCCGACCCAGTAATTGATGTACGCGGCGAGCGTCGAAGAAACGAGGACTACGACGAGAATGCTTACGGGGTCGAAGAATTTTGCGGCGATGATTATGATGGGTTCGCTCGGGAAAGGCAGGAGCGACGCCGAAAAAAAGCAGACGAGGAAGAGCCCGACGAGCCCGTAATTCTGGAGCAGCGCCGTCCCTTGCACAATCCACGCTTGCTCGTCGAAAATGCCTGGGAGCCCGAACATGATTTAGTTAAAAGCGGCGGGCGCTTAAAAAACGGAGAGGTAACGCCCGATGGAAAAACCGTCGCTGGGGAATTCGCCGTCGGTTTACGAGCCCGCCGAAGACTCGGAAATGCTCGCGGAAATCGTTGCGCGCGAAGCGCTCGCGCGGGGCTTCGTCCTCGACGTGGGCACGGGAAGCGGGTTGCAGGCGATAACCGCGGCGCTGAAGCCGAGCGTTAAAAGCGTTGTTGCTACGGACGTCAACCGCGAAGCGCTGAAGCTCGCCCACAAGAACGCGGCGGCGAACGGCGCCGGAGTCGCGAAAAAAATCCGTTTCGTGGAAAGCGATTTGTTCGCGCGCGTCCGCAAGCCGCACGGCGGCTTCGACTGCGTGGTCTTCAACCCGCCTTACCTGCCTGCTTCTGCCGAAGAGAAAATTCCGGGCTTCATTGGAAAGGCTTTCGACGGCGGCGGAGCGCGAGGACGGCGGGTCACCGAACGTTTCCTGAAAGGCGTGAAACGCTTTTTGAAAACTGGCGGCGTTGTTCTCCTAGTGCAAAGCTCGTTGAGCGGTTACCCGAAAACCGTCCGCGCTTTGGAAAGCAAGGACTTTGACTGCGAAATAGCGGCGCGGCGCCGCTTCTTCTTCGAGGAAATCGTGGTTGTGAAAGCCGTTTTAAAAGCAGGAATGCGTTAACGATTTGCGGGAGGCAAGGAGGTAATTCGCTTGAACCGGTTCTTGACGCTCGTCCTAGTTTCAGTTTTCGCTTTAACCGCCGCCAGCTCGCTCGCTTCAGCGTTGAGTTGGTGCGAGGGAGCCGACCAGATCGACGTGGCGAACGCGGCGGTGACGCGTTCGACTAACGTCTTCAAGACTTACGCCGAATGCGACCACGACGCGGCGAGCGGCGTCTACTCGTGCGAAGACTACTGCTTGAACGAGCGCGCACTCGCCAAATTCCATTGTTCGCTCCAGCAGCCGGGCGCGCTGCGCCTCGCGCGCAGGGACGACGTCGACTGCGCGTCGCGCGGTTACGCGGGCTGCGAGAACGGCGCGTGCGTCGCGCGAATGACTGCCGCTGCCGTTCCGTCAACCGCCGCGGCGTCGCCTTCGCCGGCGCCGCTGCCTCGCGCGTGGTGCAAGCCCGCGCAGTCTTTGAGCGCTGCCGCGCCGCAAGGAATCGCCGGCGCGAGCGTCGAGGGAAGCGC
Organism: Microcaldota archaeon; assembly: GCA_964634375.1. Classification (GTDB taxonomy): domain Archaea; phylum Micrarchaeota; class Micrarchaeia; order Norongarragalinales; family Norongarragalinaceae; genus CAITNU01. The sequence goes on from CAZWIQ010000020.1 coordinate 4,325, forward strand.
CTACGCTTTCACGGATTACTGCGCCGACCCGCTGACGCTCGCGCACTACTACTGCGTGGGCGACTATTACGACGTCGGATTTTCGAGGTGCGCCGGCGGGTGCGCGGCGGGCGCTTGCGTGCCGCAAAGCGCGGTGAAGCTGCCCGGGGGAGGCGAAGGCGCCGGCGTTTGGCTGGCTTACGGAATCGTGGGCGTCTTAATCGTCGCCGCAGGCGTCGCGTTTTGGCTTTACTCTACGGCGCCGAAAAAAGAAAAAAAGGCGGGACAAGGCAAGAAAAAGATTTATTGAAGAATGAAGAACCTGAAGAACCGTTGGCGGAGCGCTGACGGACTAGTGGCGGGCTGCCGTTGCCGGCGAGGTGGTTTGAAGAATGGATGACGCTGCGCTTTACTCGCTGCTCGGAATAATCGGGCTGTTCATCGTCGTCGGCGCGCTCGTGTGGTGGTTCAAGTTCCACCGCGCGGAAAAACAAGCCGCTTGAAGAAAACGCCGATGCGCCGTAGCCGATGCGCAATCGCCGATGCGCCGTTCAGCGTTCCACTTAAACCAGTCTTATTTTTTTTAACTTAATTTTTTAATTAGGGAGAGCCGGAGGCTGGTCGCCGCCACCGCTTGAAGACGGGGCGGCGGTCGCGGAACCGTTTGGATTGCTTGGACCGAGCGTTGCCGTTGCTTGGACGCCGTAATCGTCGCCCGGCGGCGCAGGCGGAGTCGGCTCGTCACCGCTCGCGTTCGCTTGCTTTTCCTGAAGGCAGCCCGTAAAAAGCGAGGCGAGGAGAACCACAAGAATCGCGGCGCAAACACCAGTCAAAGCTCGGCGCGGTTCCATTTTGAATCTCTTCCCAACGAATACATCGTCGAAGCGTTTTTATTCCGGCAGCGGAGGAATGCTTGACTCCGCCGGACCAAGAACGCAGTCCGCCGCCACGCGCAAGAAATAGCCTTTGCCTGGCTCGAGGGCTTGCGCCTTGACGTAACGCCCTGCAGCGCCTGCAGCGGCGTCGTAATACCACGGCCCGCTCGCCGCAACGCAGTTTCCTTTGACTTCTTCGAATCGCTGCGGGAAACTCGACGCGCCTATTTGGTTCCATCCGGCGTAGAGTTGTTTGCCGGCGATGTCGTAGCCTGCCGAGCGGACGGTTATCTTGCACGCGCTTCTGGCGTTAACCCAGTAGCCGACGCCGGCAGTCCAAAAAACCGTTTGAACCGCTTGCTTTTGCTCGCTGTTCGGATCCGAGGCGTCGATTCCGCTTGCGTACTCGATGAATCCGGGGCTGTCGTGTTTTCCGGACAAAGCGTTGTAATTCCAAAGCTTCAGCCTTTGGGCGTCGCTTTCCTTCTTCACGCAATTCGTGGTGTAAGTGCACGAAGCCGCGGAATCAGCCCCGTTCGAGCAGGGGCTTGAAATCATGTTCCAACCGGGATTGATTTTAATCTCGAACTCGCTTACGCCCGCGTCCGACGGCGCCATCGGAAACGCGGTTTCCGAGTCGGTGACTTGCGCTTCGGCGCCTTCGCTTGCAACGGCTGCGTTTGCAACGTCTGCGGCAACGTCTGCGCGCGTGGCGTTGGCCGCGTAAACGCTTTGCCCGCCGCCTTTGCCGCCGCTTTTCCCGTTAGCGGCGTCCGCCGCAACCGCCGAAGCAGGCAGCGCGACTATTACCTTGGTTGTTCCGCTGCCTTCGATTTCGCTGACTTTGACGCTGAAAGTCGGGGCGTTGAACGCGGCCGCGGTTGTCGAAGACGCTGAATTCGGGTACGCTGAATTCGGGTCCGTCAAGGCGATGGTTTGAATTTTGTTGCCTGCAGTGTCGTAGACGTCGAAGACTGCGACCGCGTTTCTGTTCGAGCCGTAAGGCATCATCACCGAAACGTTGTTCGAGCCGTAAGGCATCATCACCGAAACGTCTTTCAAAACGATTTTGTGGGAATCGACTATTACCGAGTCGCCCACGCTTAAGGAGAGTTCGCCTCGCCCGTTTTGCGTCGCGTAAACCGTGGCGCCAGCGAACGGCGCGGCCGCGAAGCCCAGGACGGCGAGCGTCAGCGCCAGCGCGGTCCAAAAACCAAAACTTTTCCGGTTATTGCCGTTCGTGCCGTTCATGTCCGCATCTCCCCACGTTTTTTGTTTTCTGGGTTAATAACTTTTTCTAGTTTTTTCACTTCTTGTTGCCGTCGGAGTCGCCTTCGCTTCGCGAACTGCTGCCTGAGCTTCCGCCTGCTCGGCCGTTGTTGCGGTCGTATCCGCTGGGCGGGTTAGGCGGGTTGGCGTCGGTTTGTCCGAGGACGCAGTTGCTCGCGACTTTCACGAAGTAGCCGTTTCCGGGAACCAGCGCGGTTTCCTTGAAGTAGCCGCGCGTTGAGTCGTAACCCCACGGCCCGCTCAAGATTTTGCAGTTTTGCGCCAGGGAAGCGAAATCCGTTTTCGCGTACGGGGCTCCGATTTGGTTCCATCCGGCGTGCAGCGCAGCGCCTTCAGCACTTGCGCCGCGGTCGCCTTGAACCGTTATCGCGCAAGGCGCTGACGAGTAAATCCAGTAGCCTTTTATCGGCGCGAGCACCGTGCCGACGACGTTTCTTCCCGGCGTTTCGTACGATTTTCCGTTCCAGTTCCACAGCGCGGTGGCGGCGCAGTCCGTTGAAATTATCCTGCTTCCGTAAAACGCCTGCGCGTCCGACGCGTCGGCGGGAGTGTTTTCGATTACCGGAGAGCTCACCATGTTCCAGCCGGCGTTCAGCGTTATCACGAACTGGTTTTCCGGCAGCGGCGGGATAGTCGGGTACTCACTCGGGTAAACGGTCGGGGTTGGACTCGGCGTGCCGTTGCCGTAAACGCAGGCGAACTCGTCGTAGAACGTGTCGAACGAGCCGTCGTCAATGCACTGTTCTTTGTAGCGGTTCGCGCATTCAACGTTGCAGTACCCGCCGTTCGTGTAAATCAACTGGCGTTCGATGATTGCGCCGGTCGCGCAGTCCTTCCAGTCGCGCCTGAACGACACGAGGTTTCGCGCGGCGTCCCCAGCTGGCGCGGCGGCGTTGCATCCCGGCGACCACATAGAGTGCGAAGAATCAGTGTTGATTATGCGCACAGGGTAAGGCGTTGGAGTTGAAGTCGAGCGAACCGCGCGCGGGCAGAAATACGTGTCCGCGTAAGCGCTTCCGCCCGTGCCCGCGAACACGTTGAGCACGCCGAAGCGCGCGCCGTTCTTGTTGTACTCCACTCCGCGCTGCAGCGTCGCGGTGTCGATTTTGTTTCCGTTAGAGTCGAAAACGTCGAAACCCGCCGCGAGCGAGTAACTCGTGCCGTAAGGCATTCCCGAAATGTCTTTGAGCGTCACTTTCACTCCATTGTGCGGGAAAACAGCTGAATCGCCGATTTGCATGAACTCCCAGCGCGTCTCGCACCCAGGCGGAATCGTCGGCCAAGGCGAAGCACTCGGAGAAGGAGTAGGCGTCAAAACTGGTTTGAATGCGACTTGAGCGTAAGCGCTGCCGCCGGTTCCGACGAACGCGTTAGTCAAAAGGATTGTTGCGCCGTTCGCGTTGTAAAGATTGCCCGTCCCGCTTTGCAGCGTGAAAGAATCGATTTTCACGCCGTTCTTGAACAAGTCGAAAGACGCGGCGGGCTTGTACGTCACGCCGTAAGGCATTCCCGAAACGTCTTTCAAAACAGCGTAAAAGTTGTCAGCGAACTGCGCGCGGTCGCCTATTTGCATGAATTCCTTCCAACCCGGAAAGATTCCCGCGTAAACCTCGAGCAAGTAACCCGACGAGGTGTCCGAAATCGCGCTGGCGACGAACTGGCGGTACGCCAAAGTGTAGCCGCCTCGAACCGGCGCCTTGACTCCGCCGCCCGAGCTTTCCGTGAAAACAAACGGCATGAGAAGCGTGCCGTCGAGCTTGTAAACGTTCAAATTCGCTTGTTTTACGCCCGGGTTGCCGGTGATGCTTTCAAGCTTGAATATCGCGCCTTGAGCGCCGGAAGCTGCGGTAGAGAGCGGTGAGACCAGTTTGACGCAGTCCCCGACTTGCATCTGCTTGATTCCTTCGCCTTCGAGAGTGTGCGCGCAGTTCACGGCCGCAACGAGCGGCGTGAAAACCGCGGCGAGCACCGCCAAAACAAAAAACAGTTTCAATTTCCCGAATTTTCCGGTTGCATACATTTTCAAATCCCCCCAATTCTCAGCGCGCGAGAGAAGCGACTACGACTACGGCGGTCAAAAGCCAGGCGGCTCCCGCCAACGCAACGTCTCCATCCACTCTCGCGCACCCCTCAATTTTTTTCCGATTTTTCGTTTTTTTCGTTTTTTTCGTTTTTTTCGTTTTTCGAGTTTTTCGATTCTTTTGTATTTTTCTTATTTTTCTTCTTGCTTCATCGCGCGCCGAACGCGCGCTCGCGCCACTCATTACTTTTAGACGCATATAAATAATTTCAGCGGTTCGATTCGCGGAGAAAACGTTCCAAACGCCTTGCTTCGCCGAACGAAGGCTCCGCACGCCCCAAATTCGTTTCACTTTGCGTTCGCTTTTTGCGTCCGCTTTGCGTACGCTTCGGACCGCTTCAAGCTCACTTCGACGTGAACCACTCGGTCAATTCGACTAGCTGCGTATTCCCGTCGGGCGTCAAACGCACGACGTTTCGGCGTTCGAGCGAGTCGAGCGCTCGGCTCAAGCTAGTCTTCGGAATCAGGGTTTCGCGGAAAATCTTGTTTTGCTTGAGTCTGCCGTCGTTCGCGATGAGCGTTTCGACGATGCGGCGTTCGCGTTCGTTCAACGCGTTCATCACGTTCCGCATCTTCTTCGTCGGCTTCAATTTTTCTTGGCCGGCCGCCTGCCCCGGTTTTTCGGCGCGCGTTTCCCCGCGCCAGCGCGCGGCTTTCGCTTCCGCTTCCTTTTTCGCTTCCGTTTCCTTTTCCGCGGTTTTTCCGTAAGGCGCTTTCTTCTTTTTCAAGTATTCCCTGCCGGACCACGCGACGACGAGAAGCGCGAGCGCAAGCAACGCCAGCCAAACGAGTTGGTTTGAAAAGCTCGGCGCAATCGTCTTGCGCTTGATTTTCAAGGCGATGTTCGCGAGTTCGCCTTCCTTCAAGTCGACGAGCGCGCTCGCGCTTTCGTTTCCCGCGCCTGGCGCCGTCGCCGTGAAAGTGCACGCGCCGACCGGCGCGAACTTGATTAGAAACGAACCGCTCGCGTCAGCGCGCAAGGCGTTAGCCGCTTCGAACAACGCGCTGGTTTCGGCGTTGAGTTCCTTGAGCTCGTAAAAGTCTTGCAGGCAGCGTACTTCGACTAACGCGTTCGCGATGCTTTCGTTGTCGTCCCAAGCCACGCTTCCGCTCGCGCTCGTCACTCGCTGGAAGTAAATCGTTTGGTTCGCGTCGCGCGAAGCGTTGAGCGTCAACGCCGCGGCGTAGTCGGAGCCGCGCGTTTCGGGAAAATCGATTTCCGCGTGCAAAAACCAGTTTCCCGCGTCCACGTACGCCGTCGTAGAACCGTCATCCGCAGTTTTTCCGCTGAACAGCATTTTTTTGCCGTTTTCGACGTTTCGCAACTCGTAGACGACGATTCGGCTGGCTAACGGCTGCGATTCGCGCAGAGTCTTCGCGTAAAACGCTAGCGCGATGGAGCCCGTAGGCGGCTGCGGCGGCGTTTCCGCGAAGCAAAGCGAAGCGAACGAAGCGAGTAAAGCCGAAACTAGGAAGCAAGACCAAGCCGCGAACGCTATTTTTTTTTGCACGAGTGAAAAAAATGGCGTGCAACGTTTTAAATACTTGTTTTCAGTAAAAATCGATTCAAACGTTGCGTTCAAACGTTTTTCAACCCGCCGAAAAGAAGTGGTTTTTCATGACCGTCGTAGGAGACGACTTGATTCAGAACTGCCGCGACTGCTTCGCGACGAAGGGTTACGGAATCCGCTTGCAGCGCAAGGCGAACCACTGGGCGTGCCCGCACTGCGGAGCGAGCTACGACATTTCGTGCGGTTGCCTAGTCAAACTCAAGTGAACGCCAAGCCAAACCACTATTTTTAATACTCGCCGCGTAAAACTATCCTTTCAGCTATTGCGGGATTTTGGGTTTGAAATGGTTTACTTCAACAAGAAAGAGTACGAGCACGCGACCGAGCGCGACCTCGACGAACTCTTCAAGGAAGCAGCGCGCCGCGGCGCCGTCCTCGCAGTCATGCATTTCGACGCGCACGGCAGAACGCCGGAATTCGCGAAGAATTTCCTCGTCGAGTTCATCTCGCGTTTGACGAAGGAGCCGGGCGTGCTTTACTGCAAAGGCGAAATCGAGGCGGCGCTCGAAAGCGAAGGCGTTTACTCGACTTGCAGCGAAGTGCGCGTGCTCGTCGAACGGCTCAGCGTGCTTTTCGACGTCGCCATGCGGTACGGGCCGATCGCGGTTGAAATCGTGGAGCCGCAGGAATTCAAGCTGGACTTGCAGGAAACGCAGAACCTCATTCTCGACGTCAGCAAGATGAGCATGGATTACTCGCGTTACATTCTCGAGAAGACTATGAAGCCCGAGGAAGCCGCGTTCCTGCGCGAGAAGGCGTTGCGCCGCGCGGAGTTCGGGCGCCAACTAGCCGGTAAAGGACTGACGACGACGGAAACGAGTGAAGGAAAGAAGTGAAGCGCTCGCTTCCCTTGCTTTCCTTGTGCCTCGCTTGCTTTCCTTACTTCTTTTTCTTGCTGCGCCAAACGATTACTGACGCGAGCGCGGCAACGCCGAACACTCCCGCGCCGTAAAACAAGTTGTTGTCCTGTTGTGGTTGAGGCGCGCCGGCAAAGCCTTTCCCTTGCGACGGGCAAGCGCCGTCGCGGCACTTGCACGAGTAGTCGACGGAAGCCGGGTTGACGCCGTTGCAGTAGTACTCGCGCAGCTTCTTGTTGTTCTGCACGCAGTAGTCCGTCAAACTCGCGTTTTGCGTCGTGACAGTGCCTTTCACGTAATAATTGATTCCTCCGTCAGTGTCGTTGCACCAAACGACCGGGGACGGGCTCGGGCTTGGACTTGGTGACGGCGAAGGACTGGGACTCGGGTTTGGTGAAGGAGATGGGCTAGGGCTGGGCGTCTCGTTCAAGCACGCGCCTGCCGAACAACCGTAATAGCAATACATGCTAATGTTTACGCAGCCAGTATCGTTGCCCCCGCAGTAGAATTCAGAGAGGTCGAAGCCGCCCACGCACGTGTCCCACCCGGGACCGTAAGTGGAGTTGCAGGCCCCGTACTCGTAAGGTGCTACTCCCCCGTCGCTGTCCGTGCAGTAGTACGCGGCGACGAACGCCGTCAAAAACGCTATTCCGACGATTCCCCCAACTAAACCCAACAATTTATTCATTCAACCAACCCTCCCAGGCTTTCCGCCCGCAAAACGCACTGCCAGCGGGTTTTAAAGCTTTTCGTTACCGCGTTACCGTTGAAACGGAGTGGCGGCTGGTTTTAAATTCTCGCGCGCGCTCTTTCTTTATTGTTCTTTACAGGCGTGGTGGCGCAAATGCGTTTGGTTTCCGCGGCAACATCGTTTTTGTTCTTGTTCTCTTTTTCGTTTCTCTCGGCTTTCGCTGCAGCCGAAGCGGTCGAGCCGAACTCGTGCGCAATCGAAGGGCGCGCGTTGTCCGTCCAGCCGTTTGAAGGCGGTTTAGGCGTCAACGCAAAAGTGGTTTTCGAAACCGCTTTCGCCAAAAACGATTCCGCCTTGCCGTGCCTTTTCCAGGCGAACGAGGAAGTGGCCGCGGTTTACTCGCAGCCTTTAGACGCGCCCAGAACGGATTTGCGGGAAGGAGACTCTTTCTCGGGAAAACTCGCGGCCGAAGGCGACGAGTGGAACCAAACGAACCGCTTGACCGGCGTGGTCCTCCTTAACCCGTCTTGCGCGCCCCTTGAAAACTGCGGAGTCGACTGCGGCGCCAGCGGCTTCGCGAAGAATGCCCGCGGGTGCTACGAGTGCGCTTGCAGCGCGCTTCCCGTCGTGCCGAGCGAAAAGTTTTACCGTTTCTCGTTCGCCGCCGGCTGGAATTACTATTCTTACCCGCTAGCGCAGGACCGGGACGCGTACTGCCTGCCTTCGCCGGACAAGCCTTGCCTGCAAGGGAAAGCGTTTCTGCCGCGAATCGTCGCGGCCGACTGCGATTCGGAAGCGACGCTTTGGCGTTGGACCGACGGAGGAAAAACGTATTCCGAATTCCAGTTTCCGGACGTAGGGAAAAAGGAGGGAGTCAGTTTCGCGGGCGAGCTCTTCGCCGGATACTGGTTCAAGGCTGGCGAAGCGTGTTCCGTGACGATTGCTGGCGGGGACGCTGGCGCCGCGCGCCTCGACGGCAAACAATTGTTCAAAGGCTGGAACTCGCTCGGCGCCCCCGCCGCCGAAGTAGTCTTCGAGAACGTCAAAGGCGATTGCGTCGTCGAGAAAGGCCCGTACGCGTGGGACGCGCAAGCGCAGAAATTCGTCAAGGCGCCGCAACTCGAGCCCGGCGCGGCGTATTTCGTGAAAGTAAAGAGGGACTGCTGGCTTTCAGTTCAAAGGTGAAAAAAGTGTTGTTCGGCTTAAGCTTGATTACCCGCGTTCTCGCCGTCGTCGGAATAATCGCAATAATCGCGGTAGTCTTCGTTTACTTTCCGAGCGTGCTTCCCTTCGCGCAAACCGAGTGGAGCAAGATTCAACCGCCGCGGTGCGCTACCGCAGCGGACTGCGTTCTCGCGAACAATTCTTGTTGCTCCAACCAAAGCGGGAATTGGACTTGCGCTGCGCTCGACGCGCACTGCGCGCCGAACTACGCCGCCCGCGTGAGCGGTTGCTGGTGCGGGAGCGGGTTGTGCGCGGCGAATTACTCGTGCGAGCCGTTGCGCCCGACTGCGACCGTCGAGTTGCCGCCGTTTCCGCCCGAGGATTTGGAGGGAAGCGAAGCGAGCGCGACGCCGAGCGCCGCCGCATCAAGCGAGCCTTGCATCGCGAGCGGCGAGTCTTGCTGCCGCGGCGACTTGTGCAGCAAAGTCGAAGTATTGTGCATTGCAGGAACAACGCCGCAATTCAAGGGTTGCGACGAGAACTGCACCGCAATCGTCGAGTGCGTTCCCGCGGTTTCGCCTTCGCCGACCCCTTCGTCAGCCGCTTGAACGGGCTTGAACGGCGGGCGTCCAAGTTTTCGCTTGAAGAAAAACCGCGGTTTTTAAAGCGCCGCCAGCCTTTTTTTACTCGTTTTAATCGCCAAAAGGTGTTTTGCATTGAAGTTTCCAGTTCCAGTAATCGCCTTAGTTTTGTTTGCGTCAGTGCTCGCGTTCGGTTGCGTTGACGAAAAACGCGGGGGCGGGAACGAGAGCGGGGAGCCTTCGATTCCTTCGCTGCCGAGCGAAACGCCTGCCGGCGAGTGCGTGAAGACGGTTGACGCTTGCTGCAAGGAAAGCGCTTGCCTCTCTTTCCCGATTGTTGACTGCGAGTCTATGGGTGAACCCCGGTATTACTGCGACGCGCACTGCAAACCAAAGTTTGAATGCGTTGAACCCGTCGCTTGCACGATGGACGCGCGAATTTGCCCCGACGGTTCCGCGGTGGGGCGCGTTGCGCCGGACTGCGAGTTCGCGCCTTGCCCGAGCGTTACGCCGAAAATCACGTCCGAATCAGTTATTCAAGTCACCCTGCACTTGTGGAGCTCGGGAATCTGCAGCGAACGCGGGCCGAACGGCGAAGTGCGTTTTGCGGAACGGGACTATGTTGCGTTCAACAACGCAACCGTTTTCTTCAAGCACTCTTGCGAAGCGAATTCGACGACTAAAAACATTTCGCGTTCCGAACTCGAATCGCTTGCGGAAAAAATTTTGCGGTTGAACACGCCCGTGTTAATCGCTCAAAACGCGTCCGAACAGATGTGCGTTGGCGGAAGCGGGACGCTTTCGCTGGTTCTCGACGGGAAAACTTTGTCTTTCCGGGACGCTTGCGGGCGCTCAACCGCTTACCGCGAGGCTTACGACGCAGCGACGAACCAGTTGACGAACTACTTCAGTTGAACGAAAATGGAAGGCAAGATTACTCTCGACAAGGCGGCGTTCAAGGCGTTGGCGAGCGAAACCAGGGTTTCGCTTTTGAAGAAGCTAGGCAACCGGCGGGCAACTCCTTCGGAATTAGCGCAATCACTCGGTGTTTCCCCGCAGGCGGCGAGCGAGCACCTTGCGCAACTCGAGCGAGCCGGACTCGTGCGCCGCGACTCGCGTCCCGAAGACGAAGGACGAAAATGGGTTTATTTTTCGCTGACGGAAAAAGGCCGCGCGCTCGTCGCGCCGAGCGAGCAACGCAAAATCTGGGTTCTGTTGAGCGTCGCCGCCGTGCTTCTCGCGTTCGGCGCATTCAGTTTTTTCGGCGTTTACCCGGGTTCGCTCGCGGGTTCGCTCGGTTCTATCGGGGCGGCGCGCGCGCCTGCCGCGGGCGAATCGTTGCAGGGCGGGCTTCAAGCGCCCGAACCCTTGGCTTTCAGGCAGGAAGCCGCGGCCGCGGGAGCCGCCAGTGAAAATGCGGGCGTGGGCGCTGGTGCCGGCGCCGCTTTGAATTACGGCGGGTACGCTTTGGCGGGAATCGCAGCTTTCGCAGCCTTATTCGGCGGGTTGTTGTTGCTCGCTGCTGCGGCGTACTATTACTTGGAGTCGAAGCGCTCGCGCAAAAAACTCGATGCGCTTTAAATTTTTTTTAAAGTTTTTTTTTGCTTTTTTTGCTTGTTTTCAAAGCGTTTGCGGCTTGGCTGGTTCCTGCGGCGGGAGCGCCCGTTTTTCGCCGGTTCCGCGGCTCACGAGCCAAATGGCGAGCACGGCGATGAACGTGACGAATATCGCGACGAGCGTTTCGCCCACCCAAGTCTGCGCGGGCGGGACGAAAGCGTTGATTGCGTCTTTGATTGCGGTATTCCAAAACAACGCGGCAACGAACCCGAACGCCGCCGTCACGAGAGTCGCGAGCTGCTTGCGGAATTCGCGTTGGAACTCGCGCGCGAGAGCGAATTCGCTTCGCAATTGTTCCTTGTGCATGGCGCGGACTTCGCGGCGCAACGCTTCGTTCGCGTCTTCCAGCTTCTTGTACCTTATTTTCCAATTGAGTCTGTTGTCCAAGAATAATCAACTCCTCTTGGTTTTTCGAGCCCCGAGTTTTCTGAGAACTTGTTCAATAGTGAAAATTCTTCCCGCGCGATAATCCGCTTCGGCTTCTTTGATGTCTTTGAGCGTTTTTTGCATCATATATTTTACTCCAGCTTGTTATTTAAAATTGAATTCAACCGCGGTCGCCGGTCGCCGCAACGCTTTTTAACTCCCGCGCGCATAATTCTCCCCTTATTCTGTGGATTCAAAAAAGCGAACGATTAGCGTAATGCATTTAAGTCGACTTGCGTTTGTTTTGAATTGACTGGGTTCGGGTGGTTGGCTTGAGTAAATTCGTTTTCGTGACCGGCGGCGTGTTGTCTTCGCTCGGCAAAGGAATCTTCGTCTCGTCGCTCGCGAAACTCTTGAAGGCGGGCGGCGTGCGCGCTAATGCCATGAAAATCGACCCTTACTTGAATTGCGACGCGGGGACGCTGAACCCGTTCGAGCACGGCGAAGTATTCGTTACGCGCGACGGGTTCGAGTGCGACCTCGACCTCGGGAATTACGAACGCTTTTTGAACATGTTCGCGAAGCGCGAGCAAAACTTGATGATGGGCGCGGCGTACCGCTCCGTGCTCGAGAAAGAGCGGAAAGGCGAATACCTCGGCAAGACGATGCAGCTCATTCCGCACGTTACGAACGAGGTGAAGCACCGCATTCGCGAGGCGGCGCGCGTTACCGGCGCGGACGTCCTCGTCGTCGAAATAGGCGGAACAGTCGGCGACATCGAGAGCGAGACGGTTCTCGAAGCGATTCGCCAAATGCGTTTCGAGGAACCGCCGAACAGCACCGTTTTCGCGCACCTCGCGCTCGTCCCGACGATTTGGACTGGAGAACAAAAAACGAAGCCCATGCAGCACAGCGTTCGCGCTTTGCTCGCCCGCGGGATTTCGCCTGACGTGATCGTTTGCCGCACGCCGGAAAAGCGTCTCAACGAGAGCGCGCGCGACAAAATCGCCCTCTTTTGCAACGTTTCCAAGGAAAACGTTTTCGCGAGCCCGCAGCTCGACGACGTTTACGCGTTGCCGCTCGTTCTGCACGAGCAAGGGCTCGACGCTGCCGTGCGCCGCAAACTCGGGCTCGCGCGCCGCACGCCAGACTTGAAGGAATGGCGCGGCCTCGTCGAGAAAGCAAAGAACGCGAAGCTCGAAGTGCGCATCGCGGTCGTAGGGAAATACGCGGCTATGCGCGACACGTATACGAGCGTTTTCGAGGCGTTGAAGCACGCGGGAGTAGCGAACAACGTTAAATCTCCGGGGGTTTTGATTGATTCCGAAGCAATCGAGCGCGGGGAAATCGATTTGCGCGGTTTCGACGGAATCGTGGTGCCGGGCGGCTTCGGCGAGCGCGGAGTCGAAGGAATAATTCGCGCGATTCGTTTCGCTCGCGAGAAGGGAGTGCCGTTTCTCGGGTTGTGCTACGGTTTGCAGCTAGCGGTCGTCGAGTACGCGCGCAGCGTTTTGCATTACGCCGACGCGAACACGACTGAAAACGCTCCTCGCACGAAGCACCCCGTCATCGACTTGCTGCCGGAACAAAAGAAAATCAAGGACAAGGGCGGAACCATGCGCCTCGGCGCGAAACACGTTTTGCTGAAGAAAGGAACGCTCGCTTACTCTCTCTACGGAAGGCAAACGATTTTCAAGCGTTTTCGGCATAGGTGGGAAGTCAACCCAATTTATGTAAAGCGTTTGGAAAAAGCGGGAATGGTTTTCAGCGGCCGCGACCCGAAGCGCGCGATAATGAAAGTCATGGAATTGCCGAGCGCGGGTTTCTTCATTTCCTGCCAGTACCACCCTGAATTCGATTCGAGGCTGGAAGAGCCGGAACCGTTGTTCAACGGGCTCGTCGCCGCGGCGAAAAAACGCGCGAAAAAGTGATGCCTGTTTGCTGAAACTCAACACTCCCGGATTGCGCCTCGAGTTCGACGAGAAGCGTTTCGCGCTTTACTGCGAAGGCAAGCCCGTGAAAGCGAACGTTCGGACTCTCGGCGACTTGAAGCCGGTTCTCGCCGACGCGGAGTTCGCCCGCAAAGTGACGCCGAAACTAGCGAAGCGCGTTCAGTACTACATGTTTCGCGGCGCGTGCGCGCCAGCCCACAAAAAAATTTTTTCGAAAGCCAAAGTTTCTTTCGACGTAACCGTCCTGCCGGAATTGAATTTGGGGAAGGAACTCAACAAGACGCTCGGGCACTACCACGAGCGCGCCGCGTGCGGCAAAACCTACCCGGAAGCCTACGAAGTCCTGCGCGGCGAAGCACTTTACGTCCTGCAAAAGAAAAACGCGGCCGGAAAAATCGTCGACCTCGTCCATTGCCTGGCTGGGAAAGGCGACCAAATACTGATTCCGCCGGATTACGGGCACGTCACCGTCAACGCTGGAAAAGAAACGCTAGTCATGGCGAACCTCGTCGCGCTGCAGAAAAGCGTTTACCGCGATTTCGTCAAGCGCGACGGCGCCGCGCTCTACGCGTTTCGAGACGGCGAACTCAAAGCCAACAAAAATTATGGGCGAAAGGGAACGCCGAAGCCGCGCGAGTGGAAGGCGCGCCGCATTTGGGGGAAAGGGCTTTACGAATCGTTCATAGAAAATCCGCAGGCGTTCGATTTCTTGACGAAGCCCGAGCGCGTGCTGTTCGAGTGAAGCGCGCCGCCAGCGCGCTTTCGCTAATTATTTTCTAAAAAAGAAAAAGACGGGATTAAACCTGCGCTTCGCTTCGTTTCGCTTCAGCCGCCTTAATCCATGCCCATGCCGCCGCCCATTCCGCCTGGCCCGCCCCCGCCGCCGGGCGCCATTGGCTTGCCTTTCGAAGCGATGATGTCGTCGATTCGCAAAATCATTTCCGTGACTTCGCTCGCGCTCTGCAACGCCTGCTTCTTGACGCGCACG
>CAZWIQ010000021.1:0-17382 GCA_964634375.1 Microcaldota archaeon
ATCCAGTACTGATGCTCGTACATTCTTCGCCCAAACCGCGTCAGCCAATTTGGTGTTTTGCACTAAGTCGTTCGCGGTTTGTTCCACAGCATTTCCACTTGCTCCCAAAACCCTCAATTCATCGCGAGAAGCGATTGGAGCAGGACCAGTTCCGGTTGAAGTTCCCGCCGCAGGTGTCTTCGGAGTTCCCGCTGTCGGAGGTTTGCGCGCCGCCGACCACGCGCCGAGCACCACGCGAATCGCTTTGCCGCCGAGGAACACGATTGTGGGATCAGCGTCCTTGTTCAGCAAAGCCATTGCGCCGACTACCGCCGAGTAAGCGGCAGCGTCTTTGCCGGCGTTTCCTAACGCTTGGCGCCAAGTAAAGTCTTCGGGAGCCGGGAAGAACGAACTGACTATTCCCGCCGCTAATCCCATCATCCACATGTGCGTGCAGAAGTTGAGGTTCGCGCAAGCCGAGCCGCGCCTCACCGTGCTCGCAATCGTGCTCGCCAAACAAGGCCCTGCAAACATGCCGAGCGCCGCCTGCGCCAAGAGCCTAGTCGGATTCCAGTTTTGCGTCGCTATCCCGACGCCTATCGCGACTGCGAACGCCGTCGCGGTAACGCCTAAGAGCGTGTTGTGCGCGGCGCGCAAGTTGCTTACGCACTGCGGGAAATTCTCGTAGTACGAAGACGCGTAAACGCCTTTCGCCGCCCCGCCTATCCAACCCCGCGTCAACGCGTCGTGCCCGGAGGCTTGCGGGTAAAGCGCTGCGCTCAACGCGCCCGCTTGCTTGACGTCGAAATCGTTTTGCTCGCCGTAGTAAACGCCTATGAGCGCTTGCTTGAATCCCTTGCCTCGGAACACGCTCGTCCACTCGTTCGCGAAGCGCCCGATGCTCCCGATTCCGCCTCCGCTTGGGTCAATCTTGTTTCCGCTGAAGAAGTCCACGTCGTCCGGGCTCAACAACAACGGCAGATTCGCTACGGTTTGCTCGCACGCCTCGATTTTTTTGACGCCGATGTCGAGAGCGTAATCCTTGACGCGCTCCTTGTAATCCTTCGTCGTCGCCATTCCGCCTCCGCCGCCCGCGTCCAGTTTCGCCGTGAACAAGTAGACTCCGCAGCCGTTGAGTTGCTTTACCGCCGCGTTTTCGTCGAACACGATTCCGCGGCTGAATCCTTCTTTCTTGAGTTCCTCGCCGCGTTTGCCCGCGTTTTCCTTGATTCGCGTGACGAGTTGCTGCGGCGTCAAAACCGTGTTAGTCAAGTGCAGCACGAAGACTTTCTGCCAAGGCTTGCCAGCGCCGAGTTTCGCGCGAATCTTGTCGTACATCGCGTCGTCCTTGGTTTCCGCAATGGCGAGCGCAGCGGTTTCCGCGGTGAACGCGTCAAGCGTTTCAACTGCGTCGACTCCAGCGCAGTACCTCGTCTCGCACAACGAGAACGTCGTTGACGCCGCGCTCTTCGGTTGGTTAGTGTCCGACGTCTGCGCGTCTGGCGCCGCCGGCGCCGCGGGCGCGGCTGGCGTCGTTTGGTCGTCGAAACTCAAGCACGAATCGGGCGCGTCAGCTTGCGAAGCGGTGCCTGCGCCAGCGCCGCCGCTTGCGCCGCGGGCGCCTGTGCTACCGCCTGCGTTGCCTAAGCCGCTCAAGCCTTGAAGCGTGTTTTCCGTTATCAGCACCCGTCCTGCAGGCGAGTTCTCGTACAAGTCTTTCACGGCTGCGTCGGGCGAGAAGACGGTGACGAGGATTTCGAATTCGTTCGTCCACTTGCCGACGTTCGCCTCGAACTTGAGCGACAGCGTCCCTTCGCCCGCGCGCTGCGAAACGCACGTGAACGGGGCGACGGTGCCGGACGCGATTACTTTTCCTTCGAGCGATTCGCCGTTTTCGCCGGTGCAGCGCGCGAAACCGGAATCCTTGAGGACGCGCACGGTGACGTCTTCCCGCCAATTGTTTTTGAGCGTGAGCAGTTGCTTGTGGCTGCCGTCGGTTCCGTCGATTCCCTTGAAGTAAAGCGTGCGCTGGTCGGGCGCCGCAAGTTCCGCGGGTTGCGCGGTGAGCAGCGAACCCGCGTTTTCCGCGGAAAGGCGGGAAGCGCATTTTTCTTTCGCGTCCTTGCCCGTGATTTTAATCGAGACCGGCAGCGCGAGGGGCTCGGTTTCCTTGCCGCCCTCGTTTTTCGCGTGGAAAAGCAGTTTGCCGTTGAGAACGACGTCAGTTCCTTCGATTACGCAGTCGAAGCCGTCGAGAAAGCCGTCGGGCACCACGGCGGCGACTTCGTATTTCGCGCACTTTTCGCCTCCCGGAATGTCGGCTATGTGCACTTCCCCGTACTTGCTTTCCTTCGTGAAGTGCATGTGCTGCGCGTCGACCGGCAGGGCTTGCGTCACCGCTTCCGAGCCGCTGCCCACTGGTTTGACTTCAAGGCTGGTGATGCTGACTTTCTCGAGCCCGATGTTCTTGACGCAGAACTGTTTCGACTGGCTCAACTGCGCGTTGTTCAACTCGAAGTCGAGGCGCGCCGGCTCGAACGCGAGCGCCGCCGCGCTCACGCGCACTTCCAGCGCTCCGCTCGCGCTCTTGTCGCAGTAAGGAACGTAACTGATTTTCGAGCGCGGCGGCAAATACACTTCGTTCTGCTCTCCTTTCTCGATTGCTTCGACTTGCTTCGCGATGGCTTCCGTGACGCCGTTGATTTCCACGCTGATTTTGTTCGTCTTGCTCATTTCGTAAGTGCGTTCGCCGATGAGCTTGAGTTTCTTGTAGCCGTTGAACTTGATTTCGCTGAGTCCTTTCTGGGGTTTCGAGCCCGGAGGCAGAACGAGAGTCGTGCCGCCCACGAGCGTGAGCGTGACTTGCTTGAGTTCGTCGCTGATTTTGCGTCCGTCCGCGTCCTTCTCGCAAGCAGTGAAAGTGATTTTCTTGTTTTTCGGCGAAGTCGCAATCGTCGAGGATTCCGAGTCGCCGTCGCCTTCAAGTTTTCCGCTTTCCATGGTCACGCGCTTGCTCGCCGAGCTTTCGTAGAGCACGAGGTCGGGTTCGTTCTTCGAGTAAACGCGTATGCGCGAGTCGCTCGAGCACTCGCGCATTACCGCCTTTAACGGGTTTTTCTTGAACACCGTGCCGGCGGGGAACTCCATGAGAACGTCTTCGTTGGGTACGAACACTTGCGGGCAAGCGCTCACCGCCGTCGGGTCTTCGACTGCGACGGCGCTCGCGCCTTTCAGGAAGAAGACGGGCGCAATCGGCGGGACGCGCACTTGCGTCGCGCCGCCAGCTGGCGCAGTCGTCGAAGCCGGGCGCGGGTCGAAGTTGAACTGGACCACGCTTTCCTGGCTCAAGCGGTAAGAGTAAACGGATTTCTGTTTGTCGAGAATGAGTTTCGCGTCCTTCGGAATCGCCGGCAGCGAGAGGAACGGGAACGTCAAAGCGAACGCGTCGAACGCTTCGCTGAACGAGTCCGACGCGGGCACTACGCCGGCTGCAGCGGCGTTGCCGCCGGCAGGCGTTATCGGCATCACGTACTGCGGGGGGACGACGAGTTGCCCGTTCGCGGGAATCGTGACGACGAGCGCGGCGGGCGTGCGTTCGACGCTCGCGTCTCCCCCGAAAGCGATGCGCGTGCCGTCCGGCAGGACTACGGCGTCGACGTTTTGGTAGCGCGAGAGCGAAGCGTAACCCGCGGAACCGGAACCGAAGGCGCCCGCGAACAAAGGCACGCTGGTTTGCGCGCCGGAGTGCTTGACGACGCGCGCGCTCGTCGGGAGCACGAGGGTTTCCGCGATTGGCAAGTTCAACGAGATTCCGCCCGGCGGCAGCATGCCGAGCACGTCCGTGATGGGCGCGCGCTCGAAACGCATTTGCGCGTTGGCGGGCACGACGACGCTGCGCGCGTTTTGGTAGGCGGAAAGCGACAACCCCGTCGGCAGGTAAAGCAAAGCGTTTCCGGCGGTTACGACGAGGCTCGCTCCTTGCTGCGCGACGTCCGCGTCGTCGGGAACTTCGACTACGGATTGCACGGGCAGCGAAAGCGTGACTCCTTGCGCGGTCACCGAGGCGCGGCGCTGCTCGACTTTCATTAGCGTGTTGACGGGAACCGAAACGCTGCGCGAGTCGGCGGTCGCGCCCGAGTCGAACCAAAGCATTTCGCCGCTCGCGAGGAGGACGACGCGCGAACCGTCATCGTTTTCTTTCGTCTGCGCGCCGGCGGGGAGTTCGAGCGTAATCGGCAAGGGAAGCGTGAGCGAAACAGCGTCCGCGGGCTCGCAGTAAGCGCTCGCCTTCAAGGTTTTCTTGAACGCGACCGTCTTGCGGGACGAGGCGCCGAACGCGGAAGCGTGGAATGCAATTTGTCCTTCGTTTTCGTCGTTCTGCATCAGGCAGGCGGGCAAGTCTTGCGGGAGAAGCGCGATTACTTTGAATTCAGCGTTTTCGCCTGGCGCCACGATTTCGGAGAGCGGGTCGATTATCGCGCCGTCGACGTCGGTTTCCGCGTTTATTACGAGCGCGTAGTCCCCGCGGTTTTCGATTGAAACGGTTTTGGTTCCTGCGCCCGCCTCCGCTTCCGGAGTCGGCGTGGCTTGCGCGCTCCCGCCTTGCGGTGGCGCGTCGAGCTCGATTTCAAGGGTTTGCGGGTTGAGCGTCCACAAGTCGTCGATTCTGCTTCGGCTCACGCTCACGTCGATTTGAAACGGGATTTCGCGCGCTTCGCCGAACGTTCCCGCCGCTCCAGAGCCTGCGGCGTCGCCCGTCGTGGCGACGAAGCGAATCACGCCGCTCGGCTTCTCGCCCAGCTTTTCTTTGCCGCTCGACACGAGAGGCGTTTCAGGCGACAACGCGACCGCGACCGTCACTTCCTTGGATTCTCCGCCGCGCAACTGCAGCGTCTCCGGATTCACTGAAACCACGGTGTACTTGCTGGGCGTGAAGAATTCCGGCGTGACGACGATTCGCAACTCGTTCGAAACCTTGCTTTTGACGACGAGCTTAGCTTCCGCGCCGCCGTCGTCGCGCAACGCGAGCCTCACGGAGTCGGGGGAAACGCTTAACGCCTCGCTCGGCGGCCGCACCGCGATTACGCCGCTAGCAGGCGCGTAGCCTTCCGCAGTCGCCTTCCAGGCGAGCGCGCCCGCTCCCGCGGGGTTGACGTTCGGCACGTCGTACCTTCCTACGGCGGCTTTCTGCGAATTCTCGTCGGCTTCCAGCGCGAAAACGATTATTTCCTTTGAATCCTCGGCCGGCTCGATTACCACGCGCGCGCCGGCGATCGGCGTGCCGAACTCGTTCGCAACCGTGAACGCCAAAGTTTTTTCTTCGAGCGCGGCGAGCGACTCGGGCTTGACGGTAACGCGCAGCGTCGGCGTCGTTTGCGAGGCGACGCGCACGAAAGCGTTTTCCTCGAGGAGCGTGCTGCGCCTCGCGTCGAGCGCCGTCAGCGTGAGCGGAGCGTCGTTGCCGAGCTTGCGCGCCTCGACTTCGAAAAATCCTTCGGCTTCGCTTTCGCGGATGACTGCGGCGAGTTCGCTCGAATTAACGTCGCCAGTAGCTATGCCCACCGTTTTTTTGCCGAGAACCGCTTGCTTCAGCGCGAGAGCGCCGTTTGCCGGCGTTTTCAAGCGAAGCGTGACCGCGCCGAGCGCGTTTTGCGCGGCGTTTTGCGCGCTTTCGTCCTTCAAAACGTGGAATCCTACGCGGAAAGTCTTTCCGAGTTCGGCGACGAAACTATCGCGTTCGCGAACGCCGTCTTGCTCGAACCAGTACTCGAGGCACAAGCCGTTTTCGCAGACGCCGCCGAACTTGATTTGCAGCGCTTTCGTCTTCAACGCGTCAGCGAGCGCTTCCGCCTTGCCCGCGCCTCCAGCTTCCGCGTCGGCGGGCTCGCGAATGATTTTTTCTCCTCCGTAAAACGCGGCGCGGTACTCGAGCCACGCCTTCTCGCCAACGCGCTGCTTCGCCTTGAAGCGGACGCTGACTTCCTTGCGTCCTTTGAACGGCTCGAAACTGAATTCCACCCACTTGAACGCAGTTGCTTCCGCTCCCGACAACGAGCCGCCCGCGGTTTGCGCCGCCTCGTTTTGCTGCAACTGCGTGGCCGGCACGACGTTCAGCGTGCCCGTTTCCTGCGGGTGCAACCCGCAGCGGAAACTCCAGGAGCCCGCGCGAGGCGGGGAAACGACGAACGTTTGGTTCGGCTGCAGCACGTTGCTGCTCGAGCCCGCGCCTCCTTCGAATCCTTGGTCGAACACGACGGTGTGCGGCGTTTCGCCGAGGTTCTTGAATACGACTCTGGCGCCTTCGATTGATTCCACGTCTTGCGGAACGAAACCGTAATCGTAAATCCCTACGACGACCTCGTTTTTCCTCGTCGTCCCCTTAGTTGTTGCAACGGCTGCTGCGGCTTCCTCTTGCGCGACGAGTTCGTCGTAACTGACGCCGCGGATGACGCGCGCGCCGCTCGCCGAATACGAAACGAGTTGAACGGGCTCGTCGTCCAGCGACGTAGCCGAATCGCCCACGCGCACGTGCGCCACCGCGCGCTGGGATTCGCTGCCTGCTAGCGTGAAACGCGCCGTGTAAACGCCTAACGGCTTCAATTCGCTCGCGCGTTTTCCGTCCTCGTCGAAAAACCCGTTGAACGAAATCCTGCCTTCAAGGCTCGCGAGCGGGGAAAGCGCGAATTCGCGCTTGTTGCGGCCGCCGGGCGCGAGCGCGAAAACGTCGCTCTGGAGCGCCTCGTAGCCTGAAGCGGTGACGAGCGCGCTCGCCGCGTCGCTTTCGAACGCTTCGACGACGCATTTCCCGTTCGCGCCAGTCGTGCAAGAAGTCGTCGCAGTCGCCGCATAACCGCCCGCGCCTCCCGCGGCGCCGCCTGCGTTGCTTGCGCCTGCCGTGAGTTTTACGGTCGCGCCGGAAACCGGCGTGCGCTTGACGGAGTCAGTCACGAAAGCTTCGAACTTGGCTTTCGACGGCGCGAACTGGAGGAGCGTCTCGATTTCGGCGCCGGGCGTCACTTGCTCGGCCGGGCCTTCGACTCGCCGCCAGCCTTTCGCGGCTACAGCGATGACGCTTCCCGTCGGAACGCCGTCGAACAAGGCGGCGCCGTCTTCGCCGGTTGCGAGCCCGGGAAAGCCGAGGGGCCGCTTGAGCGCGTCGAGGAGGTTTACTTCCGCTTGCGCGGCGGGCAAACCGTTCTTGTCCGAAACGAGGACGCGTACGGTTCCCGAGTTTTGCTTCGTTGCTTCGCTGAGTTTAATCGTGTTCGCGCCGCGGCGGATTGACGCGACGAATTCAGGCAAGTAGCCCGGCTTGTAGACGGTGGCGTAAAGCCCCGCGAAGCCGCCGAGCGAAGCTGGATTCAACACGAGAATTCCGTCGGTGGGAGCGCTTTCGAGGCGCAGCGCGTTGCGCGAGTCGAACACGCGGATTAACGGCGACGCGACCGCGACGCCGGCTTCGTCAAGCACTTGAATGGAAGCGTTTTCGGCTGCGGTGGCGGCGCGCGCGAGGCGGATTTGAACGTTCGTTTCCTCTTCGCTCGCGTTCACGTCTTCGGTTCTCGATTCGAAGCCCAGCGCGCTCGCCACGACGCTGAGTTCCGCGCCAAGCGTTACGGGCGCGGCGTCGCAAGTGCCGTCTTGCGCGGTGCGCAGCGAGTAAAGCGTTTTAAGCGTCTTGGCTTCCACGACTTTCACGGTAGCGTTTTCGATGGGGTTGCCTTCCACTCCGGCTTCGTCGAAAACGCCTACGTGCAGCGACGCAGTGCGTTCCGCGCCTTGCTTGACGAGCGTGAGAGTGACTTGCTCGTTTTGCGAAGCGACCGCAACCGTTTTTTCGACTGGCGAGTAGCCGTCTTGCGACGCCGCGACGACGTAATTAGCATTTTTCGCGACGCGGAATTCGTGGGACGAGCCAGTCGCCGAGTCAATGGGGACGCCCGACTCGTAAGACAAAGCGATTTGCGCCGAGTCCGCGCCCCGCACGGTTACGTAAAGCGACACAGTGTCCGCGGTCAAGCTCGCGCCTTCGAAGCTCAAACTCGAGATTTTTCCGCCTTCAACGCTCTGGATTTGCGCGTTCGGCGTGAACAGCATAGTATCGGAAACGATGCGCACTTCGTAATCGCCCGGCGGCAGCGAGTCGAATGAAACGATTCCGCCGGCAGCTGGTTTTTGGCTTCGCTCGCCGGTCTCCTGGTTCGTGACTATGACGACGGGTTCGCCCGCGATTTCCCCGCCTCCGGCCGCGCTGATGGAGACGCGGAGTTTTCCGCTTGAAGGCGCGATTTGCATGGACGGGAGGACGACGAAAGCGATGACGCCGATTGCGAGGAGGAGGACGACGGCGAAAACGGGGAGCGAGGGAACGCCTTTGTCTTCAAGCGCGTAAGCCCACTCGCGGAAAGGCAAGCCTTTGTCGGCGCACCAATCCAAAAAAGATTGCCACGAATCAGTCAAACTCATGAGCCCAACCTCCTGTAAACGAAAAAGCAGAGCTGGAAGCTCCGCTTCACGTCCGCTTCACGAAAACCCTTTAAAAATAGAGCGCGGCGAACTTTAAAAAGCGTTTCAAAACGGCGCGTTTAACGAAAAGCTTTAATTGCGCGGCGTCCTCAACAAGCGTCCGAAAAATCCAGCGAAAAGTCCGCGAAAAAGGGTGGGTTTCAAACGAAAAATCAAACGGAAAAAAAGGAAAAAACGAAGAATTTTAAAAATTTTCTCGACGTGCCGCAAGCGCCGCTCGCCGGCGCGCGTTGCGCGCGCTACTGCGTTCTGCCGGTTCCGTACGACGCGACCGTCACTTACAAGAGCGGCGCGCGCTTCGGTCCGCAAGCAATCATCGACGCGAGCGCGGAAGTAGAGTTGTTCGACGAGGAACTCAAACGCCCGCTCGACGCGCTCAAAATTCGCACTTGCGAACCAGTCGGAAACAACGCGGACTCGCCGGAAAAAACGGTTGAAAAAGTGTGCGGCGCCGTGCGCGTTTTGCTTGACAACAAGACTTGCTTCCCCCTCGTTCTGGGAGGCGAGCACTCCGTGAGCGTCGGCGCGGTGCGCGCAGCGCTGCAGCGTTTTCCGAAACTGACGGTGCTTTACTTCGACGCGCACGCCGACTTGCGGGACGAGTTCGACGGCTCCCGCTTCAACCATGCTTGCGCTGCGCGCCGCATGCTCGACGACGGCGCGCGCCTCGTGCAAGTCGGCGTCCGGTCGCTCGACGAGGAACAGTACGAGTTCATCAAGAACACTTCGGAGCGCAAGCTCAAAGTGTTTTGGGCGCGGGATTTCGACAACGAAGACGGCTCGACGCACCACGCGCTTGGGGCGGCAACCGATTTCGAGCGCAAAGTAGGGGAAATCGCTGCAGCAGTCGGAAGCGGTCCCGCGTGGATTTCTTTCGACCTCGACGCTTTCGACCCGTCCGAAATGCCTGCGGTGGGGACGCCCGAGCCCGGCGGGTTGCGGTGGCGCGAGGCGCTGCGCGTGTTGCGCGGCGGCTGCGCGGACGCTCGAGTCATAGGCGCGGACGTCGTCGAATTGTGCCCGCAGGCGGGCGCGCACGCCAGCGACTTCGCGGCGGCGCGGTTGTGCGCGAAAATCCTGGCTTACAAGGAGTTTTTGTCGGAAGAACGCAAGGGCAAGGGAAAAGTTTTTTAAACCAGCTCGCGCTGAATTCACAACGCTTTTTTTGCACCAACGGTTTGCAAGGGTTTGCGGCAACGGTTTGAGCGGGACGGCGAACGAGAAAGCAACGATAACGCCGAGAGAAACGGAAATTGAATGATTCCCGAGAAAGTCTTTTTCACGAAAGGCGTTGGCAGGCACAAAGAGCAACTGCATTCGTTCGAAATCGCGTTGCGAGACGCGGGCATCGCGCCTTGCAACATAGTCACGGTTTCGTCGATTCTTCCGCCCGGATGCGAAATCGTTCCGCGGGCGCGCGGGCTGGAAATGCTTAAGCCCGGGCAAATCACTTTCGTCGTCATGAGCAGGAGCGCTACGAACGAGCCTTACCGAGTCATAAGCGCGAGCGTGGGCGCAGCGATTCCGGCGGACAAGAACGCGTACGGCTATCTCAGCGAGCACCACGCGTTCGGGCAAAGCGACGAGCAGAGCGCGGATTACGTTGAAGACCTCGCGGCGTCTATGCTCGCGAGCACTCTCGGCGTCGAGTTCGACTTAAACCAAGAGTGGGACGAGCGCGAGCAGTTGTTCAAAATCAGCGGGAAAATAGTTAAGACGATGAACGTGACGCAAAGCGCGGTGTGCGACAAGACGGGTTTGTGGACGACCGTCGTAGCCGCAGCCGTTTTCTGCAAGTTTCGCGACGAGTCTAACGGCGCTCAAAACACTCTCGCCGACTTGGCGAAAACGCCGCACGGGAAGGAAAAGTGCGACGCGGTTCCGCTGCCGTCGAAAGACCAGAACTCGCAAGCCCCGCTCCCGCAAGCGAAAAAGTAGTCGCGGTTAGTTTCCGCGATTTAAAGCAAGCAATTAAAGCCTTTTTCTTCGTAACTGCGTCATGGCGTTAAAACGCACGCTCGGCTTGTTCGACGCGACGATGCTCGGCGTAGGCATAATCGTCGGCGCGGGAATCTACGTGCTCGTCGGCGTCGCGGGCTTGCAAGCCGGAAACGCGCTTTGGCTGTCGTTCGCGATCGCGGGCGCCATCGCCGCGCTCACCGCGCTCTCGTACGCCGAATTGTCGTCGATGTACCCCCAATCGGGTTCGAGTTATTATTACTCGAAACACGCTTTCGACTCGCACGCGCTGAGTTTTTTGCTCGGCTGGTTCGTCGCGTGCGCTGAAGTCACTGGCGCGGCGACAGTCGCCCTCGGCTTCGGCGCCTACTTTTCCGGATTGTTCCCAAGCATCGCCGCGCCCGCAGCCGCGGTATGCATAATCGCCCTTGTTTTCGCGATAAACGCGTTCGGCGTCAAGCAAGCGAGCGGCGCGAACGTGCTTTGCTCGCTCCTCGAAGTAAGCGGCTTGCTCCTCGTGCTCGCGCTCGCCGCCGCGTTCGGCGGGCTCTTGGCAAGCCCCAACGCCGGCTTCTCGTCGCCGAACGGTTTCAGCGGAATCGTGAGCGGCGCAGCCATCGCTTTCTTCGCGTACCTAGGATTCGAAATCGTCGCGACGAGCGCCGAGGAAGTGCGGGACCCGAAACGCAATCTCCCGCGCGCAATCCTTCTTTCGCTCGGAATTTGCGCGATTCTTTACGTCGCAATCGCGGTGGCGTTCACTACGGTGATGCCTTACGCCGAAATCGAGGGAGTCGCGGCAAGCGGGAGAGGCGCGCTCGCCGTTGCGGCGGGGAAACTCGGCGGACCGCTCGTAATCCTCGTCTTGAGCGTAATCGCCTTGTTTTCGACGGCGAATACGGTGCTCGTAAGCGTTTTCGGCGCGAGCAGAATGGTTTACGGCATGGCGGAAGACAAGGCGCTTCCAAGCGTTTTCCGCAAGACTACGCGGCGCGGCGCGCCTTGGGTTTCGCTTCTCGCGTCGTGCGCGGTAGCCGCCGCGCTCGCTTCGTTCGGCGACTTGTCGCTGGCGGCGGGCGCGACCGTCGCCTCGATGTTCGTCGTATTCTTTCTCGACAACCTCGCCGTAATCGCGCTGCGCTTCAAGCAGCCGCATGCGGCGCGCGGCTTCCGCGTTCCTTTAACGATTGCGCGCGTTCCTTTGCCTGCGGCGCTCGCAGTCGCATCGATTGCCGCGATTTTCGTTCACGAGGTTTCGAAAAACTTGCTTTTGGCGATCGGCGTGGCCGCAATCGCCGCCGCAGGCGTGCTGTTGTTCGAAGGAGAGGAGCGCCTAGCGGAAATAATGACGCACCGCCGCGTGCGCTTAGGCAAGCATTTTATTCGCGTTTAAAGCGCGCGGTTTGCTTTTTGCGCTATTTCTTGTGCAGCGCCTCGAGGGCGGCGTGGTCTTCAGCGAACTTCTTGATTCCGCTGTCCGTAAGCGAGTGCTTGAACATTTGGCGGAGAACGCCGTACGGGATGGTGCAGACCGGCGCGCCGATTTTCGCCGCGTCAATCACGTGCAGCGGGTGCCGCACGCTCGCGACGATTACGCTCGTTCGCTTCTCGAAGCCGTAATTGCGGTACGCCTCCATGATGTCGCGAATCAACTGCATTCCGTCCTGCCCGTTGTCGTCGAGCCTGCCGATGAACGGGCTCACGTAAGTCGCGCCGGCGATTGCCGCCAGGAGGGCTTGGTTGACCGAGAAAACCAGTGTGACGTTCGTTTTGACGTTCGCTTTGCTTAATTCCTTCACGGCTTTGATTCCTTCCTCGCCCATCGCGACTTTCACGACGAAGTTCTTGTGCCACGAAGCGATTTCCTTCGCTTCCGCGACGATTTCGTTCGCCTTCGTCGCCACGCCTTCGACGCTAATCGGTCCGTCGACGAGCTTCGCGATTTCAAGCACGCTTTCCTTGTACGGTTTTCCCGCTTTCAGCGCGAGCGAGGGGTTCGTCGTAACGCCGCTTACCACGCCCCACGACGCCGCGTCGCGCACTTCGTTTACGTTAGCCGAATCCACGAAAAGCTTCAAAGCAACCACCGCCTTATTCGAGCGTTTATCTAGCGTTATCTTACTCTTACGGCGAAGCTGGTTTAAAACCATTCGCGTTTCACGGCGAAACGCGTTTATATTACGGAAAACTAAGTGTTTTCTTGAGGAATCGAAAGAGTGAGCAACGGTTGTTTCCACGACGGCGAAGCCACGGTTTCAAGTTTCCTTTAAAGCCACGGCACGCCTTGTTTTTACTCGGCGCAGCGTTCGCCGCCTTCCTCGTTTTCTTCGTTCTCCATCCCGGCTTGCCAGGCGGCGCAAGCGTCTTCGCGCAACCCGAAGCCGGGCAGCTCCCGTTGCTCGCGCTCGTTTCGCTTGGCCGCGTCGTAGCCGCAGTCCTGGTCGGAATCGTTTTCGCCGTCGTTTTCGGCACGATGGCCGCTACGACGAAGTGGCGCGCGCTGCTGCTGCCGATGCTCGACGTGCAGGAAGCGGTGCCGCTCCTCGGCTTTTTTCCGACCGGCGGGCTTTTCTTAATCGCGTTGTTCAACGGCTCGCAACTCGGCCTCGAACTCATGAGCGTCCTCCTCGTTTTTTCGTGCACGGCGTGGAACATGACTTTCGCGGTTTACGAATCCATAATAACGATTCCAAGCGAGTTGCTGGTCGCCGCGCGTTCGTTCGGCGTTTCCAGGTGGCTGCGCTTTCGTTTCCTGTACCTGCCGGCGAGCATTCCGCGGCTCGTCTACAACGCGATAATGAGCTGGACCAACGCCTGGTACTTCCTAATCGCTTGCGAACTCATTTCAATGGGCGGCAAGACTTACCGCTTGAACGGCATAGGAAGCTTCCTCGTCGACGCCGCCACGGCGGGCCGCCTCGACTTGACGTTCGCCGGGCTCGCCGCACTAGTCGGAATAATAGTATTGGCGGAATTCCTTGCGTGGCGCCCCCTGCAAGCCTGGGCCGCGAATTTTCGTTACGAAGGCGCCTCGGCTCCGGTCGCGCGCAGCCGCGTTTACGCGGCTTACGAGAACGCCTTCAACGCGGCGCGCGGCAGGAGGATGCGGCGTTGGATTCCGCAACTCAAACTGTTCACGCGGGAGTGGAGCATGTTGTCCCGCGAAATCGCCGAATTCGCTTCGCGCCGCGTCGCGCGCCCCGCCGCCGCTTTTTCTCGCACGGCGGCTGGACGCGCTGCGGCGTGGCTCGCGGGCAACCTCGTAGTCGCGCTCCTGCTCTTGCTCGGCGGCGGGTGGTTCTTCATCCTCTACGCTTTCCTCGCCTTGAACGCGCTCGCTCTGCCCGCGCCGCCTTCGGTTTACGCGCTGCCGTTGCACGTTGCCGCGTCGTTCCTGCGCATTCTCGCCGCTTTCGCGCTCAGCCTCACGTGGACGCTGCCGCTAGCCTACTTTTTGTCGCGCAAGGAACGCGCGCGCCGGGTGCTCCTCCCAATCGTCGAAATAACCGCTAGCGTGCCGGCGACAGGGCTTTTCCCGATTCTCGTGTTATTCATCATCACGGCGACGGGCAGCATAGAGTTCGCTTCGGTAATCCTGCTTCTCACGGGAATGCAGTGGTACGTTTTCTTCAACGCGTTCGGCGCTTTCATGTCCGTGCCGCAGGAAGTCGAGGAAGCGGCGCGTTCGCTCGGCGTGAAAGGCGCGTTGTACTGGAAGCGCGTGCTCTTGCCCGCAATCATTCCGTCGCTCGTCACGGGCAGCATAACCGCCATCGGCGGCGGTTGGAATGCCTTGATCGTCACGGAGTTCTTCGCTTACGGGAAAAGCGTTTTCGCGGTGCAGTACGGAATCGGGCGCGCGATCGACGAGGCGGCTTACGCGGCGGGCAGCGCGAACGAGTTGTTCTTCGCGTTGACGGCACTAATAATAATGGTTTCCGCGTTGAATACCTTCGTTTGGAAGCCGCTTTACGAGCTCGCGGCGCGGAAATACGCGGTAGAAGCAGGTTAACGTTCGAAGCAGGCCGTAAGTTAAGCCGGCCATTGAGTTTTCGGAGAAGTTTTTGAAGGCGTTCGAGGCGCGGAAAACATGGCGCTCGTGGAAATTCGCGACGTTTCGAAAAGCGTGCGCGAGGAACACAGGCACTTCAAGGTGCTCGACGACATTTCGTTCGACGTCAACGAGAACGAGTTCGTTTGCATCATAGGCCCAAGCGGTTGCGGCAAGACGCTGCTCTTGAAAATCATTACGGGCATCACGCAGCCGGACGCGGGAAGCGTCCTCTTCGAGCAACAACCCGTCACCGCGGAAAACCCGAAGGTGGCGAACGTGTTCCAGTCGTTCGCGCTGATGCCGTGGCTTACGGCCGCGCAAAACGTTGAGTTGGCTCTCGAAGCGATGAGCCTCCCGCCGGCGGAACGCAAGCGCCGAGTGAAAAAATACTTGGCGCGCGTAGGCATCGCGGGAAGCGCGAACGCGTACCCGCGAGAACTCAGCGCGGGAATGAAGCAGCGCGTGGGAATCGCGCGAGCGCTTGCGACGGAACCCGTCCTGCTCTGCATGGACGAGCCTTTCAGCGCGCTTGACGCGCTCACCGCGGAAGGCTTGCGCGAGGAACTCTTGCTGCTTTGGCAGTCCAAGGAAGCGCTTCCCGACGCCGTGCTCATGGTGACGAACAACACCGAGGAAGCGGTTTACCTCGCCGACCGCGTAATCGTTTTAAGCCACCGCCCGGCGAAAATCAAGGCGATTCTCAACATTCGCTTGCCGCGGCCTCGCGACCGCAAGTCGCCGGAATTCTATCGTTGGGTGGACAAGATTTACTCGGTAATGACTTGAAAAAAAAGCGGGCGGCGCGGGCGGAACGGGACAACGCGGATTGACGAAAAAACGAAGTCGGAATAGCGTTTTAAAAAGGAGTTTCGCGCTAAGAAACGAGGAAAAACGGAGGGGAGGAGTGTTTCAGTGGGTTGCGAACCATTGCCAAACGTAGGCATAAGCAAGGTAATAGGCTTGCTTGAATTGGTGCACGACGAAGGGGACGAGGTCGAAACCGCGCGCGTGGCGCTGGACCTCGACCTCGAGTTCGACGCGTTGCTGCCCGTGCTTGAAGCCGCCAAAACGCTCGGTTTCGTGGAAATCAAGAGCGGCAAAATTCGTTTGACTAGGGACGGCAAGAAGCTGGTGGCGAGCGGCATCGCGGCGAGGCGCAAGTTTTTGAGGAAGCGTTTGGCGGGCGTGCGGTTGTTCAAAGACGTTTTCGCGTTGCTTCAAAAGAGAAAGCGCGTGAAAAGGCGTTCGCTCGTAAAGTACTGCCGGCTCAAGCTGCCGAAAAGCGAGGCGGAAAAAACCGTTGACACGATCGTCAACTGGGGCAGGAACGCGGAAGCAATCGGTTACGACAGCGGCAAGCAAGAATTGTACGCGCTGTAAGCGCCCGCGAGGCTTGTGAACGCCCGCGAGCGCTGGTTCGCAAGCGTCGAGGAGTCTGCGGGGTGTCGTCGTGTTGAATGTTTTCACGCAAATCGCGCAGTTCGCGCAGCAAAACTGGTTGACGCTCGCGTTGCTCGCGATGCTGTTCGCCAGCCTGGCGAACATCACGCTGAAATTCCTCGTGAAGGAAGAAAGCGTATTGAAAATCAATTGGGCGGCGTTGCTGCCGGTCGCAGTCCTCGTCGCGCTCGCCCTCGTCGCAGGCTGGTTCTTGTTCGTGAACGGCGCGCAAGGCGCAGGCGCCTTCAAAGTCAGCGAAGCCCAGTTTTTCTGGATTGCTGCGCTTCTCGCATTGTCGCTTTCGGCTTTCGCGTGCACGGCTCTCGCGCTTCAAAGCGGCAAAGTCGCCCTCGTCACCGCAGTGCTCAGCTTGAGCACTGTGCTCGTCGCGGTGCTCAGCGTAGCGTTTTTCGGCGAGCGTTTCGAGCCGAAGGAAGTCGCCGCGCTCTTGTTCGCGTTGATAAGCATTCTACTGCTCGTGCTTTGAAAAACCTTGAAAACCTAATTGCCGAATTCTTCCAAATCCTTGACTGATTCCGCGGCTCGCCTGCTGACCTTTTGGTCCGAGTGTTTAGCCGCCTCGACGAGAAAATTTTTTGCCGCGCTTCGCGCTGCCGCGCTTGCGCTTTCATCCATGGCGAGGCAGAGCGCGCCGTGCAACGCGTGTATTCTCAGCAAAGAATGTTGCGAATCCAGCGCTTCCCTGAAACGCGTTAATGCGAGCAAGTGGTCTTTGATTCTGCTGAATGAAACCAGTATCGACGCCTTGTGCTGCACGCTTTCGGTCTTGGAGTAGGCTTCCCGCAGTTTCTCGACGAGCGCGGGGTCGCCGCGGCTCAACAAGGCGATTCCTTGAGCCACATCGCCAAGCGTGTTCGGGTGTATTTGTTCGGCGCGCTCGAGCAATTCCGCCAAGTGTTTTTTTGCGGCTTCCGCTTCCTTCGCGTTAGCGCTCAAACCGGAAACCGCTTCCGAAACATTCAGGCTGACCCTCGTCTGGGCTGCCAAATACTTTCTCGCCGCGGCGACCAACCGTCCAGCCGAGTCTGAGATGCCTGCTTGAAGCGACTGCGCCGCGCGCAACTCGTTTCTCGCTTCATCCAGCCTTGCACGCGTTTCTACGAGTGCGTCCGAACCAGGAAAAACTATTGTCGTCAAGCGCCTCAACGCGTCGTCAGGCAACGGCAGGCTTTGTATTCCGCACATCAAGTCGGCGTCCGTGAACCCCGGCTTCGGCTCGAATTCCGGCTCCGGCTGTCTTCCAGGCGTTCCGCGCGCTCCCGTTCTTCCAGGCATGACCGCAAACCCGTTTTCTCCCAAACCCGTTTTTTCTCCGGATTTTTTATTTTTTCAAGCGGTTCTCAAGCAGTTCTCAAGCGAGCTTCCTGACTTGCGCGAGGCATTCTTCAAGAACAGCTTTAACC
>CAZWIQ010000022.1:0-17177 GCA_964634375.1 Microcaldota archaeon
ATTGACTTGCGCCGCGACTACAAGATTTTCCTGAGCACCGGCAAGCAAGTCGGAAAAGTCAACGGGCTCGCGGTAATGGGCGACTCGGGCGTGATTCTCCCGATTGTAGCGGAAGTCGCTCCAGCCGCCTCCCGCCAGGAAGGAAAAATCATCGTGACCGGCAAGCTCGGCAGCATCGCGAAAGAGGCGGTCGAGAACGTGAGCGCGATAATCAAGCGCCACACTGGAAAGGACACGAGCAGTTACGACATTCACATTCAATTCCTGCAGACGTACGAGGGCGTGGAAGGCGATTCCGCAAGCGTGAGCGTCGCCGCCGCCGTCATCAGCGCTCTCGAGGAAGCCCCGATTAGGCAAGACATCGCGCTCACCGGCAGTTTAAGCGTGCGAGGCGAGGTTCTTCCCGTCGGGGGGATAACGCAGAAGGCGGAGGCGGCAATCGAAGCTGGAATGAAGGAAATAATCGTTCCGAAAGCGAACTTCGAGGACCTCGTTCTCGACGAAAAGCAACTCGCGAAAATCAAGATTGTTCCGGCTAGCAATATTCTCGACGTGTTGCACGAGTGCCTCGCGGAAAGCCCGAAGAAGAAGGCGCTGCTTGCAGCAATAAAGCGCGAATTCTGATTGTTTTTTGGTTTTTGTTTTTCTTGGTTCCCGCGCTCAACGCTCAGCAACTGATTTTAATAAGGCTAGGCATTACTTTTGTTCAGTGATGAGCTCTTATGAGTTCCGAGCTTTGAAGCTTCGGCTTCAAGGCGTTGACGACGGTCTTGAGTTCTGATTTTAATGCTGATGCTCGCCGCTATTCGCCCCGCTAATTGCTCGAAGAAAAAATTAAAAGAAAAAAGAAAAGAAAAAAGAAAAGAAAAAAGAAAAAGGGAATAGTTTCGGCTTACTCTAGGACGTAAATGTTCTTCTTCTCGCAGATGTCCTTCAAGACTTTCGGCCAAACGGTTACCGTGACCTCGCCGATGTGCGCCTTGCGCAGCAGAAGCATCTGCGTGCGCCCTTGCCCGATGCCGCTTCCAACGCTCAACGGCAGTTCGTTGTTCACAACCGCCTTGTGGTAAGGCAGCTTCAAGTTGTCGAGTTGGTTCGTCATCTTCAGCTGCAGCTTTAACGTCTCGGGCGTGACGCGGATTCCTCCGCTCATGAGTTCGTGCCTGCGTTTCGTCACGTGGTTCCAGACGAGAATGTCGCCGTTCAACCCGTGCATGGGCTTGCCGTCTTCCGAAACGGTTTCAGTCACCCAGTCGTCGTAGTCCGCCGCGCGCATTTCGTGCGGGTAACCGTCATCGAGATGCCAACCGATGCCGACGATGGCGACCGCACGGTACTTCTGCAGGACCGCCGTCTCGCGTTGCTTGCGCGGCAAGTCGGGAAACATTTCAAGGATTTTCTCCGCGTGAAGAAACTTTATTTCTTCTGGCAAGTCCGGGTAACGCTTGTCCTTCAACGCGGGAAACTCTTTTTGGGCGTGCTTTTCCGCGCCGGTAATGACTTTCCAAATCTTGCGCACGGTTTCCTTCCAGTACGTGAGGTTGCGTTCGTCGGCGGTGATTACTTTTTCCCAGTCC
Source organism: Microcaldota archaeon (assembly GCA_964634375.1). Taxonomy (GTDB): domain Archaea; phylum Micrarchaeota; class Micrarchaeia; order Norongarragalinales; family Norongarragalinaceae; genus CAITNU01. The sequence continues at coordinate 1,578 of CAZWIQ010000022.1, forward strand.
CACTGGTCCACGTAAGCGCTGTGGTCGTGGTCGAGGAAATAATCCTTGCGGACGGCGCGCATGTCCGTGCAGATTCCTTCACCGGTTTTGCAGCCGTATTGCTTCAACGCCCAGCGCTTCCACTTCGTCGCGGCTTGCACGACTTGCCCTTCGATGGGGTGCTTGTTGTAATCGTTGTTGATGTGGAATCCGACGGGCGTTCGCGAGCCGTCGCGGTCGAGCATGTCGTTGAAGCCGCTTGCGGTTTCCACGATGAGGGGGCATTGAACCATCATCAAATTGAGTTCCTTGCACAAGCCTTCCTCGATGTAGCGCTTGATGGAGTAAATCGCTTTCTCGGTTTCGTTGTTGTCGAGGAGCTGCTCGTAATCCGTAGGCAAAACTTTCTCGACGTCTTCGTACGTCCCGATTCCCGGACCCGCCAAGTCCGCTTTCTTGTCTCCAGGCATTCTCTTCCACCTCTTTGCTAAAAACCAGTTTTCGTTTCGCGTTGGCGCGGGAGCGCAAGCGCAATGGTTCTGACGCTCTGACGCTTAAGCGCAGCGCTTCGAAAAAAGTCCCGCCAAAAAGTAGCGCTCTTAAAACGCGAATAAAGTTTTTAAACCCTTCCATGAGTGGCTGAACTGCGTAAGACGCCGGAAAACACCGAAAGATGCTGGAAGAAGACGGAAGGCAGCGGAAGAAGACGGAAGACGCCGGGCGCCCGTTCGCGGCGAGTTTTAAGCAAGTTTTAATTAAGCGGCGGAATAACGATTTGCGATAGGCAATGACTTACAAGGGGACCGCTAAAACGCTTCTCGACTCTTTCGGCGTCAAGGAAGGCGACGCGATAACGATTCGCGCTCGCGAAGGGCTCGTAACGGGCGTAATCATGCCTCGCCCGGAGTCAAGCGACGACGTCCACCTAATCATCAAGCTCGCAAACGGCTACAACGTCGGCGTGGAAATCGACGGAACGGAAGAAATAAAGAAACGCGAACAGCCGAAGCAAGCGCCTGCGCAATCCGTTCAACGCGAAACAGTTACGGCGGCAGCTGGAAGCGCGGGATTACCAAAAATCAGTTTGATTTACACGGGAGGAACAATCGGTTCGCGCGTCGACTACAAGACGGGCGGAGTAAGCGCGTTGACGACGACGCGCGACTTCGTCGACAGCGTTCCACGCATTGCTTCCGTCGCTTCCCTCGAGCGAGTGACGAACCCGTTTTCGCTCGACAGCGCGGACGCGACGCACAAGGAGTGGATTGAAACCGCGCAGCTCGTCGCCCGCGACTTGAACGACGGCGCGCGAGGCGTCGTCGTAGCGCACGGAACCGACACGCTTCACTACACGAGCGCCGCGCTCGCATTCATGCTCCCGCGTTTGAACGCGCCTGTCGCAGTCGTGGGCGCGCAGCGTTCGACCGACCGCGGCTCGTTCGACGGAGAACTCAATCTTTTTTGCGCCGCGCGCCTCGCCGTGAGCGATTTCGCGGGCGTCGCAATCGTGATGCACGCGACGGAGAGCGATGATTATTGCGCGGTTCTGCCGGCGACGAAGACGCGGAAAATGCACAGCAGCAGGCGCGACGCGTTCAAGCCGATAAACGCTTCGCCTCTTGGAAAGATTTTTAACGACGGGAAAATCGAGTGGAACGGCGCGCAAGCGAAGCGCGACGAATCGCGCAAAGAAAAAATCGTTGCCGACACTCGATTCAATCCGCAAATCGCCTTGCTTAAAGCTTATCCGAGTTCCGATCCGGCTTTACTTGATTTTTTGGTTGACAAGGGAGTCAAAGGCGTTGTTTTCGAGGGAACCGGTTTGGGTTACGTGCCGACTCAAACGCGGGACGAGAAGTATTCGTGGCTTCCCGCCGTCAAGCGCGCCGCCGACAAGGGAGTCGTTCTGGCGATGACGACGCAGTGCTTGTTCGGAAGAGTTCACCCGTTCGTTTACAGCGACTTGCGCTTGCTCAGCGGAGCAGGCGTGCTTTACTGCGAAGACTTGCTTCCCGAGACGGCTTTCGTCAAGCTCGGTTGCGCCCTCGCCCGGGCGAAAAGCTCTGACGAAGCGAAGAAATTGATGCTTGAAAACTGGGTTGGCGAAGTGGGTGCGCCGACTCGGCCGAACGAATACCTGAATTAATCCAGCGAACGGGTTGAAAAACTAGTGCCTGGAGTCGATTACGCGGATTGGCGCGAGATAGCGAGCGGCGCCGCGCCGCTTGATTTCGCGGCGGCGGGGTTCAAGTGCGGAATCGAAATCCACCAGCAAATCGACTCCCGCAAGTTGTTCTGCGATTGCGAAAGCGCGTTGCGCGGCGACGCGCCGAGCGGCGTAGTCGCGCGGCGGCTCCGCGCGGTCGCAAGCGAACTCGGGGAGTTCGATGCGGCCGCGCTGCAGGAAGCCGCGGCCGACAAAACGTTTTTTTACGAATACTACGACGATTCGACGTGCCTCGTGGAACTCGACGAGGAGCCGCCGCACGGCGTTAATCGCGACGCGCTGAGCGTCGCGCTGCAAGTTGCACTGCTGTTAGGCGCAACGCCCGTAAGCGAAGCGCAAGTCATGCGGAAAACCGTCGTGGACGGCTCGAACACGAGCGGTTTCCAGCGAACCATGATGATTGCTTTCAACGGCTGCGCCGAAACCAGTGAAGGAAAATCGGTTATTCAACTCGTTTCGCTCGAGGAAGACGCGGCGCGCATCGTCGCGCAGACGCCGTCGAGCGTCACGTTCCGCCTTGACCGACTCGGAATACCGCTCATAGAAATCGTTACTGACCCGAGTTTGCGGAGCCCGAAGCAGGCGTTCGAAACCGCGCGGCTTCTCGGCGACGTTTTGCGCTCGACGCGCGTCAAGCGCGGTCTCGGAACTATTCGCCAAGACGTGAGCGTAAGCGTGACGGGCGGCACGAGAATCGAAGTCAAGGGAGTGCAAACGCTGGAACTCATTCCGCTCATCGTCGAGAACGAGGCGTGCAGGCAAATCGCGTTAATCGGAATCGCAGCCGAATTGAACAAAAAATCGGTTCCGATTCCGGCGGGCGAAATCGAGAAAAACGCGCGCTATGCAGTAAAACCGAGCGGCGTAACGGAAGTTTCACTGAAATTCCCGGGCGGAGTCGGTTTCGCCACTTTGCTGCGCGAAAAAATCAATCCAGACCTCACTCTCGAAAAAGAATTCCTCGGGCGTTGCCGCGCGAAAGCCCCGCAGGCGGCAGCGCGCTTCGATTACTCGGCAAGCGGAAGCGGGGACGCGGTTCTCGTCGCGAGCGGACCGAAGCCTGCGGTTGAAGCGGCGGTGCGCGCCGCAAGCGAGCGGTACGCCGAAGCGTTCGAAGGCGTGCCTCGCGAAACGCGCCGAGCGCTTGAAGACGGGAGCACGGAGTACATGCGTCCGCTTGCGGGCGCGGCGCGGATGTATCCCGAGACGGACGTGCCGCACTTGAAGCTCGACGCGGCGTTCATCGCGCGCTTGAAAGCAACGCTACCGGAGTTGAGGGGCAAGCGAATCGAGCGATTAAAACAGCAGTTCGGGCTCGAGCGAGGCGAGGCGACTGAAATCATTGACGCGGGTTACGCCGCGGCGTTCGAGAACGCGGTGCGTTTGGGGTTAAACGCCAAACTGGTTAGCAATGAACTGCTTACTTATCTGCGCTCTGCGCCTGAAAAACGCCTTGACGAAAAGGAATTGCTGGAATGCTTGAAGGCTTTGAAGGACGGCAGGGTGCCGCGCGAGTCCGTGCAGGCGTGCTTCGCCGAAGCAGTCAAGTCCGGCGCGGCGCAAGCGATTCGAAAAATTTCTGCGGGCGGCGCGAAGGCGGGCGAAGTCGACGCGGTCGTCGCGCGAGTAGCCGCCGCGAACCCCGGGAAAGGCTTTCAAGCCCTCATGGGCGACGTCATGCGCGAAATGCGCGGCAAGGCGAGCGGAGCCGAAATCGCGGAAAAACTAAGGAAAGCACTCGACCAGTAAAATTAGTAACGGATTTGGAAATCGCGGAACTCGTTCTTGAACGGCAGCCACTCCACGCGCGCGTCGAGCACTTCCGCGCCGTCGGGTCCGCGCTTGCACCACTCCGCAAACGCTTCCAAGCGCGGCTTCTCGCCTTCCGCAACGACTTCCACGCTCTCGCCGTCCGGCAGGTTGCGGACGAAACCGAATACGCCTAGTTGCTGCGCCCGCAAGCGCGTGTTCCAGCGGAAGAATACGCCTTGCACTACGCCGCGCACTACTACGCGCACGCGCGCTTTTTCGTTTTCGCCGCTCATTTGAGGACAACTCCGGTTTCGTGGCTCCACGAGTAAAGATCCAATTCAGCCATGCTAATTCCGAGGCGCCGCGCTTCCTTCTCGAGAACCGCCTCGAGCGCCAAGTAATTCTTTTCGTTCAGCGTCGAGGGAGTTTTGCTTACGAGCTTGGCTTGACGCATCAACCGCAACACGTGCCTGTCGATGATTGCTACGTCCGTGAAGCCGACGTTGCGCAGAAAATGGCTCGCTTCCTTCCAACCCAAGCCCTTCACGTTCGCGACAAGCCATTCCCTAGCAAGTTTTCCTTCCTTGAAAGAATAAACGATTCTGCGCAGCTTCGGCGCCAGCCACCGCGCTTCGCACACGCGCTTCGCCTTCGTGTTGTGGAAACGCACTTTGTTCTTCAACAAGGTTTCAGCCAGCCGCGCAGGCGGAAAACACTTCAACTCCTTCAAACACTCGTTTTGCGTGCGCCAAGCCGCGTCAGCCCGCGCGTTCGCAGTCATGAGGCAATAGCAGAGTTCCGGAAACAAGCCGCCCCCGCCTTTTTTTCTGAACGCTCGGAATTCGGCGAGGCGGCTGCGAATCGCGGGTTCGAGCCCGCGAGCGCGGACTTCGCGAATTATTTTCTCGAAAAAACGCGCTAAAGCCACGAAAATCACTTGGCGAGCAATTCTTGGACTGCAATCGTCGCGTAACAACCGCTCGGCAACGCGAAGCGCACGCGCACGGCGCCTGCCGGCGCTCCTTCGACGACGGTGAAGTGCAGGAGGGGCGCGAACAACGCGCGGCGTCCTCCGCGCGTAGAAAGCCAAGGCAGCGTCGAAAACTTGAAGTCTTCGACGCCAATTTTCTTTTTCTTCAAGAGCTTGGCTTGCGTCGCCGTCGGCTGCGAGTCGGAGCCCACGAGCGTTCCCACGAGGAAAGCGTCGCCCCCCGCGACGAGCGCTTTCGTTTCCTTCAAGTCATCAACGGGCTTGGCGTCGCCGACGAGCGGAAAGCCGAGAGAATCGCGCGAACAATAAAAATCTCCTTCCTCGGGCGTAAAGAGTTTCTTGGCTTTGACTCGCGCTTCCAGCTCGTCGTTGAACAACTCGCTTTGAACCGCGTGAACGAACAAGAGTTGAAGGTGGCGGGGGAAGCGCGAGAAGGCGCCGGCGTAGTCGCGCGGCGAGCGCGAGAGGTGCTCGAGGAGCGTTCGCTCGTATTTCAGGAATCGGGGAAAGTAATCCAAGGCTTTGGCGAATCTCTCTCGGCTTTTATCTTTATCTAATCGTTCCCTCGCGCTGCGCGCGTCGTCCTCGCGCTCGCCTTCGTTCACGAACGTCAGATAATTCGACACGGCGCCTTCAAAATCTTTTTTGAGGAGCGCCGCGCCAACGAGGGCGGCGTTTCCGCGCATGGAGCCGAAGCGCTGCGAGCCGAAGTAGTTCGGGAAAACGTAACGCAGTTTTTTCGCTTTCGCAGCAATCTTTTTTGCAGAGGGCGTTACCTTCGGTGTCCCGCAGTTTTCGCTCGTAAGCGTTATCGTGAAGCGGTTTCCCGCGAGTTCGCCGAGCCTTACTTTATTTTTGGATTTCCAAGCGCCAAGAATTTCGATGTCCTTGATTTCGAGCGCCAGCAACCGCTCGGGCTGAATGGCGAAAGCGCTGCACTGCTGCACCGTCAAGGCGTTGCGGTCCTTCGTGCCCGCGAAGTCGAAGCGCTTGGGGTGCGCGTGCAGGCGGCGCGCGATTTCCGCGAGCGCCTGCATCGAATTCCAATTCCGCTTTTCGAGGACGAAGCGCGCGAAGTAATCGCGTTCGAGCGAGGCGTCTTCCGCGGCGCCGAGGTTCGCGGGCTTGCCGGCTTCGAGGACTACTCCGTCGCGAGTGATTTCCTCGACGACGAATTCTTCCGCTGCGAAAGAGTATTCCCTGAATTTCACTTGCGTTTCACCAGCGCTTCCGCCCACGTTCCGTCCTTCGCGTAGGAAAACGCCGCGAATGGTTTTAAATGCGCCGAAGAGGTAACGCTTTGCGACGCACGCATGGCCTTGAACTTGAAGCAGAAACTCCTCGGAGCTTACTTTCTGGTCGAAGAACAGTATTACAAGGCGCTCGACTGGCTGGAAGACAAGGGGTTTTACGCCGCAACCGATTACTTCGTCACGCCCATCGAAGAGCGCGGAGTGCCTTCGTTCATCGTATTCCTCGCGCTGGTTTTGCTGCTGCTCTTCGGCGCGTTCTTCTTGTTCGTCCGCCCGCCGCCGCAGCCCGCGAGCTTTGAAGTGCGGCTCTACAACGCGTTGACGAACGAGAAAATCGACGGTTTCGTCGCGCTCGCGCTTGCCGACGGCGAAACGCTCGCCGCCGAGAAAAGCGCGGGCTCGCGCGTTTTCTACGCCAAGATTCCGAGGACGCGAGTCAGCGTGAGCGTTGAAAGCGAGGGATTCGAGAAATTCGAGAAGACGGTGGACGCGGCGCGCACGCGCTTTTTCGTCGCGCGCCTCACTCCGTTGCGCGGAAGCAGCGGGAGCGCGTTCATGCGCATAGAAAACCCGCCCACTGGCGCGGAACTGCCGGCGTTGCCGGCGTTCGAACCGCAGTCTTGGCAGCCGGGCGGCGAACCGAGCGCGGAACCCAGCGCCTCGCCGACGCCCAGCGCGGAACCCAGCGCCTCGCCGACGCCCAGCGCGGAGCCCAGCGCGTCGCCGACGCCGACGACGCCGTTCAAACGCCGCGGGGGCGGAGGCGGTTTCGAGAACCCGGTTCGCGAGGAAGAAGTGCTGCTCGCAATCGGAAACGAAACCGTTTTCGAGGGTTTTCTAATCAAGCTCAAGGATTTGAGCATCGGCGGCGAAGCTGCGCGCATCGACTTGGCGAACGCCACAACGCGCGTTGCAATCGGCGGCGAGCACGCGATTCTAGCTAACGAGTCTTTCGACTACGAACTCTTGAGCGTGTGGTTCGTCGAGCGAGTCGTCGACGCGGGCACGCCGAAAGCGAAGCTATTGCTTCAATACTACGCTCCGCCGGCAGCGCCTTCCCCGAGCCCGCCGGCGGCTTTTTTCGTCAACATCACGTCGCCGCAGCAAAACGAGCGGGTTTACGACGCGGTCGTGCGGGTGCAAGGCTTCGCGCGCTCGAGCGGCGAACCCGTCGAGGAAATCGATTTCTACAACGGGAGCGCTTGGGTGCGCGTGGATTCGACGGGCGACTGGGTTTTCGACTGGGTTACTCCGCCGAGCGGCGACTTCCAACTCAAGGCGCGCGCGAGGACGCGGGGCGGCGAGACGCGCGAAACCGCCGCGGTCGCGGTCAGCGTTTCGCCTTGCAAGAAACTGTTTTACAACGGGGACCCGAAGCAGAAAATCAACCTCGTTTTCGCTCCGTCGCGGTACTCGGATTCGAACGCGTTTCGCGGCGCCGCGGGCGAGGCGATAGGCGAGTTGTACGGCAAAAAGCCTTTCTCGGTCGACGAAGGAAAGAGGAACGCGGTAAACGTCTGGTATTACGCTTACAACTTCGATTGCTCGCTCGTCGGACGCATTTGGAGTTGCGCGGTTCCAGAAAATTACAAGGGGTGGGGCTGCACTTTCGCCGACGCGACTTCCGTAATCGTGAATTCGAACGAGTACGGGGGAAGCGCGGACGTCAGCGCGCACTTGCTCGCGTTCAACTCCGCTAACCCCGAGTTGTTTCCGCACGAACTCGGGCACGCGTTGTTCGGGCTCGCGGACCGTTATTGTTGCGACGGCGGTTACTGGCAGACGAGCGTAAAGCCGAACTTGTGGGCGCAGTCGCCGGCGTGCAGCGAATACGTTTCAGCGCTTTTGGGACTGGAAACAGAGTGCAGGAGAATAATCGATTACGTCAACCCGCTCGGCACCGGCGGCGCAAACTGGTTCGAGCAACCAGCTGAAAGCAACATGCAGAAACTCGATTTCAACTTCGACGAGAGCGACGAAGCCAGAATAAACCACGTCCTCGGAATGCCCGCGCCGTCGCCGTCTGCAACCGTCCAACCGTCTCCTTCGCCGAGCCCTTCGGTTTCGCCTTCACCGAGTCCTTCACCGAGCCCAAGCCCGTCGCCCGCACCCACCAGCCGCCCCACGGTAGCGTTCGTCCCGCCCACGCCGAACAACGGCGCGACGATCGGCGTAAGGTACGTTTTCGTTAACTCGACGGCGGTCGACGCGTTTTACGGGATTTCGTCGTGCACTCTGCAGTGGCAGTCGGCGAATTACTCGATGACTAAAGTCGGGAGCGGGAAAAGCGTTTACTGCTACTCGAACCGAACTGGTTTATCCAACAGCTTGTACTACTACAAGGTTTTCGCGGCGAACTCGATTGGAAGAACCGGGGAAACTTCTTTGCGAAGCGTTACCGTGAGCCTGGTGCCTATAAGCACGTCAATCCCGACGCCAACGTCGAGTACAAACCAGCCGCCCTTGACGTGAAAAAAGGAAATGATGATGAAAATGATTAAAACGAAGGAAAACAAGGAAGAAAGCGGAAGCGAAGAAAAAAACGAGTTCGCGGCGACTGCGGCGCCGTTCGCGACGCTCGCTGCTCTCGTGCTGGCAACGCTCGCGTTAACCGCTTTCTCGACGCAGGCGAACGCGAACCTGGAGCCTGCCGCGGTAATCGAATTCGCTTTCGGATTGAACGCCACCGCCGGGGAAACGACGCTCTCGCTCGACGGCTTCAAAACGGGTTTGGCGGGACTGCCGAATTACGTGGAGCCGGCGAAACGCGATTTCGAAGTGCGCACGTTGAACGCGCAAGGCGCGGTTTTGCACTCGTTCTGGCTTTCCGACCCGCGTTACTCGTACTACGACGTCGTCGGCGCTAACGGCTCGCTGTCGGGCGGCAAGAAATTCGACGCGAACGCGCGCTTTTTCGTCGTCGTGCCAGTCGCGGCGGGAGCCAGGTACGCTGCAGTGTTCGACTCGGCGGGAAGCAAGCTGATAGCAATCGACTTGCGGACGGGTGCGCCCGTCGAAGAGAAAGAGTGGAAGGAGATTCCGCTTAAAACCGCGGAAGAACGCGGTTTGGACGCGGGCGACTTGTTGGCCGCGGCGGCAGCGCTGCTACTGGCAATCCTAATAATCCTCGGAATCGCAGTGTTCCGCAAAGCCCGCAAGACGCGTTGACGTCGGCCAGCGATTCCCGTTGATTCAATGCTCGGCTCGCTTACTTGTACTTGAGGAACGCTCCGAGCCCGCGAAACGTCGCGTAAAACTCCGAGCCCGACTGCGTCTCCCGCGAAAAAACTTCGACGGGCACGCCTTGCCGCTCCGCCTCGTCGAGCAACGCCTGCGTCACGTCTTCTTCCTCCGCAACCCGCTCCTTGCCGCCGCACTCGCACGAGCGTTCCTCGAATTCCTCCGCCACGCGCTCGCCTTCCCTCGCGCACGAACTGCACCTGTAAGCGAAGCGCTTCAACCGCAAGTCTTCGGAAACGAGGAGCCGTTGCACCTGCCGCTTGGCGAAAGCCGCCTCGACTTCCTCAAGCCCGTAAACCGCCAAACCGCTCGCGGTCGCGACCTCCTTCATGAACTCGCCGAACACGCGTTTTTCGCGCACCGCCTCCTGCTCGTGAATGAGATCGCCGGACTTCTCGAGGAGTTCCCGCAAACCCGGCTCGTCGCTGTAACCCGTGTCCAGCACGCCTATCACGCGCAATTGGTAGTTGAACGGCTTGAGCTTCAGGAAGTCTTCCTTTGACGGGCCCGGACCGCCGACGATGACGCCCTCGAAATTTTTGAGTCCGACGAACGCGTCCATCGCCTCGCCGATGCGCTTGTAATAAACTTCCACCGTCTCTTCGTGAATGCGTTGGAAGCGGCGCGCGCTCTGCCCGCCTTTCACGACTTTCTGCTGCGCCGTGCTGTGCAAGCGCTTGACTACCGAAATGTTTTTCCCGCGCAGGACGGCGACGGTCGCGTCCTTGCCGTCGACGAGCACGAGCCCGTAAGCGTTTGCCGACTCGAGCATTTCCTTGAGGGGCTCGAGAACGAAGCGCGACTCGCACCTGTAAAACTGGACGCCGAGCGGCGCCGGGGGTTCGACGCTGAACAACCGCAAATCCGGCTTTCCCTCGATTCGCGAAACGTTGCCGCAGAAAATCGCCACGCCGTTTTTCGGCGTCTGCTTGAATCCTTTGAGGTACTGCAAAATTTTTTCGAGCGCGTCGCAAACGTTCTGCCGCGTCGCCTTGCTCTTGATGTTGCTCGCCTGGCCTTGCTCGTCGCGCAGCTTGCCCGCGATTTCGCTGAGCGGGTATCCCGGCGTCACGTAAACGCTTATGAGCTCCGTCCCGCGGCCGCTGAACTCCTTGAGTTCCTTGACTTTCTTCTTGAACTCGTATTGTTCCTTCGATTCCTCAGCCATTCCTAACAACCACGCATCTAAAACTATTATTTTGGTTCGCGGATTAATAACGCCTTCTTTCAAAGCCGCGAGGAGAAAGCGGGCGCTTCAACCGCTTCAACGCAAGAATTTAAAGCAGCCCTCCGCAAAAAGTTATAAACAACCCGCGAGGTGGTTCGCTGTGGACGCAAGAATGGTTTTAAGTTACCTTGCTGGGGATGAACGCCGCATCCACGGAATGCGGAATTCGAAAATAGTGCTCCGAGGTCCGCACCAAGACTGCGAACTCGGTTACGCTGAAGACTTGCACGTCAGCCCAAGAAACGCGGCGGAACAGCCGTTATTTAGAGACGTGCGGAAGGCGTTTGAGCTCGAGAGGCTCAAGCTAGTCATTGGGAAAAGCGGCATTGTTTCATTCGTGCGGGCACGCAAACAAAAAGTACAAGCGTCGGTTACCGACGCCGTAGATAACATGCGAACGGATGGAAAAGTCCCAAGACAAACAAAATTTGGCGGCGAGTTAGAATTCGGAAGAATACACGTTGAAGGCTGGGAAGAAAAAACCGGGCCAGAGTTGGACAACTGCCGTGTGAAAGAAATAGTCGTAACCTCAGTGTTTCCGTTGGGCGTCGGCACCAGAGCAAACAGCGCTAGGGAAGAATACCAACTGCGCGTAGCCAACGCGATTAGGAACGCGTTCGGAATAAAAACTCCCTAAAAAAACAAAACAAAAAAAGAAAGCAAGACTCTTTCTTCACTTCCGCTTGCGCGGCCGGAAATGCGTGTGCAGGTATTTGTGGCTCGTTTCGCCGAGGGGTTCCCCGAGGAAATCGCGGTAAACCGCCTTGATGCCGGGATTGTCCTGCGGCCGGCGCACCTTCTTCCCCTCGTCCTCGGCGTAAAGCCCGCGGATGCGCGCTTCGATGACGCTCTTCGTCGTGGGGCGCGGCTGCCCGCCTCCGCCCGCGCACCCGCCTTCGCACGCCATTATCTCGATGAAGTCGAAACGCTCTTTTCCCGCGAGGTACGCGTCGAGCACGGCGCGCGCGTTGCTCAACCCGTTCGCAATCGCGATGCGCGCGGTGACCGCGCCGTCGACTCCCTTCAATTCCGCAATCCTTACGCCGTCGAGAACGTGCGCGCCAGCCCCCCGGACTTCCTTGAACACGACGTCGTGCTTCGGGAAAACCATGCGCAACGCCGCTTCGGTTACGCCTCCAGTCACCCCGAAAATCGCTCCGCCGCCCGTCGATTCGCCGAGCGCGTCGTCGAACTCCTCGTCCGGCAGGGAAGCGAAATCGATTTTCTTTTCCTTGATCATTTTCGCGAACTCGCGCGTCGTAAGCGGGATGTCGACGTTGCGCAACCCGTCGTTCGCTAACTCCGGCCGGTCTACCTCGAATTTTTTAGCGACGCACGGGAGAACGCTCACGACCGCGATTTTCTCGGGCGCTATGCCCTTCTTCTTCGCCCAGTAAGACTTTATCATCGCTCCGACCATTGCTTGCGGGCTCTTCGCGCTCGATAGAAACGGCAGGATTTCCGGATAGAATTTCTCGGCGAACAGTATCCAGCCCGGGCAACACGACGTCACTACGAGGCGCTTTCCGAGATGGAGCTTGAGTTCGCTCGCTTCTTCCATTATCGTGAGATCCGCCCCAAAGTCGGTGTCGAAAACGTAGTCGAACCCAAGGCGCCGCAGCGCCGCAACCATTTTGCCGGTGACTCGCGTTCCCGGCGCGAAGCCGAATTCCTCGCCGACTGCGACGCGAATCGACGGCGCAGTCTGCGCCACCACGGTCTTGCCTTGCTTTTTCGCTTCGGCGAGAGCGGCGAAAACGCGTTTCGTGTCGTCGCGCTCGTCGATCGCGCTCACGGGGCACTTGAGCGAGCATTTTCCGCACAAGACGCAGCGCGAGAGATCAATCGGCTTGCCGAACTCCGTCTGCACGAACGCTTTCTCGCCGCGCCCAACCATGGCGAGCGAATTGATTTTCTGTTCGTCGCAAGCTCGCACGCACGCCCCGCACAAAACGCATTTTTTCCTGTCCAGCGAAAGTATTCCGCACGCCTGGCTTGGAACGCAAACCATTTTTTTCGTCGCCGAGTCGAGCTTCGGCTTGCCCAGCAGCTTCTCGTAAGACTCGCGCATCTTGCGCAGTTCCGGCGTGTCGGTGCGCACGTCGATTCCCGCCTCGACTTTCACCGTGCAAGCCGTGCGGTACGCGCCGCCGATTTCGACGACGCACATCCTGCATTTCCCGATGGGCGGTTTTCCTTCCTCGAAGCAAACGCCCGGCAGATGCGTCCCGAGCGCGCGAACCGTTTCGAGGAGGTTCGCCCCGCCTTCGGCGCTCACGCTTTTCCCGTCCAACTTGAACGAAACTTTCGCCACTTTCAAACCAACTCCGAAAACGAAAAAACGAAAGCATTATCATTTGAATTCTTGCGGAAACAGCTTCACCGCCGCGAGCAGGGGCGTCAAAGCGCTTTGCCCGAGCCCGCAAAGCGACGCCGTGCGCAAGAGAACCGAGGAGTCTTCAAGCAAACGCTTCAAGTCCTCGCCGAATTTTTTAGTTTCCACGGCGCACTCGAACTTCCTTCGAACCAGCCCAGTGATTTCGCGGCACGGAGCGCAGTTCCCGCAACTCTCGTGCTCGAAAAACTGGGCGAGGCTGAGGCAAACGCGGGGAACGCTTTGGCTTTCGCCGACGACGATTACCGTGCACGAGCCCAGCATCGCGCCGCGCTTCGAAACCTCGTCGGGCGAAAGCGCGAGCGAAGCGTCGTACTTGACGCATCCGCCTGCCGCGCCGAAGAAAATCGCTTTCGGCGCTTCGCTGGGCTCGGCGTCGGCCACGAGTTCGCCGAGCCGCGTGCCGAGGGGGCGCTCGAAGACGCCGGGCTTGCGCACGTTCCCGGAAACCGAGAACAAGTGCAGCGCGCCGTTCCAGTCGCCGCGCATCGCGAGCGCGGCGTTCGCAACTGTTTCAACGTTGTTGACGACTGTTGGTTTTCCGTACAAGCCGTAAGTCGCGGGGAAAGGCGGTTTGAGCCTCGGAGTCCCCCTCCTGCCCTCAATAGAGTTCAAGAGCGCTGTTTGTTCGCCGCACACGTAAGCGCCCGCGCCGACGACGACTTCGATCGGCACGCTGCGCGGCTGCGCCGAAACTTTTTTCTCGAAATCGCGGCCGAGCGCCGCGTACTCGCCTCGAATGTAAACGAACGCCTTGCGAGCGCCGATCGCGAAACACGCAATCTCGATTCCTTCGATGAGCGTTTCAGCGTTGTTTTCGAGGATGAAGCGGTCTTTGAACGTTCCCGGCTCGCCTTCATCGCAGTTGACTGCGAAATATTTTTCTTTTTCTTGTTGCGCGCGCACTTCAACCCATTTTTTGCCGGCGAGGTTTCCCGCGCCTCCCCTGCCTTTGAGCCCTTTCTCGGTTAAGAGTTCGATTGTTTTTTCGGGTCCGAGTTCGCGCGCCTTGCGCAGGCTCTCGCCGTTCGTCTTGACCAGGATTTGTTTCGCGTTTTGAGTCGAAAGCATGATTATTTTTTCGCCCCTGTTTTCGCTCCTGCCTTCAAGCCGTCGAACAACGCCTTGATTTTCTCTTTGGAATCCATTCCGCCGTAATTCTCTTCGTTAACCATGACGTTCGGCGCCGTCTCGCAGCGTCCGAAGCAGCTCACGGCTTCGAGAGTGAACGCGCCGTCTTTCGTCGTCTCGCCTTCCCCGATTCCGAGGATTTCTTTAGCCCATTCGAGCGTGCGGCCGCCGCCGTTGACGACGCAAGACGGGGAAGCGCAAACGCGCACGATGAAACGCCCGACTGGCTTCAAGTAAAGCATGGCGTAAAAAGAAGCGACGCCGTCGATTTCCGACTCGGTGAACCCCGTTTGCTTCGAGATTCGCTCCACTGCCTGCGGCGTCACGAAACCGTCGCGTGCTTGCGCTTCGCGCAGCAGCGCCAGCACCTTCGGCTGGTCCGCCGGATTCGGCGCCGCAGAGCAAGTTTGCCCGCTAGCCTTTCTTGCTTTTTCAGCCATTCGCGAAAACCACTGATTCGGAAAACCGTAAAACCGTCTTGTAAAAAAACGAGGGAAAACTGGGAAGTTGTTTTCGCAGTGAAACCTTTAAATTCTTTCGTTTCCTCAAAAACAACTCTCTCGCCGCAGCATGCGGGTGATTGTTGTTTTGACAGCGAAAAACTCGGGAAAGTACGAGCACGCTTACTGGCGCGACTCGTTCGACGCGGTTGAACACGGCTTGAGCTTCGCGAGCCGCCAAGCTTGGTTTTACGTATTGTGCTCGCTCTCGTTCCTCGTGCCTTTCTCGCTCGGCGAACCGCAGCTGCTCGTCGGAACAATCGTCAACGCCGCGCTGATTGCGGGCGCTTACAAACTCAAGGGCTGGGAACTCCTCCCGCTGATAATCCTGCCGAGCTTGGGCGCGCTGAGCCGCGGGCTCGTGTTCGGTCCTTGGACGCCTTACCTCGCGTTGATGCTGCCGTTCATTTGGGTTGGAAACGCGCTCCTAGTCATCGCCGTAAAACGCTTAATCGTGCTAGACAAGAGGAATTACGCATTAGGCAACGCCGCAGGAATCGCCGCGAAAACCGCGTTCCTGTTCGGGGCGGCGTACGCGCTTTACTCGCTGCACGTCGTTCCAGCAGTCTTTTTGACAGCCATGGGAATATTTCAGTTGATGACGGCGCTCGCCGGCGCAGCGCTAGCCTTCGGATTCCTTAAAATCGAACCCCGAATTGCGCGCCTCGCGTGAACTCGAGAAGCCAAACGCCATTTCTTATTTCTTCTTTCGAAGCGGCTTAACCGCGGGCTTGCCCAACGCACCCGCCTTGCGCGAACCGCCGCCAGCGTATTTACCGCGCAAACGCTCGTAAACGCCTTCGCTGATTCTGCCGCGCAACAACAAGTCGTCGAGGCGCTCCACGCGCTCCGCCGCCGACAACGGCGGCTCGCGGCCGCGCAGTTTCGCGCGAACGAACAACAC
>CAZWIQ010000023.1:0-524 GCA_964634375.1 Microcaldota archaeon
AACGCCGCGGCGCGGGAGCGGACGCGGGAGGCTGGGGTTCCGGCGGCGGAATGCCGGCGCGCGAGCGGCTTGAAGCAGAGAAGCGCGAGAAGAAGGAGCTCAACGACTTGTTTTCCGATGTTTACACTCAAATAGACAAGCCAGGCAAACCCGGGGCGGCGCGAGCCGCGGCGCAAAAAAACGCTGCCGAAAAAAGCGTTGCCGGCGAGGCGGGCGCTGGCGACAAGCCTTTGTCGATGAATGACTTGTTCGGAACCGAAGCTGCTGCGCCTGAAGCGCGGCAAGCGAAAACCGGGCTGCCGGGCGAATCGGGTTCCAGCGTTTTCGCGCAGCTCGAGAATCTCGACGCGAGCGGGAAAGAAAAAAGCGTTTCGGGCGACGCAAGCGCGGGCGGCGCTGGCGGCGCGCCGCAAGTGCAAGTCGTGAAGATGGAGGTCGGGCAAAAGGCTGGTTGCCCGCATTGCGGCGCGAAGAACGTGCGCGTCGTGTTCTGCCCGTATTGCGGGAGCGGCATGTGCGCGAAC
>CAZWIQ010000023.1:534-16184 GCA_964634375.1 Microcaldota archaeon
CGAACTTGAAGCCGACGCCTGAATCGTTCGTTTACTCGTGCCCGAAGTGCGGGGAGGAAGTTCCCGTGAGCCGCGCGAAGAAAGCGTGAAAACGGCGAATTCACCGGCAAGCGCGCGTAGCGCGGGTTTTTATTCCCTCTGATGCTAAAACAATGCAGTTAGAAAGCGCCAAGTGGAAAATAGCGCGCTTTCTGGAAAGTGAAATAGAAAATGGGTTACGGAGACGACAGCGGAAGCGGCGCCTACGGCGCGCCGCGCGAAATGCACAAAGCAGTTTGCAGCGACTGCGGCAAAGAATGCGAAGTGCCTTTCAAGCCGACGGAAGGAAAACCTGTGTACTGCAGGGAATGCTTCCAGAAGCACAAGAAACCGAGGCGCGACAGTTACGGTGGCGGCGGCAGGTACTGAACGAGGTACTGAAACAATCTTGCGATTGATTGCTTAACTCGTTGAAAGCAAGCAAAAGCAAACAAAAAGCAAAAAAAACCGTAAAAAAATTCGTTCTAATTTTGTTTTTTTTCACGTGCACAGCCAGCGGCAGCGCGAGCGCCAGCCGGCGGCGAGCACGCAAAAATCACTTTTTCTTCAAGTAATCGTAAGCCGACAGTGCGGCTTGCGCGCCTTCCGCGGCAGCCCAAACGATTTGCCTCAAGCGCCCCACGCAATCGCCCGCCGCGAAAACGCCTGGCACGTTCGACGCCTGCTTTCCGTCGGCGACGACGTTGCCGCGCTCGTCCGTCTTCACGCGCAAGGGAGTGCACAACGCGGTGAGCGGCGATAGCCCCACGTTGATGAACACGCCGTTCACTGCGATTGTTTTCTCTTCCTGCGTCTTCGAATTCTTGATTCGAACGCTTTCCACGCGTTTCCCGTCGTTCGAGCCGTTTATCGACGTCACGGCGAAGTCAGCCAAAAACTCGATTTTGGAGTTTCCGCGCGCACGCGCCACGAGCGCTTCCTCGGCGACGGGCGGGTGGCGGTGAACCACGAGAACGCGTTGCGCCACGTCCGCAAGCAGCAGCGCCGTCGTAAAAGCCATGTTTCCGCCGCCTATGACTGCAACCGTCTTGCCTTTAAAAAACGGCGCGTCGCAAGTCGCGCAGTAACTCACGCCCCTGCCTGCCAACTCTTTTTCGCCGGGAACGCCGAGATTTTTGTAGGCCGCGCCGCTCGCGATGATTACGGTGCGCACGCTGAACTCCTGCAAGTCGTCGGTTTTGACGAGAAAGCCGCCGCCCGGCGCGGGCTCGATTTCGCCGACTTGCTTGACGAAAAGCGTTGCGCCCAAGCCTTCGGCGTGGCCGCGCATTTTGTCGGCGAGTTCCTGCGAATCTATTTTGTCGAAGCCGGGATAGTTTTCAATCAAGTGGTGTCCGACGAGGGCGCCGCCCCACGTTTTGCCTTCGAAGACGGCGCAGCGCAACCCGCGGCGCTGCGCGTAGACGGCGGCGCTTAGTCCCGCTGGGCCGCCGCCCACGATTCCAACGTCGAATTTTTTTTCCATGCCGGGTAAACACCTTGGCTTGGAACTATTTGTTCCACAACCTTAAAAGCTCTTTGCGCGACGGGGCGAAATCGCTTTCGCGCACGCATTCGAGAATGATTTTCCCGTTGAAGCCGCCCGCCTTTATTTTCTTAGTCCACCAAGCGAAGTCGATTGAACCGCTTCCGACTCGCAAGTGTTCATCCCTGTTGAGGGAAACGTTCGTGTCCGTGACGTGAACGTAATCCGGTTTTCGCGCCGACAATTTTTTTCTTTGGTTCGTCAGCTCGGCGTGCGCGACGTCCAAACACCAGCCGGCGCCGCACTCGCGCATCGCCGGGAAAAGGTTTTCCGTCTTGCCGAAGAAGTCCGAGCGCAAGCAGTTCTCGAAAACCACGCGCACTCCGCCGTCCGCCGCAAGGCGGACGAGCGGCTTTACTTCGTTAATCCAGTCGCGCAAAATTTTTTTGTTGTCGAACCCGAGGAACGCGTAGTAGTAAGGCATTCTTCCGCCGTGCAATACGTAGTGCGTCGCCTCGAGCGCGGCTGCGGCGTCAACGCTTCGCTTCAGCAACGCGTCCGACGCCTTGCGCACCGCGGCGTCGCGGTGTCCCGTCATCATGGACATGTAAGGGCAGTGCACGGAATACGAAAGACCGTATTCCCGCCGCAGTTTTTTCAGTGTGGCGACGTCGCCGGCAGTCAGAAAATGCGGATGCTCGAAGACGACTTCGATTGCGCGGAAGCCGCGGCGCGCGTGCCGCGCCGCTATCGCCGCCGGACGGGCGGTTCCGTCGAACAACGTGCTTGCCCCGATTTGCATGAAAAAACCCGATTACGTTAAGCCGCGCGAGTATTTTATTTAGTATTTTATTTGTCGCTGGACTCGCGGTACTCCCGCCAACTCTTGACGGCGAGTTGCACGCCGTCGCCCGCGTACTCCGCCAGCGCTTCCGCGAACAAAGCCGCGCACTGCACGTTCGTCAAAAGCGGCACGCTGAAGTCGGCGGCGGCGCGGCGAATCAAGTAATCGTTCGAAATCTCGCGCGACTCATCGCTCTTCGGAATGTTCACGACTAAGCCGATTTTCCGCCGCTTGATGTAATCCAGGCAGTTCGGGCTCGCCTCGTCCGGCCAGCGGACTACGCGCATGCCGACGCCGTGCTTCGCGTAGAACTTCGCCGTCCCGCGGGTGGCGCAAAGCGAGTACCCGCCAGCCGCGAGCGATTTCACGGCGTCGATGAGCCGCGTCTTCTGCTTCACGTTCCCCGTAGAAAGGAAAACCGAACCGTTGCGTTCTGGCAACGCGACTCCCGTCGACATCAACGCCTTCAAGAACGCTTCCCGCACGTCTTCGCCCAAGCACGCGACTTCGCCGGTGGAAGCCATTTCGACTCCGAGCACGGGGTCCGCGCCGCGCAAGCGCGTGAACGAGAACTGCGGCGCCTTCACGCCCACGTAATTGAGTTCGAACGTCCGGTTGTCCGCCCGCTCGATTCGTTCGCCGAGAATCGCGCGCGTCGCGAGGTCGACAAAATTGAGGTCGTACACTTTCGAGACGAACGGGAACGAGCGCGACGCGCGCAAATTGCACTCGATGATCTTGATTTTGTTGTCTTTCGCGAGAAACTGGATGTTCAACGGCCCCGTGACGTTCAACTGCCGAATGATGTCGCGGCTGATTTTCTTGACGCGGTGCAGCGTCTCGGCGTAAAGCTTTTGCGCGGGAGTCACGAGAGTCGCGTCCCCCGAGTGAACGCCGGCGTTCTCGACGTGCTCGCTAATCGCGTAAGCCTTGAGTTCCCCGCGGCACGCGACCGCGTCGAAATCGATTTCCTTCGCGCCGGTAATGAACTTCGTGACGACTACGGGGTGTTCTTCCGAAACGAGCGCGGCTTCCTTCAAAAACCGCTTCAAGTCGCTTTCCTCGTAAGCGACGGCCATCGCGGTTCCGCTGAGAACGTAAGACGGGCGAATCAATACGGGGTAGCCGACGCGGTCGCAAAACGCTTTCACGTCTGCGAAGCTCGACGACTCCTGCCACTCCGGCTGGTCCGCGCCGAGCGCCTCCAGGATTTTAGAAAACTTGTGCCTGTCCTCGACCGAATCAATGACGCTCGGGCTCGTGCCGAGAACGCGCACGCCGCTTTTCGCGAGCGGCAACGCCAAGTTGTTCGGAATCTGCCCGCCGAACGACACGACGACGCCGCGCGGGCGTTCCTTCTCGCAAATGTCGAGCACGCGCTCGAAACTCAGTTCTTCGAAGTAAAGGCGTTCGCTTTCGTCGTAATCCGTGCTGACGGTTTCAGGGTTGCAGTTGATGACGACCGACGGGATTCGCTTGCGGCGCAGCGTTTTCACGCATTCTACGCTGCACCAGTCGAACTCGACGCTGGAACCGATGCGGTAAGCGCCGCCCCCGATGACTATCACGCCTTTGTCGCGCTTGGCGAGCTTGAGTTCATCCGCCTCGCCGTTGTACGTCAAATAAAGATAATTCGTTTTAGCGGGATACTCTGCGGCGAGGGTGTCGATGCGTTTGACGACGGGGATTACGCCGAACTTCTTCCGCAGTTTGCGCACTCGCGCCGCCGCGCCAGCGTCGTCAACACCGAAAACGCGTTTCGCGATTTGCTTGTCGGAAAAGCCGAGGCGCTTCGCTTTCGACAAAACCGCTTGGTCGGGCGCCATTCTTTTTTTGCCTAGCTTCGCGAGTTCCGCGTCGGCTTCAACGATGTTCCCTATCTTGTGCAGGAACCACTCGTCGATGCGCGTGAGGCGGTAAATTTCGTCTACGGACCAGCCGCCGGCGATCGCCGCCGCGATCGCGAACACGCGCTTGTCCGTCGGCTCGCGCAACTCGCGCTTCAAGCCTTCGCGCTCGAAACTTATTTTGCCATTCGTCAATCCGGAAAGCGACGGGTTAATCATGCGAACGGCTTTCTGCAGCGCTTCCTCGAAATTCCGCGCTATCGCCATGACCTCCCCGACGCTTTTCATGGACGAGCCGATGCGCGCGTCCGCGTTCTTGAACTTGTCGATGTCCCACCTCGGCATTTTGACGACGACGTAGTCGAGCGCCGGCTCGAACAACGCTTTCGTCGTGCGCGTGACGGGGTTCGGCAGCTCCGTAAGCGCGTAACCGAGCGCGAGCTTTGCGGCTATGAACGCTATGGGATATCCCGTGGCTTTCGACGCGAGCGCGCTGCTGCGGGATAAGCGCGCGTTGACTTCGATTACGCGGTAATCCTCGGATTCCGGGTCGAGCGCGAACTGCACGTTGCACTCGCCGACGATTCCGAGCGAGCGCACCAAATCAATCGATATGCGCCTCAGCGCGTGGTATTCGCGGTCGGTGAGCGTCTGCGAGGGCGCGACGACTATGCTTTCGCCCGTGTGGATTCCGAGTGGGTCGAAGTTTTCCATGTTGCAAATCGTGATGCAATTATCGCGGGAGTCGCGCATGACTTCGTACTCGACTTCCTTCCACCCGCGCAAGGATTCTTCGACGAGGACTTGCGGCGCCTGCGACAGCGACTGCTTCAACAAGTTTTTTAGTTCCTTCCTGTCGTTGCAGAACCCGGACCCCAAACCGCCGAGCGCGTACGAGGAGCGCACGATTAGCGGGAAACCGATTTTGCGTCCCGCGCGCATTCCGTCGTTCACGTTCTTGACGGCGAAGCTTTTCGGCGTCTTGATTCCGATTCGCCCCAATACTTTCGCGAACAATCCTTTGTCCTCGGTTTCGATTATCGTTTCAATCGGCGTGCCGAGCACGCGCACCCCGAATTTTTTGAGGACGCCGCTTTCGTGCAACGCGACGCCGCAGTTCAACGCCGTCTGCCCGCCGAATGCGAGGAGGATTCCGTCCGGTTTTTCTTTCGCGATGATTTTCCCGACGAACTCGGGCGTCACTGGGAGAAAATACACTTCGTCGGCGAGTTCGCGCGACGTCTGTATCGTCGCAATGTTCGGGTTGACGAGCACCGTGCGCACTCCTTCCTGCTTCAACGCTTTAATGGCTTGCGAGCCCGAGTAATCGAATTCGCCGGCTTGCCCGATCGAAAGCCCGCCGGAGCCTAAAACCAAGACTTTCTTAATCTTTTTTCCGGAAACTGCAACCATGAAGTATTCACTTTTTCCTTGAGGTTTTGGAGGTTTCTCTCATTACGCGCACGAACTCGTCGAAGAGGAATTCGGTGTCGCGCGGGCCGCACGAGCCTTCCGGATGGAATTGGACGCTGTAGAACGGCGCGCCTGCGCGCACGCAAGCGATTCCTTCGTTCGTCGCGTCGTTCGCGTTGAAGAAAAGTTCGCGCCAACCCCGCGGCAGCGTTCGCGCGTCGACGGCGTAACCGTGGTTTTGCGGCGTAACGAAACCGCGGCCTTTCGCGCAAGCGCCGAACGCCTGCGCGTTCACGCAAGACTGGTTTTGCGAGCGGTGCCCGTACTTGAGTTTGTACGTGCGCGCTCCAGCGGCGAGCGCGAGCAGTTGGTTGCCGAGGCAAATCCCGAAAATCGGCGTGCCGAGTTTCATCGCCTCGCGGAGATGCGCGATGGTTTCCGCGCACTTCGTCGGGTCGCCGGGGCCGTTGGAAACGAACACGCCGTCCACCGCTTCGTCGCGAACGAGCGCGGCGAAATCGTAATTCCACGGCACGACGCTCGCGCGCAAGCCTCGCGCGAGGAGGCACCGCAGAATGCTGTTTTTCATTCCGCAGTCGACGACCGCGACGCGCAAGCCGCCGCGCAAACCGTTTTTGTTTTTTCCGAAATGCTCGACTTTTTTGCGTGAAACGCGCGCGACGAGGTTCTCGGCGTTCGGATCGCGGAACTCTTTCCCCGCAACGCCCGCCGCGTCGTTCGCCTCGTCTCCGTCAACGATTATTTTGCCGAGCATGACGCCTTTCTCGCGCAGCTTGATGGTGAGCGCGCGCGTGTCGACTCCGCAAATCGCGGGCACGCGTTGTTCGCGCAGCCATTCTTCGAGCGAGCACCGCGCGTCCCAATGGCTGTAAGCTTCGCTGTACTCGGAAACCACGAGCGCTTCCACTTGAACGCGGTTCGACTCGTAATTCAACGGCAAACCGTGCGCGTCTTTTTTCGCGGAGCCGACGCCGTAATTCCCTATCAACGGGTAAGTAAAGCAAAGGATTTGCCCGACATACGAAGGGTCGGTGAGCGATTGCGGGTAGCCGGTCATTCCCGTGTTGAAGACGACTTCCCCCGCGGCGGAGCGCTGGGCGCCGAACGAGAAACCGCGGAAAACAGAACCGTCTTCGAGGACGAGTTTCGCTTTCGCGCGTTCCTTCATTCAAACCACGGTTTGGAATCGGTTTCGGGCGAAGAAGCCGAAGCCGGGGCTGGATGCAGCGCGCAGTCTAATGAAAAAGTGTTTTCGTGGAAACCGTTCACTTCTTCGCAACCCTCGCAAAGCAACGCGCCGCGGGTTTATAAAACTTTCACGCCAAAACGCGCAAACCTCCAAAACAGCGGGAAGAAGAATCGCGAATAAGAATAAGGAAGCGGCAAACAAGCAAAAGCAGTCAGGAAGTGATTTGCTTGAAGACGGCTTCTTCGTCGACGGGGGTGCGCAAGCGCTTGAAGAACGAAGCCACGTTGTGGCAGTCGTTCGCCAAGTATTCCCGCGCGCGGGGGTGCGCGACGCTGACTCCTTGCGCCCAATCGATTAAAACCGGCGTTTGCGCTCCCGCCCCGTTGCCCGCTTTTCCTTCGCTCGCCCGCATGATGACGTTGAACGAACTCAAGTCGGCGTGAACGACGCCCGCGCGCCACGCCAAGCGCGCTTGCGCCACGATTTCCTTCAGCAACGCGTTCGGGTCGGCGACTACGACGTCTTCAAGCAGCGCGTACGGCACTCCTTTCTCGCCCAAAAACTCCATTACCACGACGTTGTCCTTGTGCGCAATCGGCCGCGGAACGCTTACGCCTTCGTCCGCACACGCCTGCAGGTTCGCGAATTCCTTGCGCGCCCACAATTTCACGAAGTCGCGCAAATTGCCGCGCACGTGCCGCGCGTTGAAGCGCGGGTCGCCTTCCAGATACTCGGCGGCGTGCCTGAAGGCGGTCGTCTCGTACTTGAATATTTTGACTGCGACGTGCGTTCCGTCGGCGCGCGTGGCGCGGAAAACGTACGCTTCTTTCCCGCTCGCGAGCGGGTAGTCGAGCGTCTTGAATACGCCCGTATTCATCAGTCCGACGAGCACGTGCAGCGTCTTCAAGTCGAACACTTTGTAAGCGATTTTGTTTATCTCGTGCGCCGGCTTGTCTTCGCGGCGCGGGCGCTTGCGAGTAGACGTTTTTCGAGCCAAAGAAACCAACCCACCGGAATGCTTACGCCGCAAGGGATTTTTAAACTCGCTGAAACCCGTCGAATTCACCGGAAGCCAAGCTCCGAAAAACGCTTGAACAACGAAAGCGTAAGCGAATTCGCGAACGCCTTGCGTTCCGCAACCCGAAAATTCAAAGCGAACCCAAAAACACTCAACCGAAACGAATATATATGAAGTATGAAGTATTATGTATGAAAAATATTTTGCGGGGTGTTTGATTTGGCGATTATAAGAACTACGGTGACTCTCGAAGACTTCATCGTAGCGAAAATCAGGCAGTTATACGGCGGAAACTTGTCGAAGGGCTTGAACGCGGTTGCCTTCGAGCACTTGTTCAAAGAGCGAAGGAAAAGCGGATTCGGGTTGTTGAAGGGCAAAAACTACTTGAAGGAGTTGGATGAACTCGAGAAAGAAGACGAAGCGGAGTTGAAGGAACTTGAAAAGATTCGTGGTTGACTCGCACGTGTGGATGTCTTACTTCCAAGAAAAACGAGGTTTCAAGGAGTTAATCGAAGAAAACATCTTGAAAACTCCGGCGATCGTAGTGGCGGAAATAGCGCGGGTATTGGAAAAGCGAAACGAATCCGAACAAAAGATTCGTGAAGCGCTCGGCATAATACTGGAAAAAAGCACGATTCTGCCGCTCGACTTTCAACACGCGGCAAAAGCAGGAAGCGTAGCAGTCAAGGAAAAAATGCATTTGAGCGACGCGATAGTCTACTCTTACGCTTCGCAAGACGACTTCATTCTTACCGGCGACGACGACTTCGCGGGAAAACCTTTCGTCAAACTCGTGAAGTGAAACGCCGGTTCACTTGAAAATCTTCATCAAATCCAACGGAACAATGTGGAATTTCGCGAGCTCGCACGAAATCAGCGGCTCGTATTCCAAGATGTCGTCCCCGAATTCGTTGCGCAGCGCCAGCGAAAAATCCCCGAACTCCTTGTTGCTCTCGACTTCTAATTCGACGTCGTAATCCCAAGCGCCGAACGCCTTCATGAAAGCGAAGACGGGCGTTTTAGACAACGCGAATTCTATTAACTCCGTTTCGCGCTCGCGGGACAAGCAGTGCGTCTTCAAGAACAAGCGGCAAAAACTCCTGCCCAACAACGCCGGCCGCAACCACGCGTACGAACCGACTATCACGCGTTCTTCGAAAAGCCGCTTGAGCTTCGAGTGAACCGAATCGGGAGACAAGCCGGTCGAACGCGCGATTTCCACTGCGCTCGCGCGCGCGTCTTGGTCGAGAGCGAGAAGAATCCTCGCTTCTTCCTCAGTCAAATCGTAAGGACTAACCGAGCGGGCGTCGCCCCCCGTGATAGGCGTATACGTTTGCTCGCGCCTTTCCTTCGGCGGGACGAGGTACTGCCTGTAAAAATAACGCCGGCCCATGTGCGACGCCTTCGCGGTTTCGCGAACGAACGGCGCGTACTTCGCCTCGATTTCCGAGACGACTTCGTTCAATTCGAAGAGGTTGCGGACTGAAACGGATGCGAACAAGTCCCACCTCCCGTTCATTACGAACAAGCCGTTCACGTTCGCGTGCTTCTGCAAAAAATTCGTTATTTCCGCGGTTTTGCGTTCGTCCGCGTTCTGAAAGCGGAACATCAAGCTGTAGTTAGAGTAACCGAAGCGGCGGTACTCGACGAGCGTGACGAATTTCCGCACGACTCCGCTCTTCAACAAGCGCTTCAAGCGGTAATCGGCGGTCTGCTGCGACACGCCGACGCGGCGAGCGAGGCGCGACGCCGGCTGCCGGGCGTTCGCGCCCAGCTCGTAGAGGAGTCGTCGGTCGAAAGCGTCGAGCTTCAGCGGCGCGGAAGGCGCCGCGGGCGCAAGAGGCGCCGGAAGCGGTTCAAGCGTTTTGGCGGTTTTAGCCATATTTTGTTTTAATCGCAATAGGTTTATTAAATTACCTATTTTTACAAAAAAAGTAGCGTATTCTTAATAATAACTCGTATTGAGCGTTTATTGCAAGGGGAAATGGAAATGGTTAAATTTTTCGTTGAAAGCATGCGCAACGTGGATTCGTGGGTGGTGTTCGCGTTCTCCGTGATTTCTTTCAGCGTTTTCGTTAACGGCGGCGGCTACAGCGGCAACGGGTTAATCGCCGGCCTCTCCTTGATTTTCCTCGTTCCCGCGGCGTTGGTCGGCGCGGTGGCCTCGGCGAACGCGCTGCTCTTGCCCGTCGCCGTAATCGCTTTGTTCGCCTTCATTATCTCGTTGGACAAGGTTTTCGGCGAGGCGTTGTGGATTCTCGCGTGCATGGGGGCGTTCGCCGTAATGCTCGGGGCGTAAGCTCGGCGCTTGAACGCGTTGCGCGGCGCGCGAGCGCGCGTTACTTCAAGCCGTTCAATACGGGGAAACTGTCGGGACAAAACGCTTGCGGCGTTTCGCGAGCCATGCGGCGCAATTTTTCTTCGGTCGCGAAGAAGCTCGCGGCGACTTCCTCTTTTTGCAGTTTGAGCGGGCCGGCGCGCTCGTCGTAAACGCATTTGAAGACGCGGACGCGCTCGTTGATGAACTCGTCTTTGAAGTCGAAGTCGAACAAAAACTCGAGTTTGGCGCCGCCTTTGCCAGCGCGCACCCCGACTTCCTCTTCTAGTTCGCGGCGCGCGCATTCCTCGAACGATTCGCCGCTCGCGCACGTTCCCCCGCGCGCCACCTCAAGCAAGTTAGGGTAAACCTTTTTCATCGCGGTGCGCTTGGTAACCAGCCATTCTCCGCGGGAATTCGTGACGATGACGTAAACGCAGTTGTGCCGCAAATTGCGCGCGTTGACTTCCGCGCGTGGCAGCGTTTTGACTACGCGCCCTTTTTCGTCTATCACGTCGACGAGTTCAGCCAAGCGCACCACCTCGGAAAATCAGAGTGGGCCCGCAGGGAATCGAACCCCGGATCTCCACTGCACTCCGGCGAAAACCAGGTTTTTCTTTCCTAGGTTCTTTCTTTTCTTAAAAGAAAGGCCTTGTGAGAGTGGCGTCTTACCATTCGACCACGGGCCCGGACGCTTCCGCGCGGGTTTAAATGTGCGGCGGTAAATAAAAGCGTTTCAGCTTTGCTGCCTGCGGCGAGGAAGAACTTCGTGCCGAGTCCACGAAACAGTCAAAAGCCATTTTAATCCCTTAAGCTGGAGGCCGTGTTCCAAGTCCTTAGCGCCTTGCCTGGCGGCGAAGTCAAACACGTGAGGCGCAACCGCGTCTAAAAGCGCTCGCTCGGCATCCCCTTTAGCCAGGGGTTTTTCGAACAAGAGAGTGTGACCGGCAGGCATGGATTCGTGAGGCCTTGAAGCGATTGCCCCGCCGCGCTCTATTTTCACCCCCATTACCTGCATCAAATCGCGCAAACCCTGGGTTTCGGGAGTTTCAGGCAAAGGCTCCGCGCGAAGTTGTTTGAAGCCGAGAGGCCGAAGCCTTGCGGCGAGAATCGTTGGCACGCAAAAATTAGCTCGCGACGCGCTTAATAGCTTTTTGGGCGCGTTGGAAGAATAAAATCACTTTCGCCGAGCAGCCGCGTCCGCTTCCCAGATTTTTTCCTTCATTTTCTTCAAGTAGTCTTCGAGTTTGCGCTTCAGCGCAGTATCGCTTAAAGCGAGAATTTTGACGCACGCGAGCGCGGCGTTTTTGGGATCCAAAACGGTTTCGTGCGCGACGCCGGGAGGAGTGCGCAAGCTCGACATGATGTCTTCTGCGTTGTAAGGCGGGCACGTAATGACTGGAAGCGGCGATTGAGAGGCAACCATTCCACTGAGGGCGTTACTTAGTCCCGCGATGGCGATTATTACCTTGGCGTCTTTCGCTTCCTTGAGGACGGCGAGTAGTTTCTCGGGCGTCTTGTGCGCGCTCGCCACGCGCTCTTCGTGAGTAACCCCAAAATCGTCCAACACGCTCGTTATTTTTTTTGCGTGCTCGGCGTCGCTGCCTGAACCCATTAAAACCAAGACTTTAGCCATGAAACCAAACAACCTCCGTTAATCGTCACTCGATTTTCGCGTTCACGAATTTCGCCGTCACGTCGGCGACTAGCTCGTAATTGCGCTTGACTCGCTCGAGCCCTTCCGCGTCAATCGTTTTGTCGTTGCGGTAAACCTGCTTGTCCAGCATTTCTTCCTTGCGTCCGTGAGGCCAAATTCTCCACGAGTCGTTGTCGATGACGTCGGCGAGCACGAGTTTGCCGCTCGTCGTCCTCCCGAACTCGATTTTGAGGTCGACTAGAACGACGTCTTGTTGCTTCCACGCTTCTTCGAGCAGCAGGAAAACGAGGCGCGCGAGATTCTCCATTTCCGCGACTTCCGTCGCGTTCGCGATTTTTTCTTTCACGATTTCGTGTTTCGCAATCAAGGGGTCGTGCCGCGCGTCGTCCTTCAAGAAGAATTCGAGTACGACGGGTTCGAAGCGCTGTCCTTCCGCGACGCCGGGGTTGCGTTTGAGGTAAGAACCCGTCGCGATGCGGCGGATGACGACTTCGAGGGGAATCATTTTGCAGCGCAGCGCTATCATCGTCCGCTCGTCCGGCGCTTCGACGAAGTGCGTGGCGACGCCGTGCTTGTTGAGGAACGCGTAAACGTTCGCCGTCGTCCTCCCGCTGATTCCCCCCTTCCCGGAAATAACGTTGCGGCGCGCGCCGTCTCCCGCCGTGATGTCGTCCTTGCTTTCGATTACCACGCGGCGCGGTTCGCCGGCGAGTTCGAACACGCGCTTGGTTTTTCCTTCCGCAATCAAAGCGCCTTTCTCGTATTTCCCGTAATCCAACGCAAACCCACCTTGCTTTGCTTGCCTTGCTTTCTTGTTGCTCGTCACGCTTTCTTCTTGGCTTCAACTAGTTTTTGCCCGAGGAGCTTCGAGAAATCGCGGGCGCGCTGCGGCGCGTCGCCGACGTGCGTGCGCGCGTCCATGACTCGCTGCACTTCGCTCGGCTTCAGGAATTTCGCTATTCGCTTGTCGCCGGCGAGCATCGCGCGAAGCGGGTTCGCTTCCCCGTTCTGCGCCGCAGTCCACGCGCGCAGCGAGTGCTCGCGCAGAATCTCGTGCATTTCCTGTCGGTTCGCACCGCGCTTGACGAGCGCCATAAGCAACTGCTCGGTCGCCGCGAACTCGCCGTACTTTTCGAGGTTGCGGCTGACGGCTTTCGAGTCGACGACGAGCCCGTCGAGAACCTTGAATCCGCTGACGAGGATTTCGTCGGTGGCGAGGAACGCTTCTGGCATAATCAGGCGTTTGTTCGCGCTGTCGTCGAGCGTGCGCTCAAGCCCGCTGAGCGCCGCGTTGCCCCACGCGACTTGCGGGAGCGCGGAAACGAATCGCGCGAGAGAACAAATTTTTTCGCAGACTATGGGGTTGCGCTTGAAAGGCATCGCGCTCGAACCCACCTGCTTTTTCCCGAACGGCTCGCCCCACTCGCCGTATCCGGGCGTCTGCAGGAAGCGCACGTCGAACGCGAACTTGTGCAGGCTTTGCGCGGTCGACGCGAGCGCGCAAAGCACGCCGTAATCCTGCTTGCGCGGCGCGGTTTGCGTCGTGACTTCGAACGCTTGCAAACCGAGTTCGTCGAGAACGAGTTTCTCGAACTCCGGAAATTTCATTTTCGTGCCCGCGAGCAGCGCGACGTAACCCGCCGCCGTCCCGTTCGCGCCTTTAAAGCCTTTTCCCTTGTAGTGCTCGAGCCAGTAATCGACTTCGTTGAAGTCCGAGAGAAAATCCTGCGCGTAGAAAGCGAAGCGGTATCCTAGCGTCGTCGGTTCCGCGGGCTGCAAGTGCGTGAAACCGATGCACGGGACGCCCGCGTAGTAATCGATTTTCTTTTTGAAGCACGCGAGCAGCGCGAAAAGCCGCTCCCGCGTGATTCCGAGCGCTTGCTTGACTGCGAGCGCGTCCGCGTTGTCGACTACGTCCATGCTCGTCGCGCCCAAATGAATTTTGCCTCCGCCGACGCGGCATTGTTCCGCGAAGCACTTGACTTCCGCCACGATGTCGTGATGCGTTTCTTCTTCAATCGCGAGCGAGCGCGCGATGTCTATTTGCTTCGCGCGCGATTCGATGTCGGCGAGCTCTTGCTTGGAAACGAGCCCTGCTTTGCTTTGCGCTCGCGCGAGCGCCACCCAAATGCGGCGCCAAGCGAGCCGCCTCGCGCGCTCGCTGAATACGCCGCGCATTTCTTCGCTCGCGTAACGCCACGAAAACGGAGACAAGTAATCGTCGAAGCCGTAGTCCAGAACAGCGTTTTTCACGTTAACCCACCCGAAACTCAGTTAAACCGAACTCGTTTTTAAACCACGCCGCGGGTTTTTAAAGGAAAAAAGCGACGGGCGGGAACGCGGCTGGCGGCGCGGCAAGCAATCATTCTTTTCTCGCGCCGTATTCCTGCAAGAGAAAGTACTCTAAAAGGCTTTTTCGAACCGGAATCGGGATGGTTACCGACTGCGAGTCGGCTTCCACTAAGTGGTGTTCCGGTTGAGTCCAACCCGCGTTAAGCAACGCTTCGCGGACTTCCCGCTTGTATTGCGCTTGCGATTCAACAAACTGGCCTTGCCTGAACGGGTTTTTTTTGCCTAGTTCGCTTAGTGGAACGTTTTCGCAGTGCAAAACGAGCGTTAACGGTTGTTTTCCCGGGATTTCGTCGATTAAGCTGAACCCGTGCACGTTTATCTGGAGTTGGCGCATGGTTCCGATTAGTTTCTTTAACGGGTCGAGTTCGGGGATTCGTTTCGCGAGAATGCTTTCTTCAAAAGGGCTCATGAACAATAGGAGTGGCGCGCTTAATTGAAATACTTTTGCATTCCCGCGCCGTTCGCGCCGCCCGGCAGCCGCTTTAAAAAAACTTATTGCGGAGCAAGGACTGGAAATCAAGCCTAGCGTTTACGAACTTTAAAGCGCTCGGGCAACGCTCTTTTTTAACTCAGTCAGCCTAACACATTTCGCAAAGGTTATTCTCGATTTAGGGGGAGGCGGTTTTCATTCCTTTTTGTGACAAGTGCGGAAGCAAGCTGGGCGCAAACTCCAAGTTTTGCAGCAAGTGCGGCGCGGCGGTCGAAACCAAAGAAAAAGGCGACAAGTCAACGCCCGCCAAGGAAACCGCCAAGTCCAACGAGCCGAGTCCCGCGTGGAAGATTTTAGGGATACTGTTCGGCGTGCTGTTGGGATGCATAATCATTTCAGGAATATTTGGTTTCGGCGGAAGCAACTCCTTGTTAATGGGTTCGGGTTACGACGGAAACGGAAACAACGCGGGAGTAACGCACGCTTGCGCCGACAAGGCGGGTTCGGTGACTTGCGGGTACTGCAGCGCGGCGGCGGCTGCGTCGTCGGGGAGTTCGCACGCGGGGCAATGCAGGTATTGCCCGAACGGTTACGCGTGCGCGGGGGAAATCTGCAGTGACGAGCTCGCTTGCAAACCCGGAACGCAAACGTCACCGCAACCGTCGGGCGTTGCAACCGCGGTTCCCACGTACGGCGGCAACGGAGGAAACGGGGGTAACGACGGCGGAGTGCTCACTAACTTTGATTTCGACGCCCGCACTGGCTGCCCCGTTCAAGGAAGCACGAGTTCGTGGGGAAGCAGCGACTTGCAGTGTTCGCAGTGGATTGAGGCAGCGCGTTGCAGCATTCAAAGCTGTTCTTGCCGTTACCCT
Source organism: Microcaldota archaeon (assembly GCA_964634375.1). Lineage (GTDB taxonomy): Archaea > Micrarchaeota > Micrarchaeia > Norongarragalinales > Norongarragalinaceae > CAITNU01. The sequence continues at coordinate 15,999 of CAZWIQ010000023.1, forward strand.
CAATCAACCGGAGTAAAAATCAACGCTTACTACCGCTCCAGCGACGGCGCGTACTACCGTTGCAGCGGAAGCGGCGAAAGCTTGTCGTGCACGAGCGCCGCGATTGCGGCAACGGAGCATTGCGGCCCGACTCCCGCGCCCAACATCGTGTGGGGTTAAAAACTTCGTCGCGCAAGAAAACGAGTT
>CAZWIQ010000024.1:0-16141 GCA_964634375.1 Microcaldota archaeon
AGTGATTCGATTTGGCTGACGACAAAGCGAAGGAAGCACACGCCGGCGCAAAGCCGGCTGCAGTGCAAGCGAAAGCCGCCGAGCTTTCGCGCGCTGTTATTACGAAGCCGGGTTCGAAGCAGGACGCTAAAGCCGCCGCTGCAGCCGGAGCAGCGCACGCGCCTCAAGCTTACAAGGGAATAACCGTCAAGATGACGGGCAAGGAGAGCAAGGACTTCAAGGGAATCGTCCGCATCCTCGGCAAGGACATCGAGGGCCACACGCCGTTGCGAAGCGCGCTCCGCAAAATCAAGGGCGTCGGCCACGCTCTCGCTTCGAACATCGCCCGCGCCGCTCGCAAAGAACTCGGCTTGAAGGAAAGCGAGTGGGTCGGCGAAATGAAGGACGAACAACTCTCGGCAATCGAGGAAATCGTTCGCGCGCCGGCGAAGTACGGGGCGCGTTCTTTTCAACTTAACCGGACGCGCGACAAGGAGTCGGGCGTCGACAAGCATTTGACGATGGCGGACTTGCAGTTCGCGCTTCGCCAAGACATCGAGGGCGAGCGCAACGCGCGCTCGTGGAAGGGTTACCGGTTCGGGCTCGGGCAACGCGTTCGCGGGCAGCACTCGCGCACGACGGGCAGGAGCGGAATGACGGTGGGCGTGCTGAAGAAGGCGATGAAGGCGCAGAAGGCGGCCGCGGCGACGAGCGCGCAGGACAAAGGCGGGGAAAAAGAGAAGAAGTAATTTTTAGTATTTGCGATTTTTTGATTTCGATTCAGCGTTTTTGATTTCAAGGTTGTGTTTTCATGGGAGACCCGAAGAAACCGAGGCGTCAGTACGAAACCCCGAAGAAGCTGTGGGAGCACAAGCGCATCGACGAAGACAAGGGGTTGTGCGACGAGTTCGGGCTCAAGAATTCGCGCGAACTGTGGCGCATGCGCACGACGCTGCGCAAGACGCGGCGCGAAGCCCGCCGCCTGCTTTCCAAGAAAGGCAAAAACCTTGAAGAGCGGGCGGAACGGCTGCTCAAGCGCGCGCGCTCTTTCCTCGTGAACAACCCGACTTGCACTCTCGACGACATTCTGACGCTGAACATCCGCGACATTTTGTCGCGGCGCCTGCAGTCGATAGTTTTCAAGAAGCGCTTCGGGCAGACGATGCGGCAAGCGCGCCAGCTCATCGTTCACGGCCACATTGCGGTGAACGGCGCGAAAGTCAGCGCGCCTTCCTACATAGTGAAGTTCGCCGAGGAAAACACGGTGGATTGGTTCGGCAAACCCGTCGGAGGCGGGACGCCCGCGCCTGCGCCTGGCGCCGGCCGCGAGGCGAAGCCGAGGAAGAAGGAGGAAGAAAAGAAAGAAGAAGGGAAGAAGGAAGAAGGAAAGAAAGAGGAAAAGGCGGAAGAAAAGAAAGCCGAAGAAAAGAGTGAGGAAAAGGAAGAATAGCGTTCGCGCACTGATTGCGTTGATTATTGATTGCCAGAGTGGATTTGTTTGGTTGAAGAAGAAAAAGAGAGAAAAGGAAGCGAATCAAAGGAAGCAAAGCCGGTCGCCGCTGCGGCAGCCGCTCCCGAGGTTCAAGCGCAAGGCGCGCCAGCGCCGGTTGCCGCGCAATCCGCGCAGGCTTCGCAACAAAGGCGCGATTACGTTGCGCCGTCTCGGCACGAGTTGTGGGGCGTGGCGCACGTTTACTCGTCGAAAAACGACACGATTATCACGATTACGGACTTGAGCGGCGCGGAAACGATCGCGGTGGCGAGCGGCGGAATGATTGTGAAAGCGGACCGCGAGGAAGGCGGGCCTTACGCCGCGATGCAGGCTACGTTCAAAGCGGCCGAGAAGGCGAAGGAACGCGGCATCACGGGCGTGCACGTGCGCGTCCGCGCTCCCGGCGGCCACGGTTCCAAGACGCCTGGCGCGGGCGCGCAAGCGGCGATTCGCGCTCTCGCGCGCTCGGGAATGCGCATCGGGAAAATCGAGGACGCGACGCCGATTCCGACGGACACGACGAAGCGGCCGGGCGGAAAGCGCGGCAGGAGAGTTTGAGCGGTCAAGCGGTTGAACGTTGGGTTGTTAAACGGTTGAACGGCATAAGCGGGATTTAAACGGAACGGATTAAACGGCAAGCGGTGACTGGAATGAAAATCGAGGTTTTGAACGGGTCGCAGCCGAACAAGCTGTGCTTCGCGCTCCGCGATGCGGACGAACGCTTTTTGAACGCGCTGCGCCGAGCCGTGAACTCCGAAATACCGGCGTTCGCAATCAACGAAGTCTCGTTTTACGAGAACACTTCACCGTTGTTCAACGAGTACGTGGCGAACCGCCTCGCGCTCGTTCCGCTCACGTTCGAGGAAGGCGTCGCGCCGCAAACGCAAATCGTTTTTTCGCTTGAGGCCGAGGCGAGCGACGCGCCGCGAATCGTTTACTCGCGCGAACTGCAAAGCAGCGACCCGGTCATCCGCGTCTTCTGCGAGCGCGTTCCCTTGATTAAGCTGGGGAAGGGGCAGAAGCTCAAGCTTGAGGCGACCGCCGTGCAGGGAAGGGCGAGGCAGCACGCGAAATTCCAGAGCGCGCTCGCTTCTTACGGCGCGTTGCCCGACTTCCGCGTTTCATCGAAGTGCGACAAGTGCGGGGAATGCGTGAAAGCTTGCCCGAAGAAAATCATTTCTCCGCAAATAAAGCTCACGGCTGCGCACGAGTGCCTATTGTGCGAGAACTGCGCCGAATCCTGCCCGAAAAGCGCGGTGACCGTGCGCCCGAAGGCGGGCGAATTCGTTTTCTGCGTCGAGTCCTTCAACAACCTAGCCGCGCGCGAGCAGCTCGAGCGCGCGCTCAAGCTCGTGAACGAAAAACTGGATTTCGTCGAGGAGGGAATAAAGAACCCGAAGAAGCTCGCGGAAAAAATGGCTGAAGAAGCCGCTCAAGCCGCGGCCGCGGAGAAGGCGGCGCAGGAAGTCAAGCTCGCCGACGCGGCGCAAGCAGCGGAAGCCGCGCAAGCCGAAGCCTCGCGGGCGTTGGCTGCCGTAGCGCCTGAAGCGCCTTTCGAGCAAGTCGAGCTCGTCGAGCAAACCGCGAAGGAAAAGAAGGAGCGGAAGAGGAAAGCGAAGAAGGAGAAGGAATCGAAAGAGAGGGAGTCAAAGGAGAGGAAGGAAAAGGAGGAGTAACGGTTAATGGGAGCAGGGGTAGCGAAGCCTGGTCAAACGCGCAGGCTTGAGGTGCCTGTCCTCTAGGGGTTCGGGGGTTCGAATCCCCTCCCCTGCATTAACGCTCGCAAAAAAGCAAAAAAGGTTTGGTGAAAATTTTGAGTAACGTTGGTCCTGAAGCGTCGACGGCGCTGAAGTTGATTGCTTTCCTCGAGAAAACCGGGCGCAAGAACGGAGCCGCCGTATGGCTAGCATGCGCGCGTCGCTTGCAAGCGCCGGCGCGAGCGAGGAGCGAAATGAATCTTTCGCGTCTCAACGCCGTCACGAAGGAAGGCGAAACCGTCGCGTTTCCGGGAAAACTGCTCGCGCACGGCGAAATCTCGCATTCGCTCGTCGTTGGTTATTTCAAGGCGTCGAAGACGGCGCTCGCGAAGCTCAAGAAAGCTAGGTGCGACGCAATGCCGCTCGCGAAACTCGCGGAACGCAACCCGCAAGGAAAGAAAGTCAGGATAATTTCGTAATATTTCGTAATGTTTCGTAATGTTTTGTGAACGCGTGATTCGTGATTTTTATGGCTGAAAAAGGAAGGCAGAAACTCGGGAACGCGAAGCCCAAAAACAAAGTCAAGAAGATAATCGTTTACGACGCCGACGGCGCGGTAGTCGGACGACTCGCAGCCGTCGTAGCGCACGCCGCGCTCGCAGGAAACGAAATCCGCGTAGTCAACGCCGAGAAAGCGGTTTTTTCGGGAAACACGGAAGAAATCACGCGAAAATACTTCCGCAGGCGCCTGCAGCAAGACAAGTCGAATCCCGAGCACAGCGCGCACTGGCCTAGGCGCCCCGACTTGTTTTTCAAGCGCCTCGTGCGCGGCATGCTTCCGTGGCACACGGCGCGCGGCGCTGCCGCGTTCAAACGCATAATCGTTTTTTACGGGCAGGGACCGAGCGAACTGCAAGGCGCGAAGCGCGAGAAAGCGCCGAAGACGCAGGAAGCGCTCGGGCGCGGCAAGGTTTCGGTGAGCGAAATCTGCGCGGGGCTCGGGTGGACTCCGTTGAACGCTTGAAAAACGCTTTTTTGAATTAATCGTTTTTAATGTTTGTAACTGGAGAGTTGATTTCGTCATGGCTGCAAGAAAAAAAACGGGCGCCGCCTCAAGCGCCGCAGGCGCCGCAGGCGCAACGCCTGAAGCCGCATCCAAAAAACCGGCGAGGCAAAAAAAGAAGAAGCTCCTTGTCCAGCGCGGCAAGCGCAAGGAAGCGATTGCGCGCGCGAGCATCCGCCAGGCGGCTCAGCCGGGGAAAGGCGTTGTCCGCGTGAACGGGCTCGCTCTCGCGGCGTTGCACTCGCCCGTCGAACGCGCAGTCATAAGCGAACCGCTCGAACTCATCGAGTCGTCTTCACATTACGACATCGACGTCGTTACTAACGGCGGTGGGCGGATGGGGCAAGCGCAAGCCGCGCGAACCGCCATCGCTCGCGCGCTCGTTGCGGCGAGCGGGGACGACGAACTCAAGAAGCGTCTCGTCGAATACGATCGTTCGCTGTTAGTCGAGGATGCGCGCCGCGTGGAACCCAAGAAGTTCAAGGGTCCTGGAGCGAGGGCGCGTTTCACGAAGTCGTACAGGTAAACTGGACAGAAGGTGACGTTGAATGTTGATTCCGGTTCGTTGTTGGAGTTGCGGTTTTCCCGTGGCGGAGTTTTACGACGATTACCAGACGCGCGTTAAGGCGGGCGAGAAGCCTGAAAAGATTCTCGACGACCTCGGCATCAAGCGTTATTGCTGCCGGCGCATGTTCGTGGCGCAAGTGGATTTCATCGACGACTTGCTTCCGTTCAAGCGCTACTGAGCGGAGTCGCTTCTTTTAAATTCCGTCGCTCATAATCTTGCGCTTAGTGCGGGGGAATGGGGTAGCCTGGCATCCTGGCAGCTTGGGGCGAAACCCGCGGAAAAGATTTTGAATTTTAAAAAATGATTTTTCGCGCTTTCCTGGATTGCTGTTGACCCGAGTTCGAATCTCGGTTCCCCCACTCAAGTTTTTTAATCTTTCAAGCGCATAATTGTTGCTTTGACGCGGCCGTGGTTCAGTGGCAGAATTCGAGCTTTCCAAGCTTGAGACACGGGTTCGATTCCCGTCGGCCGCACTCCCAGGCGCGCGCCGTTACCGAGGAATCTTGCGGGGAGGGTAATTCTTAAGCAAAGCCCAGAACGCCGCGAATCCCTTCGCTTTCGGTTCTTCAGCCAACAAAACGAGGTTTTTATTGAAGTTGAACGGTTTTCCAGAGAAACTGTATGCGGCGAATCCAGTCAAGTCGTGTTCCGCCGCGTGCTGCGGCTTGAAGAGTTTCCCGTCGCGCATCATTTTTTCCAGGAGCGCGTAAGCCTTTTCACGCCGGTTTCGCAGGCGCAGTTGTTCTTGAACCGGCTTAAATTCCATGCGAGCGAAGTGCTGGTCGACAGTCAGTTCGGCTATGCTTTTTACGACGAATTGAGCTTTCGGCGCCAAGTGGGCGAACGGAACGGTTTTGAATTGCGGTTTCACGCAGTGTTTTGAAGCTGAAAAGTATTTAAATCATGTTTAAACGGCAACCAACGGCAATCCGCCGCTTTTTCGGTTTTTCGGTGTTTGAAACGGCAATCAAGGCAATTCTCTTCGACGTGGACGGAGTGCTAATCGAAAGCGACGACGCAGTCGCCAGCATTTTCCAGGACGCGCTCGAACGCTTCGCCGGCGTCAAGCCTTCCAAAGAACGGTTGCTGCGCTTCGCCGGAATGGCGACGCTGCCTTGGCTGAACGCAGCCGCGCCGAAAGCAAACGCCGCGGCGGTCGCGAAAGCCGCGGCGTGGGCCACGCGCGTTTACTGGCGCGACTACATGCCCGAGCGGTGCAAGGCTTTGCCCGGCGTGGCGAAAGCGCTGCGCGCGCTCAAGCGCCGCGGCGTCAAGCTCGGGATAGTCTCCAACCAAACGCGGCGGGAAATCCGCGTTGCTCAACGCATAATCGGCTTCAACGGTTTCGATGCCGTCGTATCGCGCGAAGACGCGGCGCCCAAGCCGTCGCCCGCCGGCTTGCGCAAGGCGTTGCGCGCGCTCGGCGTAAAGCCCGGCGAAGCGCTTTACGTTGGCGACACCGTCGTCGACGCGCGCACGTGCGCGCCGCTCGGCGTGCGCTTGGTTTTAATTACCAGGCGGCGTAACAAGAACGCGCGCGAGTTGTGCGGCGTGCCGCGCTTGAAGCGGTTCAGCGAATTGCTTGGATTCGTCGAGGGAGAGAACAAGTGAGGAATCGGACTGTAGGGTTGCTCGTCATCGGCATAGCGCTGCTCATCGGGTTAATCGTTTTCTGGTTCAACCGCGCGTTGACGGACATCATTAATTCTTCGTGTTCGCACGGCTCGAGTTGCCCAATGTGGGGCACGCTTAATTTCCAGACGAACGTCGGGCTCGCGGTCATGGGTCTCATAATCGCCGCGGGGCTTTACCTGGTTTTCTTCGCGAAAGACGACAAACCGCCTTCAGTCATAGTAAAAACCATTAAGCAGCCGGCTGCGCAAGCGGCGGCGAGAAAGCCTTCGCGCGAGAATTACGCTGCGGTAATGCGCGAGCTCGACGAGGAGCAGCGCAGCGTGCTCGGGCTCGTTATTGACGGGGGCGGCGCGGCAGTGCAGTCGGAACTCGTCGAGAAAACTGGTTTGGGGAAAGTGAAGGTGACGCGCGTTCTTGACGCGCTGGAAGTCAAAGGGTTAATCGAGCGCCGCAGGCGCGGAATGACGAACGTCGTAGTCCTCAAAACCCAGTGAAAACTGCTTTTCTGCCTTGAAACTAGTTTCACGCTATTGGTAATAAGCCGTTTCCGAGACGTTATCCCTTACGCTCGACGCGAGTGCGCAGGATGCGGCGCCGGGCGCGGGTGGTAAGAAATGTTGGTTGAAACAAAGGAAAAAAACGAAAACAATGAAATCGAAGGCAAGGAAAACGAAAATGATTTGCCTGATTGCTGCAAGGCGAAGAACGAAAGCAAGGAAGGCGAGAAAAAAGGCGCGTTGAACGGCGTCGTTTACGGGCTCGTGCCGCACGCGGGTTGCATTGCGTTCATCGCGGCGTCCGTACTCGGCGTGGCCGTAGCAACAGAGTTCTTCAAGCCCCTGCTGTTGAATCCGTATTTCTTTTACGGGCTTATCGCGTTGTCGCTCGTCTTCGCGACTTTGTCGGCGGCGCTTTACTTGAAGCGCAACGGCTCACTTTCGATGGCGGGCGCGAAGCGCAGTTGGAAGTATTTGAGCGTGCTTTACGGAACTACGGTTGGAGTGAACCTTCTTTTGTTCATTATAGTGTTTCCTCTAGCCGCCAACATGGTTACTTCGGTTAACGCTGACCAGCCTCCGGTTCAGGGCGTTTGCGGTCTGCAAGCCGCGCAATCCGCGGCTTGCTCCGCAGGCGTTTCCGGCGCTTCCCTTTCGCAATCGTCTTCGGCTGCGCTTGGAACGTTGGCGAAACTGACGCTGCAGGTCGATATTCCGTGTCCTGGGCACGCGCCGCTTATTTCAGGCGAACTCAGGAAGCTTCCCGGCGTGCGCAGCGTGAACTTCCGTTTCGCGAATTATTTCGACGTGGAATACGATTCGTCGAAGACGACGCAGGCGGATATTCTCGGACTTGAAGTATTCAAGACGTACAAGGCCACGGTTTTAAGTTGAACGGGCGTTAATTCGAGGGAATAAAGCGCATGGCTAAAAAAATTATCGCGATAGCGGGAATGCATTGCGCGAACTGCGCGCTCAACATCGAGAAGAACCTCAAGCGCGTCAAAGGCGTGAACAGCACGAGCGTGAGTTACGCGAGCGAACGCGCCGTCGTCGATTTCGACGAAAGCAAAGTCGGCGAACGCGTTTTGCTTGAAAAGATAAAGTCTTTGGGTTTCAAGCTGGTTGCCGAATCAAGCGAAGAAAAAACCGTCGAATCGTTCGTCGACCGCGAACGCGAGGCGCGCGAGCGCGAAACCGCGGAGTTGAAGCGAGCGTTTCTCATTTCGTTGGTTTTTGCGGTTCCCGTGCTGTTGCTTTCCGCGCCGGAAATGTTCGGCTTGGCGTTCGAGTGGCCGCTCGCGTTCGTCGACAAAAACCTCGTTCTCCTCGCGCTCGCGACGCCCGTGCAATTCCTCGTGGGATGGCGTTTTTACCGCGGAGCGTTTTACGCGTTGCGCGCGGGCGCGGCTAACATGGATGTGCTAATCGCAGTCGGAACGAGCGCGGCGTACTTTTACAGCGCCTTGGTCGTGCTAGTGCCTTCCGTCGTTGGTGCAATGAACTCGATGGTTTACTTCGATTCCAGCGTCGTCATAATTACGTTCATCGTCCTTGGAAAGTATTTCGAGGCGGTCACGAAAGGCAAGGCGAGCGAGGCGATCAAGCGCTTAGCCGCATTGCAGCCGAAGACGGCGCTCGTTTTGCGCGGGAAACGCGAAGTCGAAATCCCGATTGGTCAAGTCGAAGTAAGGGATTTGATTGTGGTGAAACCCGGCGAGCGAGTGCCGGTGGACGGAGTCGTCGTTAGCGGAACGACGGCAATCGACGAGTCAATGGTTACGGGCGAGAGCATTCCAGTCGACAAAAAGAAGGGCGATGGCGTAATCGGCGCGACCGTCAATAAGCACGGCGCGCTCGTTTTCCGCGCGACGAAAGTGGGCGGCGACACAGTGCTCCAGCAAATCATCCGCCTCGTAGAGGACGCTCAAGCCAGTAAAGCCCCAATACAACGTCTTGCAGACCAGGTTAGCGCGGTTTTCGTTCCAGTGGTCGTAGCCATCGCGCTGCTCGCTTTTGTGGCGTGGTTTTTCGTGTTCGGGCAATCGTTTTCTTTCGCTCTCTCGATTTTCGTTTCCGTGCTAGTAATCGCCTGTCCGTGCGCTCTCGGACTCGCCACTCCCACGGCGATAATCGTCGGGACGGGGAAAGCGGCGGAAAGCGGGATTCTGATTAAAAACGCGGAGGCGTTGGAGAACGCGCGGCGCGCGACCGTCGTCGTGTTCGACAAGACGGGGACGCTTACGAAAGGCGAACCCGAGGTTACGGACGTAATCGCTTTCTCGGGAACAGAGAAGAGCGTAGTCGAACTCGCTGCAGTCGCCGAGAAAAACAGCGAGCATTCGCTTGCCGACGCCGTGCTTTCGGAAGCCAAGCGCCGCGCAATCAGCGTCGCGCGTCCGACTTCGTTCAAGGCGATTCCCGGATTTGGCGTCATGGCTTACTGGCGTGGCAAACGCCTTCTCTTCGGCAACCGCGTTTTGATGAAAAGGCACGGGGTTCGTTTCGCGTTGGCGGAAAAGAAAATCGCGGCGCTCGAGCGCGAAGGAAAGACAGTGATGCTTTTGGCGAGCGGTTCCTCGCTTGTTGGGCTCGTAGCGGTCGCCGACACGTCGAAAGAACACGCTGCCGAAGCGGTTGCCGCGCTGCGCGCGCTAGGCGAGCGCGTCGTGATGTTGAGCGGCGACAACGAACGCGCGGCCAACGCCATAGCCAAACAAGTTGGCGTGGACGAAGTGATTGCGGAAGTGTTGCCGCAAGAGAAGGAAAAGGAAATCGCCGCGCTTCAGGCGCGAGGCGAAGTCGTAGCCATGGTTGGCGACGGAATCAACGACGCGCCGGCTCTCGCGAAAGCGGACGTCGGAATCGCGTTGGGGGCGGGGACGGACGTCGCGATGGAGGCGGGAGACGTCGTGCTAGTCAAAAACGATTTGCGGGACGTCGTCACGGCAATCGAATTAAGCACTTTCACGGTTCGCAAGATTCGCCAGAACTTGTTTTGGGCTTTCGCTTACAACGTCGTCGGAATACCAGTTGCGGCGGGCGCGCTTTACTTCGTAAACGGCTTTCTTTTGAACCCGATGGTTGCCGGCGCAGCCATGGCTTTCTCGTCGGTCAGCGTCGTGTCGAACTCGCTTCTAATGCGCCGCTGGAAAAAGAAACCGTGAGTCTTTAAACCAAGCGCGCGTAACGATTCGCGGTGGTTTGGAAATGAAGGCTTCGCACGCGGTTTGCCTGGCGTTAATCATTGCGTCGTTTCTCCTCGCGTTTTACTATTACCCGTCAATGCCCGAGCGAATGGCGAGCCACTGGAACGCGAGCGGCGCGGTGGACGGCCACATGGGTAGGTTTTGGGGAGTGTTTTTCGTTCCATTGCTGACGCTCGCCTTATTCGGTTTGTTTCTCGTTCTCCCGCGGCTCGACCCGCTGCGCGCGAACTACGCGGCGTTTCAAAAGTACTACGACTGGTTCGTCGTGCTCTTCGTCGCCTTCATGTCCTACGTTTACCTACTTACGCTGTTGTGGAATCTCGGAGTCTCGTTCAGCTTGACGATGGCGTTGTCGCCGGCTTTCGCGGCGTTGTTTTACTTCCTCGGCGTTCTCATGCAAAACGCGAAGCGAAACTGGTTCGTCGGCATTCGCACTCCGTGGACGTTGAGCAGCGACCGCGTTTGGGCGCGTACGCACGAAGTCGGCGCGAAGCTGTTCAAGGCTTGCGGAATCGTTTCGCTCCTCGGAATAGTTTTTCCTGACGCGGCGATTATTCTCGTCGTTGCGCCAGTAATCGCGGTCGCCGTCTTCTCCATCGTCTTCTCGTACGCGGAGTTCAAGAAAGAACGCGGCGAGAAGGAACATAAAGAGAAAAAGAAAAAGCGGAAATAAGGAAAGCGAGTGCAAGCAAGGAAAGCAATAAAACCGTTGGCGGCGTCACGAAAAGCATGGCTGAGCCAAAAACCGCCGCCCGCGCCGGTTTTTTCGACCGCGACTTCCGCGAAATGTTTTCCTCGCAGTTAGTGTCGCTCACCGGCGGAGTAATTGCGGGAGCGGCGCTCGCCGCTTACACGGACAAGCTCTTGCTGCTTCCCGGCATGCTCATCATTTTGCCTGGTTTTCTGGAAATGCGCGGGAACATCAGTTCGTCGTTCGCCTCGCGCTTGAGTTCTGGCTTGTTTTTGCGCGTCATTGACCCGAACAAGGTTAAAACGAAAATCATTGAAGGCAACCTCGCGGCATCGTTTTTCCTCGCCGTGTTCGTTTCCCTAGTTCTCGGACTCGTGGCGTTCGCCTTCAACTACTTTTTCCTGCACGAAGTTTACTGGAAAATCGTTTTCCTGCCGTTGCTCGCGGGCGTGATCGCGAACGCGATTGAAATCCCGTTGACGCTCGCCGCAACGCTTTACCTCTTCAAGAAGGGGCACGACCCGAACAACCTCATGGGGCCCTTCGTTTCCTCTACCGGCGACGTCACGAGCATCACGTCGCTGTTAATCGCTTTGGCGGTTTTATGAACGAAAACCGTGAAAACAGCGCGAAGAAAGCGGCTGAACGCCGCGCGCGAGAAAAGCTTTACTGCACGCGCGAAGAATGCGGAAATGTTTTAGAAAAAACGTTTCACGCCGCGCACGCGCACAAGCGCGTCGTCGTGACGCGGCATCTGCCGGGCAAGCTCGAGCGCCTGCGGGCGTTGCCGCGCAAGCATTTTCACCCGTTGCAGCACGAACTGCACAAGAAGCACAAGTTGTCGCACAAAACGCTTTTTTACGTGAAGGAATACGGGCCGCACTCAAACGTCGCGGGCACGATAATCAAGGAGAGCGTCAAGATTCTGTTGCTCGCTTCCATCGTCAGCTCGCTCGGCGGGTTCGCGCTCGAGCACGTCAAGGCGGCGTTCGTCGCGATTGTTCCGCTCGTCGTCTTGCTTCCCGCGCTGAACGACATGATCGGCGATTACGGCTCCATTATTTCCGCGCGTTTCTCGACGATGCTTCACGAAGGCCGCGTCCGGCGAGACTGGTGGAAGAACGCCGCGCTCCGCAAGCTCTTCCTGCAGATCTTAGTTCTTGCAATTTTCACCGCCGCGCTCGGCGCAGCAGCCGCGCTAGTTGTTTCGCACACGGATTTCGCAGTCAGCGCAAGCGTCGCCTTCAAGGTTTTCGCGATAGCGTTGGTCGACGCAGTGCTGCTCGTAACCGTGCTTTTTGCGGTCGCCGTCGTAGCGGGATTCTACTTTTTCGGGAAACGCGAGGACCCGAGCAATTTCCTGATTCCGATTACGACTAGTGTCGCGGACTTCGGCAACATGCTTCTCCTCGCGCTGCTCGTGACGGTGTTTTTTTAAACCCGTTCGCCGTAACTGTCGTTCCTAGTTTTTTTAGGCAAAGCAAGAATAGAGGTGGGCGGCTATGAAGAAGACTTTAGAGTGTCTCGCGAAGGCGTTCGTGGGCGAAAGCATGGCGCGCAACCGCTACACGATTTACGCGAAACAGGCGGTGAAGGAAGGGTTCGAGCAAATCGCCGGAATATTCCTTGAGACGGCCGAGCAAGAGCGCACTCACGCCAAGCGGTTGTTCGAAGCGATTCAAGCAATAAAGCAGAAGGAAGGCGGCGGCGCAGCGGCTGAAATCGAAATCAAGGGCGGAGTAGGCGTTCCCACCGTATTCGGTTCGACGGCTGAAAACTTGCGCGCGGCCATAGCGGGCGAGCACCACGAACACGAGAAAATGTATCCCGAGTTCGCGAAAATCGCGGACGGCGAAGGTTTTCGCGACGTCGCAAAGCGCATGCGTTCGATTGCGGTGGCGGAAAAGCATCACGAGGAGCGTTACACGAAATTGCTGAAGCAAGTTGAGGCTGGCACGGTTTTCAAGAAGCCGCAGGCGGTGTGGTGGGTTTGCCGCGAGTGTGGTTACATGCACTTCGGCGTCACGCCGCCCGAGAAGTGCCCCGCGTGCGACCACCCGCAAGCGTTTTACCAGTTGAAGTGCGAAGAATACTGAATTTCTAAGATGAGTTCTAAGAAGAAAGAAAGGTGAAAGCGAAGAATGCCTAGCGTCGGTGAAGTTTATCGTTGCGAGATTTGCGGGAACGTCGTGCGCGTAATCGAGGCGGGCGGTGGAACGCTCGTGTGCTGCGGGCAAGACATGACGCTCCAGAAATAATTCAGCGCTTTATGCGCTCTTGGTCAAGGACGCAGTAAATCCCGTTACAATCCCGCGTTTCGAACTTCACGACGTACTTGTGCCCGCGCTTTGGGGGTTGCGTCTTGGCGTGTTCCGCTAGAACCGCCTTGAAATCGATTTTCTGCAATTCGCGTAAAATCGGCGCTTTTCCGTGGGCAAACCAAGTCCCAAAACCTCTTCCCATCGAGTCAAGCAATTCGAAGCTTGGACGGCCGTTGCGGTCAACGCTAACTTCTGAAGCGCCGCGGACATTCGTCAACCAGACTCCTTTGTGGGCTTCTCCCAAGACGTGTTGCCGTACTAATTCCAAAAACCGTCGCCTCAGCTTCAAAACATTATTATTGCTTCGAGTAATAACCTTGTGGTTGCGAGGTGGTTTGAATGGTTGGCGGGAAATACGTTTTGCCTAAACTCAAGTACGGTTACGGCGAACTCGCGCCTTTCATAAGCGAACAACAATTGACGCTGCATCACTCGAAGCACCACCAAGCTTACGTCAACGCGGCCAACGCAATCTATGATAAGTTGGACGCGGCGCGAGCAAACGGCGCGGAACTCGACTTCAAGGCAATCGCGAAAGAATTGGCTTTCAACAGCGGCGGGCATGTGTTGCACTCGCTTTTCTGGGAGAACATGGCGCCAACGGGAAAAGGGGGCGGCGGTGCGCCAACCGGAGAAATCGCCGACGCGTTGAAAAACGAGTTCGGCTCGTTCGAGCGCTTCAAAACCGAGTTCGCGAAAACCGCGGTGAGCGTGGAAGGCAGCGGGTGGGCGGTTCTGACTTACGGAAGAATGACGCAACGTCCGATAATAATGCAAGTCGAGAAGCACAACGTGAACTTCGCTCCGGGCTTGAAGCCGCTCCTCGTTTTAGACGTTTGGGAGCACGCTTACTACCTCGATTACAAGAACGAGCGCGCCCGCTTCGTCGACGCCTTCTGGAACATCGCGGATTGGAGCGCAGTAAACGAGCGATTGAAGAAAGTGCTGTGAGCAGCAAAAGTAGGGTTTAAAAACCCGTTGCGGCAAAATTAGTGTTCACTGTTTTTCCCGCTCGAACTACACGAGCCTTCCTTTTGAAAGAAAGAAAGCGCGCCGCGCAGGAGGGATTGACTCGATTCTTCGAGTCCGATTCGCTTGAGCTCTCGGAAAAACTTGTTTTGTTTACTAACGGGGCTTTGGCTTCAAAGGTTTGAAAAATGGTTCTCGACAAGAAAGCGGTTGCTGAAGCAGTAGCCCTGGCGCTCGCCGATGGGAAGGGGAAACGCAAGTTCACGCAATCGGTGGACCTCGCGTTCAACTTCCGCGACGTCGACTTCAAAAAACCCGAAAACAAGCTCAACCTCGACGTCGTCCTCCCGTACCCGCCGAAAGCAGTGAAAATCGCGGTTTTCGCGGACGGCATAGTGGCAAACGAAGTACAGAAAGCAGGCGCGGACTTAATTATTCCCAGCAGTGAAATCGCTTCCTACGCTAACGAAAAACCCAAGCAAGCCAAGCTCGCCGGCTACTTCATTCTTTCCGAACCCAAGCTCATGGCGCAAGTCGGAAAAGCGTTGGGCCAGTTTTTGGCTGCGCACAACCGCAACGCGCGACCCATTCCTCCGGGAACGAACCTCAAAGACTTGTTCGAACGCTCACGCCGCACGATTACGCTAAGGAGCAAAGGCAAACTGTTGCCGTGCGTTCACTGTCCCGTAGGCAACGAAAACATGCCCGTCGAGCAAATAACCGAAAACGCGTTCGCGGTAGTTGAAGCAGTCCTCAAGAAAATCGTCGACTCGAAAATCAAGAGCGTTTACGTGAAGACGACGATGGGCAAGCCTGCGCGCGTCGGCGCAAAGCAAGCTAAAGTCAAGGAAGCGGTTGCTCAACCGAATAACGTTTCTCAGAGTGCTTAGTTTATGGTTTTGTCGAAGAAAGAAAAGCAAGTGCTCGTCAAGCACATGGCGAAAGAATTGAGCGGCGCGAGCGTCATCGCCCTCGCGAGCAACGCTTCGCTGCCCGGCAAGCAGTACGGCGCAATCAAGAAGAAGACGAGCGACAAAGTGCGTTTTCTCTTCGCTCGCCAGACGCTCATGGCCCGCGCGCTCGAGTCGGCGAAGCCGGAAGCGAAAGAGCTGGAAAAATACTGGTGCAACGGAGCGGTTTTGCTGACGACCGACCTCGGCGCTTTCAGGCTTTACAAGTTGTTCAAGCAGGCGAAGTCGAAGACTATCGCGAAAGCGGGGCAGCTTGCGCCGGCAGACATCGTGATTCCCGCCGGCGAAACGAGTCTCCCGCCCGGCCCGGTTCTCACGGAACTCAAGCAAGCGAAAATAGACGCTAAAATCCAGGGGCCCAAAATCGTGATTACGCGCGACACGGTCGTCGCGAAGAAAGGCGCGCCGATTTCCGCGCCTGTGGCAGGCATTCTCGCGAAACTCGGAATCGAACCCATGGAGTTAATGCTTCGAATCGCTGCAGTGTGGGACCACGGAACGCTTTACGAAGGCAGCGTGCTCGACGTGGACGACGAAGCGTTCAAGGCGTCGCTCGCGAGCGCAGTCCAGCAAGCCCTCAATTTGTGCGTTTTCGCGGAAATCTACAACGCGCAAAGCACGCCGCTCATCATAGCGAAGGCGGCGAGGGAAGCCAATGCAATCGACAAACTCATAAAGTCAAAAGCTCCGTCGGAGAAAAAGGAAGAAAAGAATGAGGAAGCGAAGCCTGCCGAGGCAACGCCTGCGGAACCAATTGTTCCCGCTGCGCCAACTCAATGAAAAATGAGTCGTGTTCGTTACTGGAAAAAAATGAAATCGTGTTAGGTGAAAAAAATGAAGGACGTATACGCCGTTTTGCTCCTGCACTCCGCAGGGCAGAAAGTCACGGAGGAAAACCTCGGCAAAGTGTTGACTGCCGCGGGCGCAAGCGAAGAGGCGACGAAACTCAAGGCCGTCGTCGCTGCCCTCGAGGGAGTCAACATCGACGAGGCAGTAAAGCAAGCGGCCTTAGCGCCAGTCGCAGCGGCAGGCGCCGGTGGCGCGGCTGC
>CAZWIQ010000025.1:0-14900 GCA_964634375.1 Microcaldota archaeon
GCCAGCGCCTCTTGAAATCTCGAATACGGCTTCGGAAGGCGAATGCTCGTCGTCGGCGTAAACGCTTTCGACCTTCAGGAACCTGATGTGCGCGCCGCGCCATTCCGTTTCACTCGATTCCTTAAAGAACATTAGTTCCTTGGACGAGTACTCCGCTTGCAGCGTTGCTCCCGAAGGCGACAAGTCCGTCAATTCGAATTTTTCGCTGCCCGCGTTCACCGAATCGCCGATGCACAAACCGAACTTGCCGAAGCCGTAGTACTCCTCGCTCTGAGGCGTAACCTCGATTTTTCTTTGAAAACCGAGTTCGGGAACGCTGACCGAGATCTCGAGCCCGCTTCCTGGAAACGCGGGTTGGCGCAAGGCAACCGAGGCCCCCGACCCGCTGAAATCAACGGTTAAATCGCTTTCTTTAAGCCAATTCTTCCAAGCGGGCGCTGGTTCCAGCGTATTCACCGGAAGCCCAGCTCGGCACGAGCCGTAGCCCACGCCTTTGACGGCGACGGCTTTCTGCAGCACGGCCACGCCGCTCGCTGAAACCTCGCGCCCCAACAAGTCGTAGTAGTTAGTCGTGGTTTTCCCATTGTTGAGAGTTACCTTCTTCTCGAAATACTGGCCGGCAGGCAAGCCGTCAGTGCTTCGAATGCAAGTAATCTTGGTAGTCGACACCGTCATTTTAACCGATCGCTTTGCTTCGCCTTCGAGAAAGTCGAACAAGTCCGTCGAATACTCACTGTCGTCCGACTGCGAGGAAACCGACACAATCAGCACCGTCTTCTCTTGCAAAACCTTGTCCTCGGCGTTGTTCCTGAAAACGATTTTTTCCAGCGAAAACTTCCTGCAAGGATTCGCTTCGAACACCGCGGGCAATGACGAAGCGGCTTCGCCAGCGCTTTGCGCAGAGCCGCCCGCGGGATTCAGGTCCACGAAGTCCTCCTTGAAAAGCGGCATCGGAACCTGGGCTGAAGCCCGCTTTTCTTGGTCGGAATTGAAAACGGAAAAAACCGCGGTCACGGATAAAGGCGTCGGGTTTGGCCCAGGCGCGTCCGCGCGCGCAAAAGCAGCTAGAAAAAGCAGCCCGCAAAACAAAGCGACGCCCGCATAAATCCCGAATCTCATGGCTACCAACAAGAAAACTTGTTCGCCGCTACTTCAAATACTTTTTGATTCGGTGTTTCTCGCTGGGACGGAAGACGGCGACTCCTTTCGCGTTGTTCGTCGTGCGCTCCCCGAAACCGCGAGCCCGAGCGAGGTCGATTTCGCCGGGTTCCCACCCGCCTTGCCTCGTGCGCTGCGCGACTATCGCAAGCGTGTTCACGACGCGCGACCCGACGCCCGCTTCGCCAGCCGCGCGGACGACGTCGCTCATCGCCGCGCGCGACGCTTCGCCGTAGCACGCCGCGAACAACGCGATTTTCTTTCCTTTCCAAAGCGAACCAGAAGCATTTTCCGACGCGTTTTCCGAAGCTTTTTCCTTGAGCGCGCGCAGCGCGCACTCGCTCGCGTAATTCCAGAAAAACTTTCGGTGCGCCGTGAAACCCAGGAAAACCAGTTCAGCGTCGCGCACCGAGGCGTCGCCCGCGCACCGCTCGCCCGGCTGCTTCGCGGCAACAGGCGTTTCGCCCGCCTCGCGCACGCCTTCCGCGATTTCTCGCGCCAAGCGCAGGAGGACTTCGTCTTCCTCGCAAGTCAAAACAACTGTTTTCAAACGCAACGCCTCTCGCGATTATTCCGTATCCCGCGGGTATTAAACGAATTAAACGACTTTTAAATATTAACGCAGCGTATTAAGCGACGGTGGGTTGACGGTGGGCAAAAAAACTAAAGCCAAAACCAAGGGTAAAACTAAGGCTAGGAGTGTTGCTTCGCGCGTTTCGCGCCGCGTCTTCGTTTCGCCGAGCGTGCTCGCGATCGATTACGCCCGCGCGGGCGAAGAGCTGCAAAAGGCGGAGCGGCTGGGCGCCGACTCTTTCCACTTCGACGTGATGGACGGCCGCTTCGTCCCCAACATTTCTTTCGGGCAAGACTTCGTCAAGGACTTGCGGAAAGCCAGCAAAAAACCGTTCACGATTCACTTGATGATTAGCGAGCCGCAGCGTTACTGGCGCGAGTTCGCGAAGCACTTGCGGAACGGCGACGCAATCGTTTTCCACGTCGAAGCCTCGAGGGACGAAGGCGAGGCGAACAAGCTCTTGAACGAAATCCACGGCGTGGGGATGAAGGCGGGAATTGCGATCGACCTCGAAACGCCGGTTGAGCGCGCGCTTCCGTTCGTGCAGTTTTGCGACGAACTCATCGTGATGAGCGTAAAGGCGGGCTTCGGCGGGCAGTCGTTCAATCTCCACGCAGCGGAAAAACTCCGCAGGCTGCGCGGAGCAATCGACGCGTTGCCGCGCGGCTCGCGCCGCCCCTTGCTCGCGGTGGACGGGGGGGTAACGCCTGAAACCGCTCGAACCGCCGCGGCTGCTGGCGCGGACGTTCTCGTGGCTGGAACCGCGGTTTTTCGCGCGCAGAACGTGGGCGACGCGATTAAGGCGTTGAAGCGCGCTGGCGGCGCCGGCGGAAAATGATTTTTTATCAAAAAAAGGTGGTTTTGAATTGACTGGCGAAAACCAAGAAAATAATTACGCCGCGGAATTCGCCCGCGATTTTTTCGAAGCGGGAATCGTGAAATTTGGTTCGTTCACGCTGAAGTCCGGCATGGTTTCGCCGATTTACCTCGATTTGCGCCGCCTAATCTCGAAGCCCAAACTCCTCAAGCGCGTCGCAGCAGCGTTGTGCGCGAAAGCGCGGCAGGACAAGATTCACTACAAGCGCCTCGCTGGCATTCCGTACGCGGGAATCCCGATTGCCGTAGCGATGAGCCTCAAAAACAGCAAGCCGTGCTTGTTCGCGCGAAAAGAGGTCAAGGATTACGGGGCGAAGCAAGCCGTCGAGGGCGAGTTCAAGGAGAAGGAGCACGTTCTCGTAGTCGACGACTTGATTACGACGGGTGCGAGCAAGATCGAGGCGGTTGCGCCGTTGTTCGGCTGCGGTTTGAAGGTGCATGACTTCATCGTAATCGTGGACAGGGAGCAAGGCGGCAGGGAAGAGCTGGAAGCCAAAGGTTACGCGCTGCACTCGCTCCTCAAAATCACGGACCTGCTCGCAGAACTCAAGAAGCAAGGACTCGTTGACGAAGCGAAATGCGCTGAAACGCTCGCATTCATTCAAAACAACAAGGTAACGCCAAAGTAAAAAGGTGAAGCCAACGCAATGACTACGACAATCAAGGAAAAGAAGAGCGTCATCCCCGCGTGCGACGTCGCGACGCTTGAAGAACTCGAAAACCTCGTCAAAGCCGTTGATTCCGTCAAGGGAATCAGCGCTTACAAAGTCGGTTTCTCGCTCGCCCTTCCGTACGGTTTGCCGGCAGTCGTGAAAGCCGTCCGCAAGCACTCGAAGAAGCCAATCATCTATGACCACCAAAAAGCGGGCACGGATATTCCGGATACTGGCGCGCAATTCGCGCAAGCGTGCGCTCGCGCAGGCGTTGACGCCGTAATTTTGTTTCCGCAGGCGGGTCCTGAAACCTTGAAGGCTTGGGTAAAGCAATGCCAAGCCGTTGGACTCAAAATTATCGTGGGCGGGGAAATGACGCACCCCGCGTTCCTCGCGAAAGACGGCGGATTCCTAACAGACGACGCCCCCCGCAAGATTTACGAGTTGGCTGCCTCGTTAGGCATCACCGATTTCGTTGTTCCAGGCAACAAGCCTGAACGCATCAAGGAATACCGCTCGCTAATCACTCGCGCCGGCATCCCCGAACCCGTCTTTTATTCTCCGGGGCTCGTAACGCAAGGCGGAGACGTCACGGAAGGCGCGAAGGCGGCGGGCGAGCGCTGGCACGCGATAATCGGACGGGCGTTGTACGGCGCAGGCGAAGGCGACGCGGCTGCGCGAGCCGCGGCGATGCGCGCTGCAGCCGAGAAGTTGTGCGCTAAACTCGTGTAAACGAACCAAGGCTTTGAAAATGTGGACTGACACGATTAAGGAAAAACTCTTTTGGGGCGTAATATTATTTGCGTGTATCTTCGCAGTTTTAATTCTTCCTTCAATCCAAAATTTTTTTAAGGACACGCATCTTGACGCGCCAGCTAAACCAGATGAAGTTCGAAGCGTATTCGGGTATTCGATGTGTGAAGACACGGATATGAGAGACGCACGTGAAGACGTTCGAAAATGGATTTGGGGCGTTTCGTTTCCTAGCGTAGGAAAAGTGAACGGAACGCTTGCTTTGATGGACCAAATGGACTACACACGAGCAAAACAAGCGTTCAGCGATACGGAAATAATGATGACCTTCACGAACTGTAGAACAGACGAAAGCGCAGGAAAACCACTAGGTTATTGGGAATGCTACATATACAGCCCCTGTAAACAATTCGTCAATAAGGAAGGCATAATTGAAGGATACAAAAAAGCATTTGGAAAAATAAGTTTTCGTAAAATAGACACCGGAAACTATACTATGGTTTCGTGCGAAGAGCGAATTAGAAATCATGATACGGAAAGCGCGTGCTATTCCGATTACGGATAATTTTCAATTGCTGGAGAGCGTTCACTCGCGCTCGAACACGACGCGGCCGCACGCAATCGTCGCAACAGGCCAGCCAGTGAGCTTGCGTCCCTCGAAAGGCGTCCACTTGCTTTTCCCGTGCAAGTCCTCGCCGCGCGCTTTTTTCTCCATTTTCAAGTCCGCGACAACGAAGTCCGCGTCATTCCCGCGCTCGATCGCGCCCTTGCGCTCGAAACCGTTGATTTTAGCTGGAAGCGTGCTAGTCGCTTCAACCACGCGTTCGAGCTTCAGTTTGTTTTCGTTAACCGCGTTGAGGAGCAGTGGCAACAGCGTTTCAACTCCCGGGAACCCGCTCGGAGCCTTCCAGTAATCCGCCGCCTTTTCGTAGTCAGCGTGAGGCGCGTGATCGCTCGCAACGAAATCGATTTGCCCGCGCGCGAAAGCGCGAAAAACCGCGGCGCGGTCAGCTTCGCTTCGCACGGGCGGATTCACTTTCGCGTTGTTGCCGTTGTTTGCGGCGCGCTTCGCCTCTTCGGCGTTAAGGAACAAGTGGTGCGGCGTGGCTTCGCTGGTAACGCTGACTCCTTTCTTCTTGGCTTCTTCGACGAGAACGACTTCTTCCGCGCAATTCAAGTGGCACACGTGCAAACGCGCGCCGTGCTTTTCCGCGAGGCGCAGCGCTTCGCGCGTCGCCTCGAGCGCGCACTTCGGCGGGCGAACGCGGTCGTGGTCCGTAACGCCTTCGCGTTGCGCGGTTTCCTTGAAGTGCTTGATTAACTCCTCGAGTTCCGCGTGAACGAGGACGCGCTTGCCGAGCGAGTGCGCGAGCTTGAACGCCGCCTCGAGCGCAGCGCCTTGAACGAGCAAGGGTCCAGTGCTGGAACCCATGAACACTTTGAGTCCAACGAAATTCATTCTCCCTTCCTTCGCCGCCTTTTTGGCTTCAGCCGCGTTCACCGTTTTCCCGTCTTTCGATTCGACTCCGAAATGCGCGTAGTAATTCACGGGACAACCGCCGTGACGCCTCGCCGCATCCAATTTTTCTTTAAGGGCTTTGGCGGTTACGGTCGGCGGAAGGCAGTTCGGCATGTCGATTACCGTCGTGACTCCGCCTGCCGCCGCCGCGGCTCCGCCGCTCGCGAAATCCTCCTTGTAATCCCACGCCGAGTCGGCGCCGCCCGCGCTGCGGAAGTGGACATGCGAGTCGATGACGCCGGGAAGCAGCACCAAGCCATGCCCTTCGAGTTTCTCGTCAAAAGGCGCGTTGATTTCTTGGCGGCTTATCTTCGTGATTTCTGCTTCGCACAGGATATTGGCGTCGACAAGCTTGCCTTTGCTGAGAATCCGCGCATTCTTGATTAAAAGCGTCATAACGGCACCTTCGCTCCGCTCGCGTCGCGACGCGCCACGCCGAAATCAGTCAAATCCGGAATATCTTTTAGCGTGAAAACAGGCCCGTCCTTGCAAACGAGCTTGCTGCCGCAAGCGCACTGCCCGCAAACGCCGTAACCGCACTTCATGAAGCGCTCGAGAGAAAACTGCACTGGCAAGCGGCGCGCCGAGCAGATTTCGACGACTCGCGTCATCATCAACTCCGGGCCGCAAGCGAAAACCGCGTCGAATTTTTCCGTCTTGACGGCTTGCTCGAACAACTTCGTGCAGTAGCCCTTGAAGCCGCGCGAGCCGTCGTCGGTTGCGACTCGAAAATCAACGCCCAAACGCTTGAGCCGCTTTTCCAGAATCACGCCTGACTTGGTTTTCGCTCCCTCGATGAAAACCACGCCAACGCGCTTCGCGCGCAAGCGCTGCGCGAGGAACGCGAGGGGCGCGGCGCCGAAACCGCCCGCGATTAGAGCAACGCGTTTCGCTTTCGCCGGAATTGAAAACTGCTTGCCGAAAGGCCCTTGCACGCCGGCTCGCGCGCCTTTCTTGAGGCGGAAAAGCTTTTCAGTGAAAACGCCGACGTTCGCCACCGTTATTTCAAAACCGTTCTTGCCTGTCTCGTCTTGGCTCATGATCCCGAACGGCTTCGCGTCGACTCCCGGCAGCCAAAGCATCACGAACTGTCCAGGCTCCGCGGCGAGCTTCGCTTGAAAGGAAAAAGTCTTTACTTTTTTCGACTCGCTTTCTACGCCGACGATCTCCAAAATAGAGAAACCGTCCTTGTCAACGCTTTTCATGAGCGAGCCCCACCAAATCGCGCGTTTTCGCGAAGCCGTTTTCCTTCATCCACGCCCGCATTTCGCCGGCGACGAGCGAGAAAACGCGGATTCCCCGCGAGTAAACGCCCGTCCCGATTCCGACGGCGACCGCGCCCGCCATCATCATTTCAACCGCGTCGCGCCCCGACTCCACGCCGCCAGTCCCCAGGATTGGAATTTCCAGTTTTTCGTGAAGCGAGTAAACGCAGCGAAGCGCGACCGGCTTGAGAGCCGCGCCGCTGACTCCGCCGACTTTGTTGCTGAGCACGGGAGCGCGGGCGTCGGCGTTAATCACCATTCCGGGCCCGAGCGTGTTGACCGCCGTCACCGCATCCGCGCCGGCTTCCTGGCAAGCGAGCGCGACGCTCACGAGGTTCGGGGCGTTCGGCGACAATTTTACGGAAAGCGGGATTTTCGGCGCGGCGGCTTTGACTTCCTCGACTACGCGGCGGCACGCTGCGGCGTCGAAGGCGAAGGGTTGCCCGAACTCGCTTTCCACGTTAGGGCAGGAAACGTTCGCTTCGAGCAGCGCGGGCTTCGCTTTTGAAAGAATTCCGGCGACGTCCCCGAACTCCGCGGCCGTCGCGCCGAAAAAACTCGCGATAACCGGCGCGCCGATTTTATCAAGCACGCGCTTCGCCGCAATTATTTCTTCGACTTCATTCCGCGCTCCCGGATTCGATAGTCCCACGGCGTTAATGAAAGAACCGCCGCGCAACGGAAGCATTACTGGATTCGGGTGCCCCTTGCGCGGCTTCAAGCAGCAGGATTTCGTGGTTACGGCGCCAGCGCCGCCTTCCTTCGCCGCGCGCGCGAGAACCGCGGCGCTCACGCCGAGCACGCCTGAAGCGAGAACCGTGGGATTACGCATGCGCGCGCCGCAGAAAGAGGTTTCGAGTTTGACTGTTTTCGCTCCCACCAAGACACCTTATTCTTTTACTCGCGCAGCTTAAAAAACGATTTGTGGAATTGAGGCAACGCAAGTTTTAAAGCCCAGCGAAGCGTTGTTTTTGCGGTTGAAAAAAATGGTTGCTGTAGCGGACGTCATAAAGAAAATGCGCGCCGACGGAATGACGCGCGAGCAAATCATCGATAGCTTGAACGAGCTGGGCTTCCCGAACGCTGAAGCGTTGTACGACAAAAACGCCGGCGCGGGCGGCGCGGGAGGGGTTCCGAAGCCGCAGGCTCCAGCGCCGAAACCCTTCGGGCTCGCGGAAGCAGCTGAAAAAGAGGAGAAGGAAGAAACGGAAGAAAAGGAAGCGGAAGAAACGGAAGAAACGCAGGAAGCGGGGGAAGGCAAAGAAAAACCGTTGTTCCAACCCGCGAAAAAAAAGGAAAACGAAGAGGAAACGCGTGAAGCGCAAACGACGGAAGAACCGCCTGAACTCAAGATAACGCAAGTCGGCGACGACGGACTCGAAAAAACGGTGAGCATCGAAGACATGCTCACGAAAGCCGAAGGTGCGGGCGCGGCGAACTCCTCGAAAGCCGGTTACGTTGCGGCAAGCGATTCGACGCTGCGCGCGAAACTCGAGGAAACGAACGCGTTACTCCGCGCGCTCGCCGACGTGAACAAGAAGATTCTGGAAACCGACCGCGAAGTGTTAATGCGCTTGAAAGCGAAGGAAACGCCAGCAGCGCAATCCAGCCAATCCGCCAAAACGTGATTCCGAGATTTTCCGTGATTTTTCGGATTTTAACGGGTGTTGATTATGAGTGTTGAATTCGATTTCCCGAAACGCGTTTTCACGCCCGCGCTCGTGCGCGGCAGGCACGCCGACACTCGCCCCGTCAAAAGCGCGGTGGAAAAACTCGCGCGGCTCGGCGCCTCGCGCGACTCGAACCCGTTCGCCGACGCGGATTCGCTCGCGAAAGCGCTCGAGAAAAGCGAGTGGGGGGACGCGGTCGTGCGCTACCCGCCGCTGCCGGACAAGTCGTTCGTCCCTTACGCGCGCGGCTACTACTTGTTTTTGCGCGGCAGGCTCGTCGCGCACCGCGGCAAAGCCAAGAACGCGGCTTTAGCGAAAGCCAGGCGCGCCGCTAGAAAAAGGAAGAATTGAAAAGAAGAGAAAAAAGGAAAGAAAGGAAAAAAAAGAAAAGGTTAGGCGGCGCGCCAGCGTTGGCGGCGTCAAGCGTAACCCGCGCCCGCGAGCATCATTATCGCGAAAGCGCAGACTATCCACGCCATTACCCCGTCGCCAACGAGCTTGCCGAGCACGTTCAAGTAAAGCAGCACGCCTATGAAAAGCACCGGCAAAAGCACTCCCAACCCCGCGCCGAGCAAAGCGCTGACTGAAGCGAAAATCAAGCCCGCGAACATAGCGAAACCCCACACCAGCGGGTTTTCGCCGAATGAGCCCCCGTCAGTGAATACGCCCAAGGCTACCAAAACGAACAATAGAATGACGAACGCGTCTTCGTTGAATATTCCCAGCGGCAGCAAACCCACTTTACGCACCTTTCGCGCGCCGACGCGGCGCGGCAACGCACGCAGCGCGGCGACGCAAGACGCCAGCCGCCTTTAAGCCTTCAAGCCCGACGGCCAGCGCAACCCAATCTTAACACTACTTTCGGGTAGTAACATATTTAAAAAGGTTTCGTTTAGCGCGGCTTTGCACGTAAACGCGGTTTCCGGCTAGTCGTCGTCGCGGCGCCGCTTGCGGTAGCCGGGCGAGTCCTCGAGGTCTTCCTTGAGTTCCTTTATCTGCTTGCTTTGCTCGCGCAAAAGGCGCATCAATTCGTCTTTCTCGCGTTGTTCCTTGTCGCGGAGAAACTTGTGCTGCGGCGTCATGAACGCCGGGAAACTGTGCTTCACCGTCTCGTCGAGAATCCCTTTCATCAACCCTTCGCTGTGCGACGGAGGCTGGACGATGATGATGGGCCTGCGAATCTTCTTCTTCCTTTTAGGCAACGCCGGCGCGCCGGGCGCTCCAGGCATGCCGCGCACGCCTGGCGGCTGGGCTTGAAACGGCTTCGCGACGCCAGCCGGCACGCCCGGCGAAGAACGGAATTTGAGGAGTGCGGCGACGAGGAGCGCGGCGAACGCTACGTACAAAAGCCATTCGGCCGAAAGCAGGAACCCGGCCGCAGCCACGATTACTATGAAAACATAGGCGATGTTGGTCTTCAATTCCCCGCCGCCCCCCAAAAAATTAAGCCCGCGCAGGCGTTCACCACTCAGGTTCGTCCGACGCCGCCTTGCGCGGCTTCCCGTACTTTCCTCCGCTTGCGGCGCGCGCCACGCTCCTGCCCAGCGTGTCCAGCATTTCGCCGTCTGCCGCGAACAAGTCCTCGAAAAGCGTGTTAGCCTCCCAATTCGGCTTAACCTTGATGTCGATGTTGGACGGAACGTCCGGCTCCTCCTGCTCGATTACGACGTCCGGCCCGCCCGCGCCTCCGCCCGACGCTCGCGGCGCGCGCTGCGAAGCCGCGCCGCCCAACGCGGCGAGCACGAGCACCACCAGCGCGATGAAACCTAGGAACAGCCAGCCTTCGTTTATGAACACGAAAGCGAGCACGGCGAGCAACAGCACGAGAAGCAAATTCATTCCAGACACCTTTTCCATTCGTCTTCCTGCGTTCATCTTCCGCGCATCATTTCATCGGGCTGGATGTCCATTCCCCGTTCCGAGTGCTTGCCGCTCCCGAGCCTGAAGATGGTGCCGCCGATGGAATTAAGCGTCGGGCCCAAATAGTTTTTCCCGAATTCCTCCCAAGCGCTGCGGTTCTCCCAAGTCGGGTAAACGCGCACCTTGTAAAGCGACGGCGGCTTCTTGTGCTTGCCGCCGACTTTCACTATCAGCGGGCCTTCGCGCTCGCCGGCGGCCGCCGCGGCCGCGTACTCGCCTGCGGCGCCCGCACCGCTTTTTTCGGCTATCGAGTAGTAGTAAAGCGCGAGCACGAGGCCGACCACGCACAGCACGGCGAAGAAAACCATGTCTTCAGAAAGAAAGAAGAACGCGGCTACCGCGAGCGCGAGTACTACAATCCAGTTCACTTTAACCACTCTTCAATTAATTTCGGCGGAACGGGTTTTAATGCCTTTGGTTTTCCGCGTTTCCCCGTTTTCAGGTTTGCGCCCGCCCGCGCAACCCGCCAGCGCTCCAAGCGCCCGCGCCGTTCGCGCAGCCCGCACCGCTCGCGTCGCCAGCGCCTCCCGCGCTTAGTAACCGCCCATGCCGCCGTACTGGTCGGGCGTCGGGTGCTCCGCCTCCTTGCGCGTGATGAGCAGGAGAATCAAGAACAAGCCGCCAACGATGACCCAAAGCCTGTAATCGCCCAAGTCCGTCAAGAAAACGAGCGCGGCGAGCACGCCGCCGACTGCCGCGGCGGCGAGCAAGTACTTGTTTTTGCTCGTGACGAGGAGGACGGCGAACAAGCCCGCAGCGATCCACCACAAGTTGCTTTTCACGGCTAGAAGCATGAGCACGATTATGAAAAGGAAAGTGAAATCCAAGACTCGGCGCCTCCCGAAACCGCCTTAAAACAACCTTGAAATTAACGCGGCTGCGTTTTAAAGGATTGCTTGCGCGGCGCGCGCGACGCGCGCCGAGCGCGCGGAGCGCGCCACCGCCAAAACGCTTGACGCCAAAGGCTTGCCGCGGTCATCCAAAACCGTTTCCGCCTTCAACACCCCGAAGCCCGCGCGCCCGAGCAAGCGCTTGGCTTGCGCGGGCGAAAAAATTCGGCGCGGCGCCCGCGCCGCGTCTTCCTCGAGCGCGGCGAGCTCGCGGCGCGCGACTACCGCGATTGCGCGCGAGTCAGCCGCGTCGAGCAAAACGCGCAAGCGCGCGAGCGCGGCGTAAAGCTCGGCCAGCCAGTCGCCGGCGAACCTCGAACGCTCGGCTTCCTTTTCAAAGCGCGCGACCGCCGCCGGCGGCGCGAGCGCGAGCGGCGGAAAACGCACGCCGTTGACGAGCGCGGCTCGGCGTTCGAACGCGCCGAAAGCGCGCGAAGACAAAGCCGAGCCAGCCGAAAGGCGCTTGAAGAACGGAACCGCGAAAGCGCGCGTGCGCCTCGCGCGCTTGAACTCGGCAACCCAAAAACTGCGTGGGTGGTGGAACAACGCGAACAACGCGGCGCCCGGCTTGGTTGCGCGCCGCGCTTCGCGCAGCGCGCGCGGCGCGTCGCAGTATTCAAGCGAAAAACACGCGAGCGCCGCATCGAAAAAACCGTTTGCAAACGGGAGCCGCTCGCCCCGCGCTTTCACGAAAACAACTCGGCTTCGGCTTTTGCGCCCGCTGCGGCGCGCTGCCGGGTCAACGCACCAAACGCGGCCGCGGGTGACGCTGGCGGCGAAGCGCGAGACTGCGCCGTCGCCGCCGCCGACGTCGACTATCCGCTCGGGTTTGAACCGGGCGAGGTCGTCTTCGAGCGTTCGCAGCAGTTGCGGGTAAGCGTCGTACTGCGCGGAAACGAACTTCATTTCAACTCGCCAACGCCTCTTGCCGCCTATTGCCCGTCGCTTTCCTGCCGCTTACCTGCCGCGACCGGCTTCCCAAGGCTTTTCAGCCTCGTGCTCGTGCCTGCCGCTGAACAAGCGGTAAACGCTCCCGAAAATCGTGTCCGCGATGTCGCCGACGTCCTGCGCAGTCATTTCCCAACTGTCGCGGCGCTTGCTCTTCGGCTTGATGCGGAGGCGCACCACCGGCGGAATCTTCCCGACCTTGTTGCGAATCAATATTTTCTCTTCCTCGTACTCGTCCTCGTCTTCCTCTTCCTCCTCGCCTTGCTCTGCGGCCGCGGCGCGCAAAGCCGCGGCTCGCGCCGCAGCGGCGCGCGAACGGCGGCGTTCGGAGTAATCGAGGAAAACCAGCAGCAATAGGACGAGGACGCACGCGACGCCGAGGAAAAATATTTCCGCGTAGAAGAAGAACGCGGCGGCGGCGAGGAGCAAAATCAAAGCCAGCGGTTTCAAGCCCAAGCACCCGGAGGACACGCGCTTGGTATTACGCCCGCCGGGTTTAAAGAGTTTTCACTTCCCAGCCGCGGTAGCGATTCTCAAGAAGTTCGACTTGTGAAAACCGTGTTTTAAAGCATGGGGAATCAGGAGGATTATGGAAAGCTCAGCTTTCCAGAAGCCTGCGAAGCGGAACCTGAAACTGAAGGGGGCGACAGCCCCCTGCGGTTCGGTTCAGAAAGCCTTAAATACCTTTTCCTTCATTAAACCAACGCGTTATTCGTTATTTTTTGTTTTTTACAGTTTACCGTCTACTGCAATTCGGGCAATCCGCCAGTTTTTGAATAGTTTAAAGCTTAAGGCGGAACTGGCGGAACGGCGGAACTCAGGCAATCGCGCAATCGTTTTTTCGCGTTACTTTATTGAAGGAAGGTGGTTTGCGATGGCTGACGAAGAAAAGAAGTTCCTGAAAGGAACGACTACCGTAGGCGTCACGTTCAACGGAGGCGTAGTCCTCGCGGCGGACAAGCGCGCCACCATGGAAACGTTCATCGCCGCCAAGGAAGTCGAAAAAATCCACGTCATCGGCGACAAAATCGCGATGACTCTCGCGGGAAGCGTGGGCGACGCGCAGTCGCTCGTGCGAATGATGCGCGCGGAAATCGAGCTCTACAAGTACTCGAAAGGCGGAGACATCACGATTTCCGGCGCGGCCACGCTGCTTTCGAACATTTTGCAGGGAAACAAGTATTACCCTTATTTAGTGCAATTAATAATCGCCGGCGTGGACGACAAGCCGCGCCTCTTCGACCTCGACCCGCTCGGCGGCCTGCTTCCCGAACGCTACGTTTCGACGGGCAGCGGCTCGATTACCGCGTACGGCCTCCTCGACGAAAACTACAAGGACGGACTCGCTGAAAGCGAGGCGGTGCGCCTCGCGGCGAAAGCGGTTGCCGCCGCGATGAAGCGCGACAACGCCACAGGCGAAGGAATCGACGTCGTCGTGATAACGAAAAATGGCGCGAGGCGGATTCCGAAGAACGAAGTCGCCGCCTTGACCGCTTAAATAACTCGACGCTCGCGCTGTATCGCCCGCGATGTCTCGCTCGCGCTTCGCAAAACCGATCGCAAAAACCAAAAGAAAACGGCAATTAAAACCAGTAATTTAACGATTTCAAAAACGATTTCGGTTTCAATTTCAGTTTCAAAGGCATTTCAGTTTCAACGGCGCGAGCGCGCTTAGGCGCGCTCAAGCGCGCCGGTCCAAGGTGCGACAGTTGGTTTCAGACAAGAACGGGCTCAACGCGAAAGACGCCAAAAACGTTTTGAAGGACTTGCAAAAACAAGTCGAGGAAGTATTGCCGCACGAGTGCGAGCTCGCGCGAGTTGAAGTCGAAGGGCCTCAAATCGTGCTTTACCTCAAAAACCTGAAGGCGTTCTACGACGACGACAACTTCATCACGAAAATCGCCGGCAAAGTCCGCAAGAAAGTCATTTTGCGCACGGACGAAACAGGCTTGCACCCGCCCACCGAATCGCTGGCGTTCATCAAAAGCGCGATTCCGCCTGAAGCCGGCGTCCAGGACATCAAGTTCGATCCCGTATTCCACGAAGTCGTAATCGAAGCCCTCAAGCCCGGCCTGGCGATTGGGAAAAAAGGCGTCGTCCTGAAAGCGATTATCCTCAACACGGGCTGGAGCCCTCGCGTGCTCCGCGCGCCGACTTCGCCGAGCGAAGTGTCGAAGGCGGTCCGCAGCGCGCTCCTCGTCAACGCGGAAGAACGCAAGAAATTCCTTACGGCGCTAGGCAAAAAGATTCTCGCGCCATCGCAAGGCTGCGAGTGGATCAAGATTACGGCGCTCGGCGGGTTCAAGGAAGTCGGGCGCTCGTGCATGTTGCTGCAAACGCCGAAGAGCAACGTGATAATCGACTGCGGAATCAACGCGGACACCAGCAACCCCCAGAAAACGTATCCTTACCTCAACGCGATGAATCTCGCGCTCGAACAAATCGACGCAGTCATACTCACCCACGCGCACCTCGACCACTCCGGCTTCATTCCGTACCTCTACGCTTACGGTTACGACGGACCCGTCTACTGCACTCCCCCGACTCGGGATTTAATGGTCTTGCTCCAGCAGGACTGCATCAACGTGATGAACAGCGAAGGCACGGGCGCGCCTTACGGCGAACGCGAAGTCAAGAAGGAACTCAACCACGTGATAACGCGCGAGTACGGCGA
>CAZWIQ010000026.1:0-14624 GCA_964634375.1 Microcaldota archaeon
AAGAGACAGGCCGCTTAGCACTGCGCCTTCGCCTGCCGCGGGCTTTTTCCTTTGTCTAGCGTTGCTTGCCGCGCTCGACTGCCTTGATTCGCTGGACTGCGACTGCGATTGCGGCCCGCCGAGCTTCGCTTGAAGTTTTTTCTGTAGTTCGTCGAAGCGTTTGCGAAGACGCTCTTCTTGTTTCGCGAAGACGTCGCGCCGCGACTCGAGCGCCGCCTTTTCTTCCTTCAAGTCGGCGAGGAGTTCGTCTTTTTTCTTGGGGACGATGACGCTGCCCACGAAGCGGTAAAGCGTTCCGCTGCTTTTCTGGACTTCTTCCGACGCCTTGCCCGTCTCGGCGATTCCGGCGAGGGCTTGCTGGCGCTGCATCGCCATCAACTGGATTTGCTGCTGCAAGTTCTGGTATTCCACGATGTCTCTCTTTGTTTCCTCGTCGATTTCCGGTTCCATTCCGCACTCACCTTTGCATTGTTCACTGCATCGTTCAGCGCATTCTTCACCGCATTCTTTTCCGCTTGAAGCGCATTCTTTGCACTTAGCCATGGACAATAGTTTTCGCGTCGCGCGGTTTTAAACCCAGCGATTAAGCGTTTTTTAGTAATCAAGAATCGTTTTTACGCTTCGCGAGGCGAGCGATTTTGATTGCGGGGCCGACGCGTTCGCCGCCCGAGGTTTCGAAAAAGATTTCGCGCGAGTTCGCAGCCAGAGTCAAGACTTCTTCGCCGTCGTTTAACTCTTCGAGTCCAAACAACGCCGCTATTTTTTTGCCGTCCGAGTCGAGGGGCTTGGCTTTGACTTCCTTCGGCAGGCGCATGCGCTTGCCGCGCTCGGGAATAACGGCGCCGGAAATCATTACGCTGGGTTCGAGCCAGCCTTCGTTTTCGTCGCGGAACACGAGTTCGCTCGGGTTCCCGTGCGCCTCGTGAACGAAAAGCACTCTGGAAAAGCCAGCCGAAGCAGCGCGCCGCATGACTTCGTCTACGCCGCGCTTGCCGCGGTTCTCGCACTCGGCGCGCAACAGCGTTGCGAGCCAACGGCTCAGTTTCCGCGTTTGCTGCGAGGGCTTGCGGGAAGTCGTGATGAAGAGATTCATTTTTCCTTCAACTTTTTGTCCAGACGTTTTTGAACTGCGGCGCTTTCGAGTTCGCGCAGCGCGTCGCTTGCAATCCAACGCGCCGCCTTCGAATCGCAGTTTGATTTGCTTACGTCGCGCGCGGTTTTAATTGCTGCGGCGTTCAGCGCGGCGTTGCGCTTGCCGATTTGGCGGAGCGCCCAATTCACGGCTTTGCGCACGAAGTTGCGTTCGTCAGTCGAACCCTGTTTTATCAAGGCGAGAAACTTTTTGAATTCCGCGTCGCCCGCTTTCTTGTCGTGCACGGCGAGGCAAGCCATCAACACGAATCCCGCTCGCTTCACGAACTCTTCCTTGCGCTTAGTCCATTCTACCGCTTTCTTCCAAGCGAATTTGGTTTTATCGAAAAGCACGGAACAAACTTGGTCGCACACGTCCCACGAATCGAAATCCCGCGCCCACGACTCCATTTGCGCTTCGCTGACGCGCGCAGGGTCGTCAACAAAGCCGGCGAGCAAGCGGGCTTCATGAATCCCGGTTTTCCACAACTCGAGCGCGAGCTCGTGGTTTTTGCGGTGTTTTTTCGCCAAGCTTCTAATGACTGGAATCGATACGCCGAGAGTGTTCTTTGGATTAATGCCGAAGCGCGCCATGCCCGCTCGGTTGCGCGCGTTCGCGCGCTTCTCGAGTTCGCGAACCAATTCACTTGCCGTTTCGGTTGTTTTCGATGCCAACTACTTTCACCAATTCGCTCACGTCGCCGATTAGAAAATCGGGTTTATCGCGTTCGAGCCAAGCGCGCGGGTGGTAGCCGTAAGCGCACGCGCAAGTGCGCACGCCCGCCTTCTTTCCCGCTTTGACGTCGAGCACGACGTCTCCCGCGAAAAGCGTTTTTTCTTTTTCCAAACCGTTTTCGCTCACGATGCGCTTTAGCGTGTCGGTTTTGTCCCACACGCTGCCGATAAAACCGTTTTTTTCGAAGAAATCGTGGAAGTCGTAATCCCGCGCCTCGCTTTCGAGGACGCGCTGCGGGTGCGCGCTCAGCACGAAGAGGTGCAACCCCGCGTTTTTCAAGGCGGCGAGCGTTTCCGCGGCTTTCGGGTAAGGCTTCGGTTTGATTTCGGATTCGCGCAACGCGCGTTCGTACTCGCCTTGCATTTCCGCGTGCGAAGCGAAGCGTATGCCGAACTCGCGCTCGTAAAAAGCGACGAGGTCGCGGTTCAAGTAGTATTCCCGGAATTTTTGAAGAGTAATAGGCGCGTGGCCGTGGCGGCCGAGCAGGCGGTTGTCGGCGTCGAGGCACAACGCGGAGTCGTCGCTGAGCGTGCCGCTCCAATCGAAAACGACGGCTTTGAAAACTTTGAACACGTTGATACCGCCAAAAACCGTGAGCGCCAGGGGAGAGATTTGAACTCTCACGCCTCCGAAGAGGCACTCGCTTTCTTTCCGCCAAAAGTTTTTCTTTTGGAAACCTACATTTTCTTTTTTCTAAAAAGAAAAGGGGGCTCAAGGCGAGCGCGTTAACCGGATTCCGCCACCCTGGCTTGCACTAGCTTTTAACAGCCGCGATTAAAAAAGCGATTCAGTGTCTCAGGGCTTGCCTCAGTGCCCCGCGGGAGTTTCGTGCGCTTCCTCTTCGAAAGACTCGGGGTGCTCGAAAAAATCCGGGTTGTGCTGTAAATCGCTTCCGCCCCCGCCTTCGCCGCTCGCGTCGTGCATCGTTTCCTCGACGTTGCCCATCAGCGCGGCGGCGAGCAAGCCGACGCCGGCGAGCAGAACGAGAATCGAGTTGTCGACCGCGTTCAGCGTCCAAACGATGAACGCGATTGCGAGAACGCCCGCCGCGATTAAAACCGTTTTCTCTGTCACGTGAACCATTTTATTTCAACCTCGCCGGCGTTTGTCTTGCGTCTGTCTTGCATCTATCTTCAGCGTTTGCCGTCAGTGTCCGGCTGAGCCACCGTGCGCTTCCTCGTGGTGCAGTTCGGACTCTTCAATGATTTGCTGGTCGCTCGCGAGCGAGTGTTCTCCCAAGTCCGGCTCGTCGTGTTCGCCGTGCTCGTGCGATTCCTCGGTCAAGCCCGGGCCCAGGAAGAACGAGTGTTTGCCCGTCGGCTTGCCTAGCTTGCCTTTCTTCTTGCCGTTTCCCCCGTTCTTGTTTTTATCGTTGTTTTTACCGTTGCCGCGGCTTTCTTTCGTCTTCATCGCTTTCTCGAGCTTCGCCTTGCGTTTTCTCGCTTCCTCGAACTGCAGGCGCCGCACGTGCCAACCCATCGGTTTTTCCGGCGCGGGGTAATTCACCAGCCACTTGCGCCCGAAATACGTTTGGTAAGCCGCGTAGTCGAGAACCCAGTGCGAAGCGTAACCGATGAGCGCGGCAATCGCGAGTTCCGGCGAAAGCGTTGCCGCGAAGACGACGAGGACGTACAACGCGAGGAACCATCCTTCCGCGCCAGCGAACTGCGTCTTGCGTTCGTTAAGCTCGAAAACGTCTCGCGTGAACGGGTGGGCCGCGTAAATCGCCCACGAAATTACTGCCGCCGTAGCGAAAGCGCCGACGCCGGCGAGGAAAGCGTCGCCCGGCATGCTCGCGAACAGCGAGTTCGCGAAAAAGGCGAAGAAGCCGACGAATACGGCGAACGCCACGAGGCGCCAAAGCCATTCTCGGTGGTCGAAGTCCGGCAGGAAGCCGCTTACGACCGCCAAAAAAACGACTTGCCACGTAATGTGTTCCGGCAGGAACAAGGCGAAGAATCCTAGCGTGACGACGAATCCGAACAACAAGTGGTGGACGGGCTTCATTGTGCAACTACCAATAAGTTCATAGACAGCGGAGTTTTAAAAACCAGCGATTTAAAAACAAGGCGAGGCGATTAAAACGTTGGAAGGCGAATAATGGTTTCATGAAAAAGATTTTAAGCGGGATTGCGGCGAGCCCGGGAACCGCGCGCGGGCGCGTGCGCCTTGTAACGACGGCGCAAGACAGGCTCGCGTTCAACGAGGGAGACGTGCTCGTCGCACGAATCACGGATCCCACGATGACGCCGTTGATGAATCGCGCCGCCGCAATCGTGTGCGACATAGGGGGAATGACGAGCCACCCGTCGATCGTGAGCCGCGAAATGGGCATTCCGTGCGTCGTCGCAACGAAAAACGCGACGACGCTGCTTCGCGACGGGATGCGCGTAATCGTCGACGGCGACAAAGGAGTTGTTTACGACGCTTCAGAAGATTGAATCGAAAAGCAAGCGCCTCGCTTGGCTCGACGACTGGCTAGACTCTTACGCCGCCGCAATCAGCGCGAGCGACGCCGCCGCGTGGATGCCTTTCGACTGGTCTCTCCTGCGCCCGTACTACAGCGACTTGTTCCTTGAAAAGTTAAGCGAAGCGCGCAAGCGCGCGCGAGCGTCGCCGGACGCGCAGCGCCGCGCGCAGGAATCGTTTTACGGTCCGTTGATGCTTCAATTGTTGTTGCAGTCGACGTTGTTCGACTTGAAGGCGACGCGCCGAACGCGCGACGCCGACGCTCTCGAAACGCTGAATTGGGTTCACGAATTGTTTTACGACGCGACGCTCGCGGACCACTACAACTCGCGCAGCGTCGTGCGGCACTCGCCAGCGCAAGTCGCTGAAATCATGGAGTCGACGGAGTGGAGTGAAGGCAGCGAGGATAGCGGCCGCAACGTTGGGCGCCTCGTCAACAGTTGCGCTGAACTCGGTTGGGCGCTTTACTCGGATTACTATTATTCGGCGTGGTGCCACGTTTACGGGCCGTACGCGCTGACGCGCAATCGTTGCCTGCTCATCCGCTTTTTCCCGAACTTCGACGCGGGCGCCGTTTGGCCTTCGCTTGAAGGATTCGTTCCGCGCTCGGTGGAAATCCGCACGGTTTACGAAGCGGCGGGCATCGAACTCGACTTGTGGAGCCACTTGAAGCTCAAGACGAAGACGCCGCTCGTCAAAGCCATGCGGGAATACGCCGTGCGCGCGGACGGCAAAACGCTGGGCGACGCGGAAATCAAGTCGTTGCACGAGAAACTCGGGGAAGCCGCGGCGCGGCACTACGCTTTCTTCAAAACGCTCGATTTCGAAGAGCAGAAAAAGAAGCTCGTTTGGCTGGAAGCCTTCGCGTTGTCGCGGCTCTTCGAAGCAGTCGGAATGGAGTGGCGTCCGGACGCGCGCGTTCTCGAACGAATCGCAGGCAAGCCGTTGCTGGACGAGGAAGCGTTTTACGCGGACTTCGACAAAGCGAAGGCGAAGCGCGCGGAGTCGTGGAAGCGGTTTCTCGACGTGCGAAACGATTTTTTCCCTAAAGGGTTTCACTCGAGCGAAGTGACTTGATTCAAAAGGTTCAAAACTAGTTCAAGGAATTGAGGAGTCCCCCGACTTTCTTGACGACGTTTTCGCGTTGCGTTACCACGAACCATTTTTGCGATTTAGCTTTCTTCTTGAACCCCGGAACCGCGTTCAATGCGACGGCGTGCCCGACTACGCGCATCATTCCTTCGTCGAGAAACATGTCGCCGAACGCCAGGCTGCGCCGCAAGTCGACTCCCGCTTTTCGCGCGTAAGCGCGCGCGATTCGCGCTTTTGCTTCGGGGGCGGCTGCAACGAAAACGTAGCGCCCCGTGTAACGCCCGCTGGCGTCGACTTCCAGTTCTTGAGCGAATACGGCGTCCGCGCCCAGCCACGCGGCGATGGGCGCGATTTCCTCCGTCAAACTCCCTGAAACGAGGACGACGCGGTAACCGCGTTTTTTCAAGAGGGCGACCAACGGTTTCGCGAAAAGCCTTAGCCTGAAACGCCCCGCTTTGAAGTAAGCGGCTGCGGCGCGTTCGACGTCTGCGCGGCGCTTGCCTTTGAAGCCTCGCGCTTGAATCTTTTTGAAGAGCGGCACGTATTCTTGTTCGGTGATGCGCCCCGCAGCGTAATCCGCGTAAGCTTTCTCCACTTCGCGTTGCGCTGCTTCGCTGAACAGTTTTTTGCGTAAAAGCACGCGGCTGAACGGAACGAACATGGGGAGAAGCGTCAACGTTCCAGCCACGTCGAAGAACGCGGCGCGACGCAAGGCGCGAACGATTTTCTTTTTTGCCATGCGCTGTTTCACTCAAGCGCGCTTAATTAGTTTGACGATTCCGCGAGTAGCGTCCACATCGACGACGTCCCCGTCCTTGAATACGCGCGTTGCGTGATTCGTGCCGATGACGCACGGAATCCCGAGTTCGCGCGACAAAATCGCGGCGTGGCAAGTTATTCCGCCCGTATCCGTGACGATTGCGGAAGCGCGCCTCATCGCGCTGACGAGTTCCGGCGTAGTCATCGGCGACACGAGCACGTCGCCTTGCCTCATTTTCGAGACGTCGCCGCGCTCGTTAATGATTTTGACTGTCCCGCGCCCCCTTCCAGGGCAAGCGCAAGTGCCGCGCAATTCGTCGACGCCCGCGATTTTTTCTTCTTTCGGAAGCAGTTTCATTATTTCCGCCGTTTCGCTTCCGTAAAAAAACTTTTTCAAGCCGCTCGGCTCGCAAACGACGACGCTTTCCTTAATGCGGCCGTCGATTTCCTGCGGCGTGAACGCGCCGTCCAATGCGCGCGCGACTTCCTCGGGAAACAAGTAACGCGTTTGCCGCAGCGTCAGCCCCGCGCGCGCCCCGATTTCGCGCAGCAAGCCTTCGGCGCAGTAGCAAGCGTAGTACGCCGCGTCCTTGCGGTAGCCTTTAAGGAAAACCATTTCCCTGCCGAGTTCGAGCAATTCCTTGTGCTCCGCGTCGATTCCGAGTTCGGCGATGTAGCGCGCCTGCTTTTCCGCTATTGCCGTGCGTTGCTCGCGCACGCTTTTCAGCAGCGAGGCGGCGTCAACGCGTTGTCTCGCGGCGGCGTTCCAGCGTTCGATGAAGTAGTCGATTTCCCACGCGGGGCCTTCGTAATTGTATTCCAGCCACCTGTACGCTTCAAAGTGCGCCCAAATTTTTTTGAGGAGGGAAGGTTCGACGCGCG
The DNA here is from genome assembly GCA_964634375.1 of Microcaldota archaeon. GTDB lineage: Archaea > Micrarchaeota > Micrarchaeia > Norongarragalinales > Norongarragalinaceae > CAITNU01. Next base: position 7,070 of record CAZWIQ010000026.1, read on the forward strand.
CGAGCTCGCGCTTGACTTCGGGCGTTTCACGCTCGAACAGCGCGCGAGCCTCCAAATCGAAGTAGATTTCGGAAAGGATTTCGAGGAATCCTTCTTCCTCCTTCTTCAAAAAACTTTTTTCGATGGGCGTCGTCAAAACCGCGAGGACTTCCTTCGCGTCGTGGCTCGCCTGCAAATTTTTCTCGTCGATTCTTCGCTTCACGTAGTCGAGCAAGTAGTTCGAGTAAAGCTCGTGCCTCGCGTCAAGGACGTACCAAGGCAAACCCATTTCCTGCGCGGCGTGGTTCGCGGAATTAAACGAAGCGAAAACTTCGTAGAGCCGTTCGTTCGAAAGGCTCGCGAAATCCGTTTCAAGGAGCTTCCTGCTTTCCGCGAACGACGCGAGCGCGTTGGCTTTGCCTAAACTGCAAACGCGCTTCGCCCAAGACGGTTCGCCAAGGATTTTCGCGAAAATTTGTTTCGCGGAAGCGAGCCACGCTTCTTCGCTGCAGTAAAGCCACGCTTTCCCGGCAAGAAAGCGCACGATCGTTTTTCCGCTACCGGGCGCGCCGACGCTGGGCGTGCCTTCGATGAAGGCGCGCAACGGCGCGTCCATCGCCATCGGCGGGTAATTCTGTAGTTCCAGCGCTTGAACCCAAACCAAAAAAGTTTCGCCTGCTTGCGTTCAACTGATTTTCTTTACGATGCCGTGAATCGCGTCGACTTCAACGACGTCCCCGTCCGCGAGTTTTTTGTGCACGCCGCGGACTCCCACGACGCACGGAATCCTTAACTCGCGCGAGACGATTGCGGCGTGGCACGTGACGCCTCCTTCGCTCGTGATTATCGCTGCCGCGCGCTTCATGAACGGCACCAAGTCAGGCGTCGTCGCGACGCTCACCAGCACGTCCCCGTCCTTCATCTTCTTCACGTCCGCAAGCGAATTAATCACGCTGACCCTTCCTCGCGCCCTGCCCGTGCAAGCCGGCAGCCCTTTCAACTCGCCGGCTGCAGCCATGGGGCTGGCTGTTTCAACGGCGAAAACGATTTTCGAGTATTCGGCGATTGCGCGTTCGCCTTCGAAAACAATCGTGCTGCCGCCGCGCCGTTTGCCCCCTTGTCCGCCTCCGCGCCGCGTCAAGAGGAGAAGCGCTTTCAAACGCTCGTCCGTCTTCGCTTTCCACTCGCCCGGCTGCGAGGATTGCGAGAGCACTTCCGGCCACTCGCCGCACAAAACGTATTTCGAGGCGAGCGTGGAAAGCCCCGCGCGGCGTCCGAGTTCGTCTTGCACGCGTTTTATGCGGAACAACGCTTGCTGGAACTCGTGTTCGCGCGCCCACTTGTAGTAACCGATGTCGCGCACGACTTCGAAAACGCGGCGTTCGCCTTCGCTCAATTTCAATTCCGCGCACGCGGAGTCGAAAGCGCGGCGCGCTTCCGCCTCGTAATTCGCTAGCGACGCCTGCTGCACCCCGATTTTTTCTTCTCCGAGCCCGGCTTTTTCCGCGACGAGGGAAGCGTAATGCTTTTCGTTCCAAGCCACGGAATCGCACAAGTCGAAGGAAAGCCACTCGAATTCCCGCCGCAACGCGGAGATTTCCTTTGGAAACGCTGCCGCGACGGCTTCCGCCGACGAGAGTTTGCGGCGAACGGCTTTCGCCGCCAGCGCGAGCACCCGCTCGTCCTGCTTTTGAGTCGCGAGTTTTTCGAGTGGGCGAGTCAACACCAGCAAGTACGCCGACTGTTTCGCGCCCGAACCGCCCGTCTTCTTCTTCAGGATTTCGTTCATTCCAGCGTAAAGCGCGTTGTCCTGCTTGTAGCCGAGCATTGGAGCGGAAGTCGCGTAAGCGTACATTTCCGTGTAGCGTTCCGCGAACTCGTTCAACCGCGCGATGAGCGCGTCGTCCGGCTCGCCCGCCAAGCCGTCCGAGCCGCCCGCGACTGCTTTACCTGAAAATTCGTTGAGGCGCTCGGCTTTCTCGAGCGCGGTTTGCATGAAACCGTAAATCACGCTTGAATCGCGAAGCGCTTGAGTCGCGAGGGCGGCGACGGTTTCGTCGAACTCGCTTTCAACGTAAAAAAAATTGTTTTCGGCTGCGAGCCAGTAGTTGCCGCACCGCGTAATCGCGGTTTGAACGAAGATTTTCGGGAAGCGGTTTACGGTTCCTTCGCCGACGAGTTCCATCAAGAAAGGCGAGTACGGGCGGTGGCTCCAGAAATTAACCCATTTTTCCGCGGCGGTTTCCGCAGCAAGAGTCGCAGTTGTCACAGTTTTTTCACCGTTGCGTTCGTCGCGTCGACTTCCACGAGGTCTCCGTCATGCAACACTTTCGTCGCTATGCGCGTCCCGATTACGCACGGCACGCCCAGCTCGCGGCTGACTATTGCGGCGTGGCAGGTGATGCCGCCGAGGTCCGTCACGATTGCCGCCGCCTTCTTCATTACGGGCACGAGCTCGGGATTCGTCTGCACGGAAACGAGCACGTTCTTGTGGTCCATCTTGTACATGTCGGAAACCGTGTTGATGACTTTCACGAACCCGCGCACGAACCCCTTGCACGCCGTGTGCCCCTTGATTATTTTGACTTCGTCGCTTACCGCTTCCGTCTTCACGGCAACGCGCTTGATGAGCGAACGGACGTCGTCGCCGTACAATATCTCGTAAGCGTCCTCGTCGACGGTGACGTAACCGCAGTACTCCTGCCTCTCCTTGAGTTTGGCTTTGTCGGGAACCGCGTCCGCGCCGCCGCGAAGCATCGCGGGAATCTCGTCCTTCGTGCAAGCGCGCACGGCGCCTAACGCGAGCCCGAAGCGTTTTGCCGTCTCCGCGGAAAGCAAGTCGAGCGCGAAGCACGCGAATGACATAAGTTCCTTGCGGTAAGTCTTTAGAAAGCTCGCGGTTGCCCCGACTTTCAGCAAGTGCGCTTCGTCGTCCGTCAAATTCAATTGTTTCGTGAAAGCGGCGCGCTTTTCTTCGATTTCGCTTTGGCGGCGTTCGAGCGTTTTGAGTTCGGCTTCAGGGTTGCTGCCGCGGACGATTGCCGCGATTTCCTCGACGAACGAAGCGCGCGTCAACGCGGGCCCGCCGTAACCGTAATTCACCCAGCAATATCGCGAAACGTGGTTCTCGACGAGCTTGTCGAGCGTTCGCGAGTTCGCGAGCGCCCGCTCCGCTTCCCGCAAATCGTTTTTCTTCAACGCGGCGCCTGCTTTTTCGTCGGCGGCCGCGAGGGCCGCGATTTGAAAAGCGCTGCGCTTCATTTCAGCGGTTTCCGTCTCTTTTTTCGGGAACGTCAAGACGTCGAAATAATCTTGTTCGAGCCCAGGAAAACCGAGTTCGCGCGTCTTGTGCCTCACGAGTTGTTGAAGCGCCTTCGTCAAGTAAAGATTGTGGACTTCCGCGATCATCACGTAAATCCCGTAATAACAAATGTCGATGTAGCCGCGGAAAATCTTTTCGTAAAACTCGGCGAGCTCGCCGTTGCCTGCTTTCGCGAGTCCGCCGTCCGCTTTCTCGTTGCGTTCCTTGACTTTCTCGCAGGCGCGCCGCAACTCCGCGCCAGTGGCGAGCGTGTTTTCCTCCAGCCACTTCACGAAGTGCTTGTCGCCCCGCATTTTCGCGAGCGAGCGCCGTCCGACTTCGTCGAAATCCGCTACTTGAACGTACCAATTCAACGAGTCGCGAGTGATTTCCATGATTGACGGGTCGAACATCATTCCCCCGCAGAATTTTTTGACGTCGCGGTGGTGGAACCCGTGGTCGTTCAAGCTGATGTGCAAAACGCATACTCCGTGGTCGAACCAAACCGCGTCGTAACCCTTCTTGAATTCAGGCAAAACCGAAGGCGAAACCACGGAATCAACTAACCTTTTCAACCAACTTTCTTCACTAAACCCTTGTTCGCGTCTACTTCTACGACGTCTCCGTCCTTAAGGATTTTCGTGGCGATTCGCGTGCCCGTAACGCAAGGAACGCCGAGCTCGCGGCTCACAATAGCCGCGTGGCAAGTGACGCCTCCCTCGTTCGTCACGATTGCCGCAGCAAGCTTCATCGCGGGCACGAGGTTCGGGTTCGTTGCTGGCGAAACGAGGATGTCGCCGTCCCGCATTTTCTGCATGTCCTCGGCCTTCTCGATGATTCGCACGGTTCCGCGCGCGCTTCCAGGGCTTGCCGGCGTGCCTTTTAGTTCGCGCACGCTCGCCGCGTCTTCAGGCGCCTTGTCTTCGACGATTTGCTGCGCGAGCCGCGCCGCGTCAGCGCCACTGTAGACGCGCACCGTTTTGCCTTCGAAAACCCACACGCTGTGCTTCAAGCGCGCGTCGAGCTCCGCAGGAGAAACGACGCTCGCTCCGCCGCTGCCGTTCGAGCCGTGCCCGCGCCGCAGCGATTTCCACGCTTCATGCGGCGCGAGGTAATGCGCTTGAAGAACCGTCAAGCCTAGGCGCCGTGCGACTTCGCGGAGGAGCGCGTCCGTGTTGCGGCTCGCTTGGAACACGACGTCTTTCCGCAACGCCTTCAAAAACATGAAGCCGCGCGCCACGTGCGTCCAATAAATTTCTTGCGGCGTTAAGCGGAGTTCTTTCGCGACGGCTTCCTGTCGTTCGCGCGTCTCGCGCTGTTTCTCGGCCGCTTCCGCGAGTTTTTGTTTTCCGCTCGTGCCTTGCCGCACTTCGCTCGCGAGCGCGTCGAGAAAATACGTTTCGTCGAGAATCGTCGGCCCAGAGTAGTGGTACTGGATCCAGTCGAACTCGCGGGAGTGCGCGTGCACGGCGCGGTCGATTTCCGGCAACGCCTCGACTTTCCGAGCGATTTCGGTGGCGCTCGCCGTCTCGGTGAAGATTTCCACCGCCAGCGGGCTCGCTTGAATCAACGCGAGAATCGAGTAAAAACTCTCTTCCTGGATCGCGAGCGGATTCTTTTCCGTCGGCGTAGTCAACGCGGCGAACGCCTCCGGAAGAGAGATTTTGCTTGTGCGTCCGTTTTCGCTTCCGTTTTCGGCGATTCGTTTTTCGAGGAATCCCATGATTTTGTTGGTGAGCATGAAGTGCTCGAAGTCCGCGAGATTCGCCACGTGCCCGAAAGCGCACGACTTAAACCACACCGCGTAAACGCTTTCGTACGCTGCGGCAAGTTCCTCGTCTGAGTAAGAGGCGAGCGGCGCGTCGCGCAGAAACGCCGAAGCTGAAACGAGTTCTCGAATCGTGCGCCTGCCTTCGCGGTCCACGAAATCGAAGAACGCGGGGTCCTCGAGCTTGCGCAGAACTTCGCGTCCCAAGTCAATGAAGTCCTCGAGTTCGCCGCACCACTTCCATTCCGCGCCAATAGTCAATTGTTTTTCATTGAACTCCATAGCCCAAGACGTGTTGCTTCGCCCCACGATCGAGTTCATGCCGCTTACGCTCGCCGCGCAGTAAGCGCAACCGTGAATCACGGGGTCTCCGTAATCGCGAGCAATCGCTTTCCAATTCATTTCACAACGCCTTGAAGAAAAAATTTAAATGTTTAAACAAGCGTTTAAGCGCGAGGCATATTTTAAAACCGTATTTGAGGCGACTGGTTCCCGATTCCGCCGGCCGGCGCTTCCGGCTCCGCAGGCGCAGCTTGCCTTCCCCCGCGCAAGCCGGGCAGCAAAAGCAGGACTAGCGCGGCCAGCAAGACTAGGATTGCAACGGCAACCCAGTCCAACGACCAGAAAGTTCCTTCAAACATTCAAGATTACCTCCCTTGCCTCTCCCTTGCCTTCCTCGCACTCCTTGCCTCCCGCCGCAAAATCCTTAACCATGCATCTTGGTTGTAACCACTGATTTGTTGTATTAACTAGGGAAAAACGCTAAAATTAGGTTTTAGTAGTCAAATGACTATTGAAAACGCGGGTTTTTAAGGAGCGAATGAAAGTTGAAAGTTAAAAGCTAAAAACTGGGCGACTGCGGGTAAGGCGTCGGAAACGAAGGCGTCAAACGAATGTTTCGCTCGCAACCGCGGGAACGAGCGCGCGCTCCGCCTTGCGGAGATGGCTTTGCAGCGTCGTGCGCGGCACGCCGACGCGCTTCGCCAGCTCTTCAAGCGAAACGCGGCGCGGATACTCGTAATAGCCTTCCCGCACCGCGGCGGCGAGCGCGTCGCGCTGCTTGTCGGTGAGGCGCGAAAGCACGTTGGGAATGAACAAGTCGAGCGTTTCCTCGCGCATTTCAGTCATTTCGATCGTCGCCTTGTGCTTGAACTCGAGCGCCTTCACGCGGTCGTGCAACGCCGTTAAGTCGGCTTTGCTCCAACTCGCGACAGTCCAGTACTCCAAGCCGTTGCGCACGAGAATCGGCTTAGTGAAAAAAACGGTTCGGTCGAAAAGCAATTCGTGGAAGGCGTCTTGCGCGCGCAGCGTGTAAAACAACTGGTGCCCGTCCATTTTGCTTGACACGAGGCGCGGGTCTTCCGCGAGGCGGCGCTGCAACTCGTTTTTTTGGGGGCCCATCGTTATCGCGACTTTGTTGATGAACGTCTTGCCGCCTTTGTCGAAATTGTTGAGGTAATACGTCAGGAACTGCGATTCCGGGAAATCGCGCGAGCACTCGATTGCGACGGAGTCCGCGTGCCAAACCTTGAATTTCGCTATCCACACCGCGCATTCCCCCGCGAAATTTATGATTTACGAAAATTTTTGGTTTTCTGCTGATTCTGCTGAAAATCAAGGCGGGCAAGCGTCCGCCACGCGGGTCGCGAAAGCGTAGCCGCGGCTTTGCAAGGCGTTCGCCGTCAAAAAGTCTTTCGTCCGCGCGTCCACGACGTACGTCCAATTCCAGCAGTTTTGCTTGAAGTCGTACTCGGCGGGAGTCGAAGCCGACGAGAAGACGACCGCTTCTTCTTTCGCGCACTGCGATTCCAGCGCGATTATTTCCGCGAGGTGGTCGCTCGGACTCCAACCGCGGTAGTAACCCTTGTAAACGAACAACTCGTTTTGCGCGCCGCTTCCGACGTCGTTCCAAGTCCACAAATACGACGAGGGGTGCGCCCACGAAACGTTTTGCCCGTAAACGTCGGCGTAAGCCGAAGCGAGCGCCGCAAGGAAAACGCTGTCGTTGCTCGCGTTCGCGCCGGCGGCGCAAGGCGACGGGCTCGGCGAAGGAGCGGGGCTCGGGGACGGGGTAATCGTGGCGAGTTCGCCTCCCGGCCCAAGTATCGTGCAGTTTTCAACGATTAATTCCTGGTTCAAGCAATCGCAAGCTCCGCCGGGCGAGCCCTTGCCGCAGGCTAGGCCGCTCGGGCAACCGCACTTCGTGCAGTAACTCATTTCGCGCCCGCCGACGCAGTAAAACGGTTTTTCAGCGAGGCAAACGTTTTCGCCTTCGCACTGCGCTCCCGCAACCGAAGGCCACGGCTCAAGGGTCGGTTCGCCGCTAGGCGAAGGAGCCGCTGGGAACGAGGAAGGCGAAGGCGCCGGCGTCGCGCTCGAACTCGGCGGAATGCTGAACAAGGATGGGTTGGGCTCCAAAATGGGGGGCGGAGTCGCGTTCGGCGGTTTCGGGGTGCCGAACGAAAAGAAAATCGTGGCGCCGAGCACGAGCAGTATCGCGATTACGG
>CAZWIQ010000027.1:0-13954 GCA_964634375.1 Microcaldota archaeon
ACTAATATATACTAGTAAATACTATTTGGTTGAACGGAGCGTGTTTTGCGTGGAAAAACGGAGGGTCGGAAAGCTTGGGGCGGCGTCGCTCGTCGTCTCGCTGCCGGCGGATTGGGTGCGCCTCACGGGAATCAAGAAGGGCGACGACGTCTACGTTTACCCGCACGGCTTGTCGCTCGTAGTGACGCCGCGCGAGCGCAAGCGCGAGCGCGGGGAAGCGGTCGTCGAGTTGAACGACGCTCACGGCGCGGTAATCGAAGCGTTCGCGCGTTACGTTCAAGGGTTCGACTCGATTCGCGTCGTAAGCAAGGCTTCGAGAAGGGAGTTGGACGAGTTTTTGGAGGCGGTTGACGCCCATTTGCTTGGAGTCGAGGTTTTGAGCCAGTCGAAGGACAGCGTTACGCTGCAGGTTTTTACTCGCGAGCAGGCGTCGCTTCCGCAGTTGTTCAAGCGTTTGCGCTTCGTAGTCAAAAGCTTGTCGGCGCTGCTCATTCAGGAAATGCGGGCTTCGCGCTTCGATTCCGCTCAAATAAAAACGTTGACGAAGTCGGCGTTCAAGCTTTACTTTCTCGTGCTGCGGCTCGTCTACGGCGCGTCGCGCGGCTCTCGCGCGCTGGCGGAATCCAAGCTTTCGTTTTCGGAACTGCTTTCGTACGCCTTGTGCGCGAAAAACATCGGCGGCATTCTCGACGCCGTAACCAAGGTCGTGCGTTCTTACGATGATTTGGGCGCCGGCTTCCAGCAAAGCGGGGAGCTGGTCGAAACGGTCGAGAAGGCGACCGGCTTGTACTCGCGTTGCTTGACGGCTTTCCTCAGCGGGGAAAAATTGGATTTCGCGGTAGTGCGTCACGAACGCCGCGACTTGATAGTCGCCGCAAGCGCTTCTTTCGCCCGCTCAAGCGGCTTGATGGAGGAGGAAGCGCGCGTTTTGCGCAACACGCAATCGTTGGCGCACGACCTCGCCGACCGCGCGGGCGAGTTGATGGAGCTCGCGGCGAACATTGAGGGCTTCAAGGAGTAAACGCGCGGGCCAGGGAATCAAAGCTTCAAGAATTCTTTGCTTCCGAAAACCAAGTCGCTTCCGAATTCGATTCCGCGCACGAGAACCATCAACGCGGCAGCCGCGGCAACGGGAATCCCGAGCAGCGAAGCGAAAAGAACCGCGCCTGTTGCCTCTTGAACCCCGATTCCGGCGATTGACAAGGGAATGAAGGACAGCGCCGTCAACAACGCGCACAACACGGTGAACGTTGCGAGCGTCGCCGACGGCGTGTAGCAACCGAGGGCGACGAGCAAAAACAGCCACGCCGCGCCGCGCAAGACGCTTCCGACGAACGAGGCGGCGAGGGATAACGCGAGTTCGCTTAACTCCAAATGCTTGACGAAAACGGTTTCGTAGAACGCGGAGAGCCGGGCGCCAACAACCGGAGTTTTCGCCAAAAGTTTTTCGATGAAGCGCGCGCGCTTCCAGAAAAGCGCTAGCGCGACCGCGCTCGCCGCCGCCAAAAAAACGCCGGCCCACAGGAACGAGCGCGCGAACAACGCGATCGACGCGATGATTAGCAGCGCGCGCACGAAGAAGTCGCTGGCGAGAAGCAAGCCGAGGACGCGCGCGTTCGGCGCCGCGGCGCCGTGCTTGCGTAAGCCGACGACGAGGTAAGCGTAACCCGCTCGTCCGGGCGTGACGTCGCTGAGCAGGAGTGCTTGCATGTGGATGAAAAAGATTTCGGCAACGCGCGCTTTCGCCTTCAGAAAGCGTTTCAAGCGTATGGCGCTTATCCAGTTCATCGCCCAATAGCAGAGCGCTGCAGGCAGAATCCAAATTAAGTTGGTCGCCGCAAGCGTCGCCGCAATCGCTCGGTAGTCGAATTGCGTCAAGAAAAACCACGCGACGATTAGCGCGAGAACGACGTTCAGCGCGACGAACAACTTGTTTTTCGCGATTTTCATGGAGTGTTTTAACTCCGCGGTTCGACTTAAAACTAGCGTTTGGAAATGGACTGGGCGGGAGTCGCACCCGCGGCCTCACGCTTGCGAAGCGTGCGATCTTTAGCAGGATAAACCAAGCAACCGAAAAAGGGCGCTTTGTGCCCAGCTGCTGATCTACCAGCCCATTACGCGTATTGTTTCCGCGTGAAACCAATTTAAATACTCGCTTGAACACAATTATGCGGCAGGCGGTTGAGTGCACGGCTGTCGGTGGCTTGCGCGTCACAGCGCGGCTGCTGAGGAAGTTCCGCTCACCGAAATTAGTTCAGGCGCGAAAGCGCCACCGCTTAAGGCGGTAACGGGGACCAGAAACGATATCCGCAAGCAATTCGGCGTGATCGCGCAAGCGTGACTTTGGTTGCTTGAAGGAGTGAAACGCGCCTCGTTTGGTGCAAGGAGGCGTTGCCTCCGCTCAGTCCAATGCCGTGGACAACAGAAAGCGGGCTACGGCTCAACCGCCTGCTATTTTTAATTTAAGCGCGGTTACTTGTCGGAATGGCTTCGTTCACCGATTTGCATTTGGCTGACGTAAAGCTGCGCGAGCGTGCGCTCGCGTTCGGATTCAAGAAAGCGTTCGCGCCGCCGCTCGTCGTTTTAAGCAAGCAAAGCGACTTGCAGAAAATCAAGGACGCCAAGCGTGGCAACGAAAACGGGTTGTGCGCCGTGGAAAGCGTTAACGGCGAACTCCTGCGCGCGGCAGCTAAACGCGGCATTCTGGTGAATCCCTTGCTCGCAAAAAGTTTTGGTTTCGATGAAGGCTTGATTCGAAGCGTAGCCGACTCGGCTGAAGCGGGCGAGGCAACCGCATTCGAGATTCCTTTGATTGCGTTCGTTCGCGCTAGCGAAATGCGGCGCGCGAAACTCATCGCCGAAACCCGCGTTTTTCTGCGCAAGTGCGTGAAACTTCGCGCTCCGTTTGTTCTCGTTTCTCGGGCGGAAAGCGTTTACGACGTCAAGAGCCCGCGCGAAAGCATCGCAATCGGGGAAACGCTCGGATTGAGTTTCGAGCAAGCCAGCCGGGCGCTGAACGGTTTGAATTTCGTTTGATTTTCGCTTGATTTCGTTTGGCTTTGCGGGTGGTGGATTTGGCTGGAAAAGGAGTGAAAAAAGAGTTCCTCGTGGAAGTCCGCGGGCCGCTTGGGGACGAAGAGTTCGCGCTTCTTGCGAAGCAGCTCGCCGCGCGCGGTTCGTTCATCGGCGACTTCGACCGTTTCCTCGTCGATTGCGCGTCGTGCCGCGATTCCTCGCAAGAATTCGATTTGCGCGTTCGCGTCACGAACGGCGAACCCGAACTCGTAATCTCCGTCTGCCACGAGAAAAGCAGGTCCCAAGCGCCGGTTACGGCGAGGCGCGAGATTTCCGTGAAGCTGCAGCCGAAGCAAATGGATGAGATGATTCACTTTTTGACGCTCGTAGGCTACGAGCGCGGCTATTTATGCGAGCGACGCATTCAGGCGTTCGCTTTTCGCGGCATCGATTTCCTGCTCGTCAGCGTTCCCGGGCACTCGAAGTTTTTCGAGGCGCGCAAGCTCGCGCTCAACGACAAGGAAATTCCGTCGGCGCGCAAGCAAATAGGCGCCGTGCTTGAAGAACTAGGGCTCCGCGAATTCTCCGAAAAGGAATACTATTCTTACGTCGAAGAGTTGCGGCGCAACGTCGACGGGTTCTTTAATTTCAGGGATTACAAGCCGGGCGCGCTCGAGAAATACCTCGGCGAGGCGGTGCGCTTCAAGAAAATCGGGAGCAGGAACGACAGGCTCAACGGTTGAACGGTTGATTCAAAATGCGTGCGAAGAAAAAGAAAAGCAAGAAAATCGTTTTCGTTACGAGCAACGGCGGCAAGCTGCGCGAGGCGCGAGGCGTGCTCGAGCCGTTCGGCATCAAGGTTGCCGGCAAGGCGTTGCACCTCGAGGAACCGCAGACTGACGACGTGCGCGCGATAGCGCTCGCGAAAGCCGAGCAGGCGCTGCGCGCAGTCCGCGCGCCCGTCATCGTCGAGGATACCGGAATTTTTTTCGAGGCGTGCCGAAATTTTCCGGGGGCGTACGCGCGGCCGTTCGTGACCGGCGTCGGGCTCGAAGGCGTGCTGCGCCTTCTCAACGGCGCGCGCGTTTCGCGCGCCGCGTTTTTCCAGTCGATTGTCGCGTTCGCAGCGCCGAAAGCCGTGCCGCGCGTTTTCATAGGGCGGTGTTACGGCACGATAACCAAGAAAAGGACGGGTAAAGCGCACCACGCGCGCTTGCCTTACGACGAAATATTCGTGCCGAACGGCGCGCGAGGCGCGCGCACGTTCGCGGAAATGAGCGTGGCGGAGAAAGCGAAGCTTTCGCACAGGGCGAAGGCGCTCAAGGCGTTTGGTTACTGGTATTCGAAACGTTGAATTGTCGGGTTGTTTTTCATGATTAGGGAGAAAGGGCGTTACCTGCAGTTGCGCGTCGAGTCGACTGCGCCCGTCAGCGCGCGCGACGCGAAATACTTGCTTTACTCCGCCGCAATCGAGTTTTTGGGGGAGGCGGGCGCGGCTCGCTCGCGCTTGCGGTGGAAGGAATTCGACGAGCGCGCCCAGCGGGGCGTTGCGCGTTGTTCGCTTTCGGCGCTCGAGGAAACAATAGCGGCGATTGCTCTCAAGAGGTTTTGGCAGGGGCGGGACGTGGCGTTGCGCCTCGAAAAGATGAGCGGCGCCATCGGAAAGCTTTCCGCAGCGGGCGGAGCGCCTAAAACAAAGTAATAAAAAGGCTTTTTCGGAAAATAACTGCTGGCAAGAGAAAGAAAAAAGCGGTTTACGCCTCCGGGCTGGCTCGCCGTTTCGAGTACCAAAGGCGCTAATTCGACTTTTTGAGTTTCGCGTTACTCGCGAATGCAAATCAGTATTCGTTAAAACGTTTAAAAAAAGAAAGAGTTTAGGGGTGGTTTGATTGTATCCTCCGAGCCAAGCGGCTTACGACCGCGCGATTACCGTGTTTTCGCCCGACGGACGATTGTTCCAGGTCGAGTATGCTCGCGAAGCCGTCAAGACGGGAAGCACGAGCGTCGGACTCGTGTGCAAGGACGGCGCCGTGCTCGTAGCGCACAAGCGCGTGACGGGCGGGCTCATCGTAGGCGAATCCCACGAAAAAATCTACCAAATCGATTCGCACATAGCCGCTTCGTCGAGCGGGCTCGTCGCGGACGCGCGCAAGCTCATCGACTTCGCCCGAGTTGAATCGCAGAAACACCGTTTGACGTATGACGAAGCCATAAGCGTCGAAACGCTTGCGAAGGAATTAGGCGACCACATCCAGATTTTCACGCAGTACGCCGGCGTCCGCCCGTACGGCGTTTCGCTACTCATCGCGGGCGTCGACGGGGCGCCGCACTTGTTCGAGACTGACCCGAGCGGCGCGTTGTTCGAGTACAAGGCGAGCGCAATCGGTTCCGGCAAGAAGACGGTTGAAGAGTTTTTCGAGAAAGAGTACCGCGACGGCTTGAGCCTGCAGGACGGAGTGCGGCTAGCGCTGCGCGCGCTCAAGCGCGGCGTGGAAGAAAAGCTTTCGCCGAACATAGTCGACGTCACCGTGATAACGCTTGCCGACCGGAAGGTGCGTGTTTTAAACGCTGGCGAGGTCGCAGGGTATTTGAGCGAAGGCAGCGGAGGAAGCGGCGCGGAGCGCGGCGCGGGCGGCGCGCCCTCGGAAAAGGAGAAGCCGAAGAAGCCGGAAAAGCAGTCGAGAAACGAAAAGAAAAAGTGAAAAGAATAATTCGAGGAGTGCTTGAAGTTGGCGGGTAACGCCGCGGCGCTGGCAGTCGCATACCATTCGCAAAAATTCAACTGCGCGGAAAGCGTTTTCAAGGGTTTGTGCGAAGCGCACGGTTTGCGCGGCGACGTCCGCTCGGCAACGCCTTTCGGCCGCGGTCTCGGCGGGAGCGGGTGCCAGTGCGGGGCGTTGACTGGCGCGGCAATGGCGTTGGGTTTGAAGTTCGGCAGAACGGCGGCTTCGCAGTCCAAGGATGTTTTGTACGAGAAGACGAAGGCTCTGCACGATGAATTCAAGAAAGAGTGCGGCAGCGCCGCAGTTTGCTGCAGGGTTTTGCGCGGCGAGTCCGGCGGGCGTTGCAGGGACTACGCCGAAATCGCGGCGCGAATCGCTTCACGGCTCATCGAAGAAGGTTGACGGAACAGGTTAAAAAAAGAAGGTTGAGCGTTGTGTCGGGAATCGAGAACACGATCGTGGCGCGTTACGAGAAAGGCGGCGAAAAATTCGAAATCCTCGTGGACCCCAAGGCGGGGTACGAGTACAAGACGGGCAGCCGCAAGACGCTAGACAACGTGCTCGCGTTCGACGAGATTTTCACGGACGCCAAAAAAGGCGAGCGCGCCACCGGCGCCGCAATCAAGAAAGCGTTTGGCACGACCGACGTTTACGAAGTCGCTAAAAAGATTTTCGCGGAAGGCGAACTGCAAATCACGACGGACCAGCGGCGGAAACTCACGGAAGAAAAGCGCGCGCGCGTCGTCGCCGTCATCGCGCGCACCGCGGTCGACCCGCGCACGCACGCGCCTCACCCGCCGCAGCGCATCGAGAAGGCGATGGAGGAGGCGCGCGTTCACATCGACGCGTTCAAGAGCGCGGAAGAGCAGGCGCCGAAAATCATGGAGGAGTTGCGCGAAATCATTCCGATCAGCGTCGAGAACGCGCGCATCGCCGTCAAGATGAACGCGGAGCACGCGGCTCGCGCTTACGGTTTCCTGAAGGAGTACGGCATGCAGCGCGAAGAATGGGGGAACGACGGTTCGCTCGTGTGCGTGTGCGAATTCCCCGCGGGCTTGCAAGGCGAGTTCTCCGAAAAAATAAACAAGCTCACCGCTGGGCAGGCGCAAACGAAACTCTTGCGCTGACGGATTAACGGTCGTCAAAAATTGTTTTTTGTGGAGGTTGTTGAAAAGTGAATTTCGATTTTCAAGGCGGAGGCGAAGGCGGCGGCGAAGCGCAAGGCGGCGCGCCCGGCAAGCGGGCAGAACGCCGCATAGTGCTTCCGGGAGAAAGCGTTTTCGGCGACGCGCGACGCGTCCAAGGCGCGGTAATCGAGAAAGGCGAGACTATCGCGTCCGTCGTCGGCTTCGTCGAGGGAGACAAGTTTGTTCCCTTGAAAGGGCACTACTTGCCGCGGGTGGGCGACTACGTCGTGGGAATCGTTAAAGACCAGCGGTTCAGCGGCTACTTGCTAGACATTAATTCGGCGTACGAAGGCTCGTTGAGCACGAAGGAAACGCGCGAAGAATTCGAGCTCGGCGACGTCGTCTCCGCGGAAGTAGTGGAAGTCAACGAGGTGCACGACGCGACGCTCGGCAGGCCGCGCAAGCTTTTCGGCGGCGAGATTCTGGAAATCACGCCCGTCAAAGTGCCGCGCGTCATAGGCCGCGGCGGGAGCATGCTCGCGATAATACGCCAGTACACGCGCACGGAAGTCAGCGTCGGCAAGAACGGTCGCCTCTACCTCAAGGGTGGGAATACGGCGCTCGCCACGCTGGCGATACTCAAAATCTGCCGCGAGGCGCACTTGACTGGGCTCACGGACCGGGTTACGGCGTTCCTGCGCGAGGAAAGCGCGAAAAACGGGGGCGGAACGCTGGACGAGGAACCCGGCAGGGAACCGGCTGGCGAACAAGGCGGGGGAACAGAATCTCGTTTGAAACAAAATCTCGTTTGAAACGGAATCGCTTTTGAACAAGCAGGTGAAATGAAGAATGCAGTCTAAAATCGATGAACGCACGAAAATCAAGAACGGAAAACGGTGCGACGGCCGCTCGCTCGACGAACTGCGGCCGCTGAGCGTCAAGGCGGGCGTGCTCGAAAACGCGGACGGCAGCGCGCTCGTCGAGTGGGGGCGCAACAAAGTCGTCGCCGCCGTGTACGGGCCGCGCGAAGTGCTGCCGAAGCACTTGACGAACCCTTACCGCGCGATAATCAACGCGCGCTACATCATGGCGCCGTTTTCCGGGCAGGAAGAACACGGCAGGGCTGGGCCGAACCGCCGTTCAATCGAAATCAGCAAGATTGCGCGCCACGTTTTCGAGAACGTCGTGCTCGTGCAACAATTCCCGAAGACGATGATAAACGTGCACATGGAAGTGTTGCAGAGCGACGGCGGAACGCGCATCGCCGGAATAACCGCCGCGGCGGTCGCGCTCGCGGACGCGGGCATTCCCATGCGCGACATTCCTTGCGGCGTTTCCATCGGGAAAGTCGACGGCAAGATGGTGGTCGACTTGAACAAGGATGAAGACAACTTCGGGCAAAGCGACATGCCTTTCGTTTTCGCGCCGCGCACCGGAGAGCTGCTGCTCTTCCAAATGGACGGCTTGCTGTCGAAGGAGGAAATCGCGGAAGGGCTGCGCCTCGCGCGAGGCGCGGTTCAAAAGATTCACGATTTGCAGGTCGCCGCCCTCAAGGAAAAATACGCGGCGGTGAGCGCCGAGTGCGAAACGCAAAACGGCGGCGAAACCGGCGGAGCGGGCGGCGCGGAGCGCGGCGCCAAAGAACCGGTTTACTGAATACGCTGAAGTTTAGCTGTTGGACTGGATTGCGTTCGAGAGGTGTTGTTGGAAATGGAAAACATTTTGGAGGAAGTGAAGGCTTCCTTCGTCAAAGACTTGTTGTCGAAAGGAAAGCGCGTTGACGGCCGCGGCTTGCTCGACTACCGCGAAATTGCCGTCGAGAAAGGAACGCTTCCGAACGACGACGGAAGCGCGCTCTGCCGCATCGGCGGCACGAAGGTTTACGCCGCCACGAAGTTCGACTTGATGATGCCTTTCCCCGACAGGCAGGACGAAGGCGTTTTCATGGTTGGCTGCGAATTCTCGCCCATGGCGCACCCGACTTTCGAAGCGGGGCCGCCCGGCGAGGAAAGCATCGAGCTCGCGCGAGTCGTCGACCGCGGAATCCGCGGTGCGGAACTCATCGACCTAGCCGAACTCGGGAAAACGAAGACGGAGGAAGGCAAAGTGCTCTCGCTTTTCGTGGACGTCCACGTCGTCGACTACTGCGGCAACCTCATCGACGCCGCGGTGCTCGCGGCGAGCGCGGCGTTGTCAAGCACGCGCCTGCCGAAGTTCGAGGACAACGCGATAGTCCGCGGGGAACACGGGGGCGCGATGGAGTTGAAGCGCCTAGTCGCAGCCTGCTCGCTCGAGAAAATCGCGGGGCACGTCGTCGCCGACGCAACCGCGGAGGAAGAAGCTGCAAGCGACGGCCGCTTGACGGTGAGCTGCACGAGCGACGGGTTCGTTTGCGCAACGCAAAAAAGCGGCGCCGCCGGGTTCGCGCCGGACGAGTTGATGGAACTAATCGGGCTCGCTCAAGGCAAGAGCAAGGAACTGCTCTCCAAAATCTGAATACGAAATTTGAAAATTTGAATAATCCGGCGAAACCGGGTCAAGCGTTTTGCGGGTGAAACAAAAAAATGGGTTCAAGGTACGGCAAAAAGATTCGCGAGCGGGTGAAGGCGGTCGCCGCCGGCCGCCGCGCCAAGCACGCCTGCCCCAAGTGCGGGAAGGACAAGCTCAAGCGGGAAGGGTTCGCGAAGTGGCGCTGCAACTCGTGCGGCGCCGTGTTCGCCGGCGGGGCGTACGAGCCCGAGACGACCGTCGGCGCCACGGTGCGCAAAACCGTGGAAGCGTTGAAGAACGTCAAAGCCGAAGCCAGGTAAGAAAGACTGCTGGCGCCTGTTGACTCGTTTTAGCCAAACACTGAGTTGCGCGCAAGGCTGAGTTTTTTGTTCGTTCAATTCGAATCTCCAATCAAGGGCGCGGTTTACTCGCGCCGAATCGAAAACCCGAGCCGAGGGCAGGCGCTGGAAACGCTGGAAGCAGCCCGCGCGGCGTGCGCCTCGAAAATGTTCGATTTCGCCCCGCTCGACTTGAACGGATTGCGCGACGTCGCGGCTCCGCACGCGAAACGCGTTTCCTCGCTGGAATCGCTTGTTTCCGTCCTGCGGGAAACAAAGTCCGGCGCGCTCGAACAACAAATGCGGCCTTTCGTCCTCCTCAAAAAGCCTACCGACGAAGAGCTTGCGGCTGGCGCGAAGAAGCACGACGACGCGACCGCGTTCGCCTGGAGCTTTTTCATGCGCGAGCTATTCAACAAAGCTTTTCCTCAAACGTCGTTCAACCAAGCCAAACAATGCGCTTCCCCGAATTTTCTCTTCGCCGCCGACTTGAACGGCTGGGTCGCCGTAAAAAAAGTGAATCCCGCGAAAGCGGAAGCCAAAGAGGTTCTCGCTTGCCTCGTCGGGGTTTTCGCGAGCGTGGACCGCAAGATTCCCGCGTTCGCGTGCAACGCGCAAGGCGCAGACGGCGCCAAAGCGTTTGACGCTGGATTTGAGAACGCGCTCGCCGCTTTCCCGGCGCGCAAAAACTTTTCGAAACTCCCGCAAGCGCTCGAAGCCGCGAAAGCCGCCGAAAGCGGCGTGCTCGCTTGCGCCGCAGGAGAAAACGAGCGGCGCTTGCTCCGCGAAATTTATTACGCGCGCGTTTTCGCGCGACTCGGGTTCCCGCCTTACTGTTCGCCGGACGACTTCGGCGCGGTTTACCCCGAGCTGAAGATTCCGAAGCCGCGCGGGAGAATGAAGAAGGAATAGTTTTTTCGCGGGAGTTTGCTGTTTCGGCTGTTTCAGCCAAGCGTTTTTAATCGCCTAGCGCACTATTTAGTGCCGTCGGGGGAATGGGGTAGCCTGGCATCCTACCAGCTTTGGGACCCGGCTTTTCTTTTTGGAAAAAGAAAAGCTAGGTTGTCAAAAGAAAAACCTTTGGGCGAAAGAGCTGGTGACCCGAGTTCGAATCTCGGTTCCCCCACTTTCCGCGGCTGGTTCCCGCTACGGGTTTCTCGACGAGTTTTCTTCAAATAGTTTTCTTCAGTAAGGCGCTTTAGGGTTTCGAGGCGGAGACTGCGGCGATTGCGGGTACTGCGCGGGCGGGATTACCATGACGCCTTCGCCTTTCTTTTTCTTCAAGTAGTAGAACGCGCCCACCACCGCGCCGACCAGTATGACCACGCCGCCAACAAGCACCAAATCGAGCTGGTTTTCCTTCGGCGCCAGCGTCGCCGCGCGCGTGCTGAGCGCGGTCGCGTTGGCCGTCACGGACTGGAACGAGGCGCTGGTCGCCATCGCGTCGCGCAGCAAGTCGTTGTAACTCTTGGAAGCGGTTTGCAGGTTCCTCAAGTCTTTTTGAAGCGAAGCCACGCGCTCGTCATTCGAGCCGTACTTCTTCACGATTTTGTCTACTTCGCGCGTCGCGTTGCTTACGGCGACGAGGCTCTTCGCGTAATCGCTTTCAGTCGCCTTGAAGAAAGCTATCTTGTCCTCGAGTTCGCGCGCCTTCTTTTCGAACGACGCGGCGAGCGCGGCGGAAGCGTTTTCGTGCGCGGTGCTCGCCTGCGTGTGCAGCGTGTTGAGTTCGCCCAGCTGCGTCCACAACACGGTCAACGTCATTGGCTGCGCGCCGGCCGCGCTCGCCGCTTCCGCGTATTCCTTCGTCAAGTTCGTTATTTGTTCCGAGAACGAATCGATTCGGCGGCGCTGGTCCGAGTCCAGCGCGCGCTTTCTGGCGTCGGGCGCGCGCGCCGCCGTGGTGAGCGCGATTTGCTTGGACAGCTCGCTCGCCGTCTTGATCGCGCCCAGCGAGCTTTGCGTGATGACGGCGTCGACGGCGGTCGTCTGGTTCGGGTCTAGCGCGCAGTGGTCCTTCAAGTCGACTTGCAGCAGGAAGGCGTTGGGGAACGTCGCGACTATGTCGGTGTGCGACTGGGAAACGTTCACGTAAGCCGCTTTGAACGCCGCAGTCTGGTCGTGAATCTCGTTGAAGGCGGCGATCGTTTCATCCGCGTTTTTAGAAGCCACTTTCTCGTCTATGGTTTCGACGGCGTTGCCCGTCGCGTTGAACGACTTCTCGAAAGTCTGCGCCGTGGCTTTAAGCCGGTTGAGCGCCGCGTACTCCCGGGGGTAATCCCTGCCGGCGTTCGTCGTAATGTACAAGTAAGGCGGAGTGGTGCGCGACATGCGGATGAGTTTCTTGCTCGCTTCGACGCAGCGCCCGCCTTCGACGCTGTAAGCCTCGTAGTTCGTCTTGATGGCGGCGGCGCGCGAAGCGAAGCCTATCGCCTCGAACTGTTGCTGCAAGTACTCGCGCACGACGGGAAGCAAGTCGCTTTCGTTCGCAACCGCGGCGAAAACGCCGTTGGCGTCCCGCTTAAGCAACACGCTTTCCGCGCCGTTGATTTTCACCATGGCGTAGTCGTTGCCGGCCGCCTTGAATTCGACGGCGCTCGCGCTTTCGCCGGCGTTCGCGTAATTGCCGGCGGCTTCCTGCGCGGTGGGCGCGCTTGCGTTCGCCGCGGCTGCGGGGAGCGCCAGCAAAACAAAGGCCGCGATTACCGCGGCGGCAAAAAAGATTTTTTTCAAGGGCGGGTTCACCTTTACCGTGATTCAAACGTTCTCAAGCGTTCGGGTTCTGTTTCGGTTAGGGTTCCGTCGTATATAAAAATCGCTTTTCCCAAAACTCTTAGTCGTCGCAACCCGTTGTAGCTCAATCTGGCAGAGCGCCTGACTGTAGCCTGTAAAGATTCTTTTAGCAAAAGAATCTTTTATCAAGAAAACCGGAAGCGGTTTTCGCGGATATCAGGCGGTTGCCGGTTCAAATCCGGCCGACGGGACTCTCAACCCAGCGCCGGCGCAAAGCACGCTGGTTTTTTAATTGCCCGCGAACACTAATTACTCGTTGCCGAGCGGTTTCAAAGAGGTGTTTTGATGAGCAGGTCTGTAAGCAGGCTGGTGCCCGCGCACAAAGCAGAATCAGAATTTTTGCGGCCGAACCGGGCGGAAGTCCACGAACTGCGCTTAAAACCCCACTTGCGGCTAGACTCGCCAGTCCAACCAGTGCTTTTGGTTATTAATTACAAACTGTCCGGAGCGCGAGGCGCAGCCGCGCTAGGTCGGATGGCTGGAACACTAAGAACTTTTTTGAGGAGTGATCACGCGATCGTCAAACCGGAAGGCGGAGAAGGCTCCGTGAGCTTCATCGTAGAACGGAGGAAAGCCGAACGCGCAGTGAATGGCGTCCTGGAAGCGCACAACGCTTTAAGCGGCAACTCGGGGCACGCGAGAGTGACGAACCGCAACATCAGCTCCGGAGTCGCGGCCGCGCTTAAACGCCTGATTGACTCGGGTTACTTGCGCGAGAAAGGCGTCGTCTTGAGGAGGGGAGCCGGGGGGCAGCCGCCTGTCTTGATGCACAACCAGGAGAGCTTGCTCCAAATACTTAAAGCAGTCGATCAAGCTTTAACCGCCAGGGCGTTGATGCCTACCGAAAAGAAAAGGATTTTAGCTGAACTTGAGGACCCGAGGCGGCTGGCTTCAACCGGTTACTTGCTCCGACCGAGGACTAAGCGCCAGCGTTCTTGACGCTTCCGCATAAAAGATTTTCCATGCTTTTGCGAGTTCGGGTTCAACCGCGCGCGGGCAAGCAGCGAGTCGAGCGACTCGGACGAATCGAAGACGGGGCGTTCAAGGTTTGGCTGCGGAGCGCGCCCGAGGGCGGGAAGGCGAACGCGGAACTCGTCAGCGCGCTAGCTGATTTTTTCAAAGTCAAGAAGTCATCAGTCAGACTGGTTTCCGGCGCGAAGTCGCGGAACAAAACCGTCGAAGTCGCGGTTTGATTTCACTGGAACTTTGGTCCAGAGACGGATTTAAACTGACTTTACGACTTTGCTGTCGTGGATGAAACAAAGCTTGCCGAGTTGGCGGGCGTCATTTTGGGCGATGGGAGCATTTACGTCAACAAGCCGTTGGGAATCTACTTGCTAAGGATAACTCTCGGTATGGATGAGATGCCTTACGCGGTATTCGTTCAGCAGTTAGTTGAAGAACTTTTTGGCGTTCGCCCGAAAATTCGGTTTTATTATCGCGACGGGAAGCCAAAGGAAATAATCGT
>CAZWIQ010000028.1:0-9129 GCA_964634375.1 Microcaldota archaeon
CGACGAGCAACACGAGCGCCTGCCGCGGCTTGAGCGCGGCCGCAGCCGCCATCAAGCCGGAAATCGCGGCGCTCGCGCCGACGAGCGACGCGCCCGGATTAAGCAAGGCGAACAACGCGCCGCCGAGAACGCCGCTCACTATGAATATTGCTATCACGTCGCCGGCGGCGAGAACCGTTTCCAGCAGCAGCGCGAACGCGGCGAGCGGCACGAGGTTTCCGGCGAGGTGCAGCACGCCGACGTGCAAAAACAAGTGCGTGAACAGCCCAAACGGGGAACCGAATGCGCCGCCGAGCGCGAACGCGGCTAGGAACTCGGACGGGAGGTAAGGCGTGCCGTTGCTGAACGCGAGGTACGCGAGGAGCAGTGCAACAGTCAGTAAAAGCGTGGCTTTGAATCGCATCGGCAAACCCGTGTAATGAGAAGCATAATGAAAATGAACCGGTCATTAAAAAAGAATTAGGCCGAACTCGCTTTCGCGGGTTCGGCAAGGCGACCAGTTCAACCCACCTTATAGAATCCGCATTAACGCTAAGCGCGAGAGCAATAAAAACGTTGCGGGTTTTTAAAGAAAAGCGAGAAAAGGCGGGGGCGAAAGAGAAAGCGAAGGCAGAAGCGAAAGCGGGCCCGGTGGGATTTGGACCCACGACACCTCGGTTAAGAGCCGAGTGCTCTGCCAAACTGAGCTACGGGCCCGGACGAGAAAAACAAAGAGTAGAAAATGCCGCGCGGAATATTAAAGCGTTTTCCTTAAAGACTCCCGTGGGCAAAGTAATCGTTTTGCGTTTGGGGCACCGCAAGAAGCGAGACGCGCGGGCGACGGCGCACTGCTGCCTTGCCGCGCGGGCGCTGGGCGCCGACGAAATCGTTTTGTCCGGAGAAAAAGACGAGACGCCAATCGAAACCGTCCGCGGCGTGGCGCGCAAGTGGGGCGGCGCGTTCCGCGGCCGTTATTGCGCGGACTGGAAACGGTTTTTGCGTTCGTTCCGCGGAACGAAAGTCCACTTGACGATGTACGGCTCGCCGCTGCAGCAGAAAATCGGCGAAATCAGGCGCGCACGCCGCAAGAAAAACATTCTCGTGGTGGTGGGAGCCGAAAAGGTTCCGCGCTGCGTTTACGAGGCGTGCGATTACAACGTCGCCGTCGGCTCGCAGCCGCACAGCGAAGTCGCCGCGCTCGCAGTTTTTCTGCACGAATTGTTCGAAGGAAAAGAACTAAGCAAGGCGTTCAAAGGAGCCGAAATACGGATTACGCCGAACCCGCGCGGAAAAACCGTTTTGAAAACAAAAAGAAAGGAAAACCGCGGCAAACAAGCGGGAAAAAATAAAAAAACGAATTAAAAAACGAAAAAAATCGTTTTTCACTACTGGCACGTGACGAAGAAACGCCTCTGGAAAAAGAATATATACCGATTGAATGCGAGAATCTACCATGGCCGTAAAAAGAACAACGCTCAAGCGTCGTTCCATAGCCGAAATATACAAAAACAACGCCGCCACGCAAAAAACCAACCCGCTCGCACAACACTTTTACGATTACGTTTCCCAAGTCGCTTCACCGCAAGGCCTCACGGTACTGCAAAGCATAGGCGAGGGCGCCACCGACGAGACGATCGAGGAAAAAACGAAGTACAAGATGGCTAACATCCGCGCGCTGCTGAACGTTTTGCACAAGCACGGCTTCATCGGTTACTCGCGCGAAAAGAATCTCGTCAACGGCTGGTTCACTTACACGTGGCGCTTCGACGTCGACCGCGCCATGCGCAATTTCTTCACCGCGAAGCGCAACGAGCTTGAGGCGCTGCGCGCGAAGCACGCGGCGGACGAAGGCGCGATGTTTTACCGCTGCCGCAAAGGGTGCGTGACTCTGCACTTCGACGCGGCGACTGAGGCGGCGTTCCGTTGCCCGAAGTGCGCGAGCAAGCTCGCTTGGTTCGACCACTCGCGCGAGTTGCGCGAAAACGAGGCGCGCATCGCCGTCATCGAGAAAATCCTCGCGAACCAGAACAACGTCCAATAAGCGAAACGGTTCTCGGCAAATCACTTGTAGCCGAAAAATACTGGATCGTACTCTCGCGCCCTCGCTTCAATGGCGTTCCTTAACCCCGGCTTTGCTTCCCGCATCGCGTGCTCCAGCAAGCGGCGCGCTTTTACTCCGTCGGAACCCATGTCTTGTATTCGTTGAACGATTTGCACAGCCAACCGCTCATTGGGCTGCGGTTTGAACGGAAAGAGAGGAGACGCATTGAACTTTAAAAACACCACTTCCATATCCAAAGGAAATACGCGCGTCACGCCGCCCGAATTCGTTTTTTTCACCAACACATCGTTAGCCACGGTGAAACCGGCGTTCCCTATTCGGACATACTGTGTTAATGCCTGCTTTTGCGCCGTTTCGTCAAGAAACCGAGAGACTATTTCACTGACTCGCGTCGGTTTAGTCACTGAGCTGAAAGACCGCTCGACTAGCGCGTAAACACCATCTTCTCCTTTAGCTCTGAGCTCCGCTATGCTCGCGTTTCGCGGGGCTATTCCCGCTCGCTCAAGTTCCTCCAAGGGGATTTTAACTATCCCCATCGGAGGCAGCAAGACGCGGTGTTTGCGCAAGCGGTTGAGTCCAAACTGGAAAAACCTAGCATCCTCTTCCGTCAAAGGGTCGTTAAAAATTTTTATTGCGACGCGCTTTCCTTTTTCGCTTCCTTTGAACCACGCTTTTGCGTGGTAAACGCTGCCCCGACTCCAGCTCCCAAGCGGGCGCTCGCGGGCGGAATCAATAAAGCGTATCCGTTCTAGACTCGTGACAGTCTTCAACGGACTGAAGCTTTTGCCATAAACAACGCGAACCACACTTAAGTCAAGCCTGCCTAAAAATAAAAACCCGCCGACGACAGCGCTTCAACCGCGCCCTTAAATAACTCGTTTAGCAAAACTTATTTTCCTGTGCGATAGCGGGGTAGGGTAGCCAGGAGTGCCCGCTGGGCTCATAACCCGGAGACCGGAGGTTCAAAAGCAAACGCTCGCAACAAAAAACGCGAACGCTTTCGGAAATTCCTCTCCCCGCTACTTTCTTCTTTATTATTTTTTCTTCAATTCTTTAGCGTAAAGCAGGATGCGCTGCCCCCACATTTTCTCGGCGAGCGCGCCCCGCAACTCGAACCCAATCGCGGCGTAAAGCCGTTGCGCCGCAGCATTGTCCTCGCGCACCAAAAGAAAAACCTCGCGGCACCCGCGCGCGTTTGCCCGCGAAACTGCTTTAGCGATCAGTTTTTTAGCTATCCCACGGCCGCGAAATTCGGGGAGCACGGCGAGCCCGAGGATTTTCGCTTGTTTCGCTTTCGGCGTTCCCTTGCGCTTCGCCCCGCGCCCCACTCGCGCGCCGAAAGCCGTGTTCGGCGCTTGAGGGGCTGAGGCGGCGGCTTCAACCAAAAACCCGGGGGCGTTGCCTTGCGGGGCGTTACCGTCGGCGTTGCGGAGTCCTTGAATCGGCGTGAAGTCGACGTCGATGAAGCCCGCGAGTTTTCCGCCGGCTCTGGCCAGCCAGTATTCGAAGCCGTTGCTGCGCAAGCGTTCGAGAATCTTGTCTTGGCTTAACTGCGCGTAATCGAAGTACTCGCGCGTCAAAACGCTGAGCGCGTAAGCGTTCCGCGGCGACGCCTTAACGATTTGAACGGCTGCCAAGTTCATCACGCGGGCGCAACGGCGGACGCGTCGCTCCAATCCTTGTCGAAAACGCTTTCGAACGGCGAGGCGACTAGCGCGCCGCACGCTATCAACGCGGCCTCGCGGTTCGAGTCGACTGCGCGCTGCGACCAATTGATGCTGCCCACGAGAACGCATTTCGCGTCGACAACCGCGCTTTTCGCGTGCAGGTTCGCGAACTTCGGCGACGCCCAACGAACCGCAACGCCCTTGCCGGACAGAAATTGCGCGGTTTCGAGGTTAGCGTCGACTTTAGGCTCGAGAATCAAACGGACTGCTACGCCGCGCGAAGCGGCGTGCACGAGAGCGTCCTTCAACGCGGAATTAGAGAATTGGTATAACTCGACATCGAGCGTGTTCCGCGCGGAGTCGACGAATGCGATTAGGCGTTCTTCGCTTCCAGGAGAAAAAACGGGTTCAACCGACGAAACGGTTTGCGCGGCGAGCGGAGTGCCCGGCGGAGCCACCGCGAGCCCGAAAAAGGTTCCCGCAGCGAAAACGCCGAGCATTAGCGCTACGGCAATTAGGCGCCGCTTCGAGTCTTCGGAAACGCTTGGAACACGCAAACGCAACTCACCCCGCAACCTGGTTTAAACGCGTAACGCCGTGCGCCTCTTCTCCGCGCTTCCGTCACGCTTGAGGGCGGCGCAACGACGAGATTTCCCCGCACTTCTTGCACGTCTTCTCCTTGTGCTTGAAATCGCGCGTGAACTCCGTTCCCCCGCACTTCGGGCAGTTCGACGGCGACGAGGAGTGAAAGCTCTTCCACGCGTCTTTCGTGTCCCCGAAAACGCGTTGCCCGCCTTGCAAGCGAACTGGCGCGGACGAAGAAAACTCTTTTTCCACTGGACCCAAAAACGATTTGGGTTTAGAGTACTCCTCTTGCCCGAACGGTCGGACGCGCCCGGAATTGCAGCGGGGGCAGACGTCCGGCTCGTCTTCCGCCTCGAAACGCATTTTGCAGTTCATGCACTGCCACCACTTTTTTTCCGTTTTCTCGTGATGATGCACGGGGCAAACCAACTCCTTAAACAAGCGAACGAACAAGCGCAAAGCGCAAAACCAAATCAAGGTTTTATTAACGCCGTCGTTTTTAATAAGAGTTCTGCGGGGGCCGCGTTGAATGAAAACGAAAACAAAAACGAAAAACGGGGGGTTCAAGAAACTAATCGTCGTCCTCGACGGAATAGGCGACCGCCCCATCAAGAAATTCGGCGGACGCAGCCCCCTCGAAGCCGCAAACTGCAAAAACTTGAACGCGCTCGCGCAAAGCGGGCGCACTGGCTTGGCCGTCGTCGCGGACCGCATCGCGCCGGAAAGCGACGTCGGCGTGTTCGCCGTCTTAGGATACGACCCGACGCGCGGGCACGTGGCGCGCGGCGCGCTCGAAGCAATCGGTTTCGGGCTCGAGTTTCAAAACGGCTGGTGCGCGCTGCGCGGGAATTTCGCCACCGCGCGCGGAACGAAAATAATCGACCGCCGAGTCGGACGAACGCTGCAACCAAGCGAAGCCCGCACGCTCGCCGCGGAAATAACGAAGAACGTCAAACTCGCGAGCGTCCCCGCGGCGAAATACGTTTTCAAAGCGACGGTCGCGCACAGGTGCGCGCTAGTCCTGCGCGCGCGGCGGCCGCTAAGCGGAAACGTTTCGAACACCGACCCGGCGTACATGCGCGTGCACGGAATGGGTTCCGCAGTCGTCGGATACAAAAAACACGCCGTGCGCTGCGCGCCGCTCGACAACTCGCTTGCTGCGGAACAGACTGCCGCGCTCGTCAACGAGTTCACCGAGAAAAGCCGCGCCGCGCTCGAAGCGAGCGCAGTGAACGCGCGGCGCGTAAAACGCGGTTTGCTGCCCGCGAACATTATTTTGTTGCGCGACGGACAAAGCTCGTTGCCGAAACGCAGGCCCATGCGCAACTGGGCAATCGTCGCGGACATGCCGCTGGAAGTCGGAATCGGACGCTTTCTCAAAATGCGCGTCGTGCACGTGCCTGAAGACCACCACCCGGAACTCGGAGGCGGATTACGCGAACGCGTCAAACAAACCCTCGCCGCGTTGCACTCACCGAAAAACGAGGGGGTTTACGTTCACATCAAGGGACCCGACTTGCCGGGGCACTGGGGCGACGCGGCGGCGAAGCGCCGCATCATCAAGAAAATTGACGAGGACTTCATCGGCCCCCTCGCCCGCAAAATCGATTGGACGCGCACCCGCGTCCTCGTGACGGCGGACCACTCGACGCCGTGCGAGTTGCGCTCGCACAGCGCGGATCCTGTTCCCGTCCTCCTCGTCGGCGCAGGAATCGCGAGCGACGCAAGCGCGGGTTGGAGCGAGCGCGAGTGCTTCGAACGCGGATCGATACGCTGCGCGAGCAGCGAACTCCGCAGAATGCTCGAAAAATAGTTTATTTTAAGTGGCTCTCGATTCGCAGCAACTGATTGTACTTCGCCGTGCGCTCGCCCCGGCAGGGGGCGCCGAGCTTGATGAATTCCGCGTCTATTCCGACCGCGAAGTCCGCGATGAACGCATCCTCCGTCTCGCCGCTCCTGTGCGAGACGACGAGCTTCCAACCCGCGGCGCGCGCGACGCGGCACGCCTCAAGCGTTTCGCTGATCGTGCCTATTTGGTTTGCTTTGATTATTACGGAATTGCAGGACTTACTTTTAACCGCGCGGGCGATTCGCGCCGGGTTCGTCACGCACAAATCGTCCCCGACAATCATTTCCCCCTTTAGGCGCGCGGTAAGCGCCGCGAAGCCGGAGAACGCCTCCTCCTCGAACGGGTCCTCGATGTACGCGAGCGGGTAACGCGCAGCCAGGCGAACGTAGTACGCGGCGAGTTCGCTGCGGCTCAGCGTTTCCCCGCCGAAAAAATATTGTTTTTTCTTCGCGTTGTAAAACTGCGTCGCGGCAGCGTCGATTCCGAAAACGATTTCCTTCGAGTAACCCGCCTCTTCGGCCGCGGCGGACAGCAAATCGAGGGGTTCTTCTTGTTCGGCGCACGGCGGAGAAAACCCGCCTTCGTCGCCGATGTTCACCGCGTTCGCGCCGTACTTGTTGAGCAACGCCTTGCGCAACGCGAGCCGAGTCTCGCAAACTGCAACCGCCGCGTCCTCGAAACTGCGCGCCCGCACTGGCAAAACCATGAACTCTTGAACCGACAACGCGTTGCCCGCATGCGCGCCCCCGTTAATGAGATTCGCCGCCGGGCACGGCAACTTTTTTTCGCCGCTCGAACCGAAAAGCGCCGCGTAAAACAAACGCTGCGGAACGCCCGCTTTCGCCGCGGCGGCGCGCGAAAACGCGATGCTCGCGCCGAGAGCCGCGTTCGCGCCGAGCCGCGTCTTGTTCTTCGTTCCGTCGAGTTTCACGAGCGCTTCATCGAACTCGCTTTGCGTAAACGACTTACCGAGCACGCGGCGCTTGATTAACGCGTTGACGTTGCGAACCGCCTTTAGGACTCCTTTGCCGCCGAACCGCTTGCCGCCGTCCCGCAGTTCGTGCGCTTCGTGCTTTCCCGCGCTCGCGCCGCTCGGCACGATCGCGTGGCAGCCGTTCAACGCCACTTCAACCGTCGGGTTGCCGCGCGAGTCAAGCACTTCGCGGCTGGAAATCTTTTTTACTTTGACTCTGACGCCCTTCAAATCCTTCAAAGCGAATCACTCCCGAAGCCCGTTGCCCTTCCGTAACTCTCGCTTACTGCGCTCACTCTATTTTCTTTACTCGGCGCGCGTGCCTCCCGCCTTCGAACGCAGTCTTCAGGAAAACCGAAACGATTCGCAGCACCGCGGGCGCCGGCGTAAAACGCGCGCCGAAGCAAAGCACGTTCGCGTTGTTGTGCGCGCGCGCCAAGCGCGCCGTCCTAGCGTCGCGCGCGAGCGCGGCGCGCACGCCGCGCGTCTTGTTCGCCGCGATGCTTACGCCGACCCCGCTTCCGCAAATGAGGACGCCGAACCGGCAACGCCTGCTCGCCACCGCGCGCCCGACGCTGCGCGCGAAAAGAGGGTAATCGCAGCGCTTGGCGCTGAAGCACCCCTCGTCTTCCACGGCGTAACCGCGGCGCCTTAGGAACGAAACAACGTTCTTCTTCAAACGGAACCCGGCGTGATCCGAGCCAACCGCGATTTTAAACGCCACCACGCCCCCCTCAATTCCGTTAAACTCCCGGCAAACCCCGCCTGGTTCGGCTTCAAGGCTTGCTTTGCTTCGCAAACTTCCCTTTGTACGCCGCTTCGCCGCGCAACTCTTCGAAAACTATTTGGCAGACGCGCGCCCCAGGAGAAACGCGAAGCGGAAGCTTCGAAACGTTCATGAGTTCGAGAACTTGGACGTTGTCAACGCCCGGCTGGATAAGCGCGCTCGAAACGTGAACGAGCAAGCCGGCGCGCGCTATGCTGCTCCGCCCCTCGATTCTAGCGCACAGGCCGTTCGAAAGCTTCAAACGTTCAAGCGTGCAACCGAGAACGAGTTCGTTAGGAACTAGTTCGATCGATTCGTTTCGCTTAAGCGTTTTTTCTTCGTACGCGTCGTCAGGCAAATGCTTGAACGCGCCGTTGATTTCGGCGCCGCTGCGCGCCTTGCGGAAGAACTTGAATTTGCTGCCGAGACGGAAGTCTACGCTGCACGCGCCAACAAACGACGGTTCGAATGGCGTTATTCGAATGCGTTTCTGTTTTATAGCTGAAAAAATTTCTTTTTGAGACAAAATCATGCGGACGCGCCGCGCAAATAACGCGCGCAACTTATTAAAAGCGTTCGCAGAATAAGCAAAACGAAAACCGGCGAGCGAAAAACGAAAATCACCGCATTAAGGGAAGCGAGGGGTCTGTGGTGGCAACGAAGGCGGCAGCGAAAAAACCGCCCGGCGAAAGCGAAGCCGGAGACGCTGGCGAAGCCGCAGAACTTACCGAGCACTACCGCCGCCAGAAGCGCGAGAGCGCGGCGCGCCTCCGCGTCCGCGCCGCGGACGCGGAACGCATTGCGTCTTCGCGCTACACTATTTACGATTTCGTGGACAACGCGTTCTCGTTCTCGCCCGCCAAGCGCGAGCTCGCTATTCAGATTCTCGGCGCGCTGCGCGAACGCCCGCGTTCGTTTGCCGAGCTGGAAAGCGAGTTCCGCGTTCCGAAAAGCACGCTTTTCCTGCTCGCCGCCGCGCTGGAAGCGAGCGGCTTGGTGAAGCAAGGCGGGCGCGGCGAACCGATAACGCTCGACTCGGGCTTCTCCACCGCGTTGCGCGCGAACGCGGACTGGTGGCTCAAGTGGAGCAAGAAAAAATGATTTCGCGTTCTTTGCGTTCTTTTGCGCTCCAAACGCGGTTGGAAAAGTTTTATTAAACTCGCTTGAATTAGTTTTCCCGCTCGTTTTAATGAATTAAAAGCGTCAAAGCGGCAAAAGGTGTTATTCAAAATGGGGTTGTTCGAACTG
>CAZWIQ010000028.1:9139-13743 GCA_964634375.1 Microcaldota archaeon
TCGAACTGTTTGGAAAAAAATCGGTCGTGGGACCGAGCGTTTACTCGCTCTCGTGCTCCCTGCACCCGTTCCGGCTCAGCGCGCACAAGAACGACGCCGTCGACCTCGAGGTCGATTTGCAGAACGCGGCGGACAAGGAATTGTTGACGAGCGTCGTCGTCGAAGTCAAGAAACCAATGGCGCTGGACCAGACGGGTTTGACGAATACGCGCGAACTCCGCCTGGGGCCGCTGCAGCCGGGCGAGCGCAAGCAACTCAAGATCGCGGTTTACAGCAACCCGCGCGTCGCGCCAGGCAGTTACGAAGTGAAAATATTCGCCGTGGAGCACTACCGCGATTACGGGCACGTGATGAACGAAGTGAAGAAAACGCTGACGCTCCGCGCCGCGTAAGCGCGCAAAACGCCGCGGCCAGCGGAGTTCCAGTTTTTCCCAAAGCTTTTAAACGGCTGCAGAGTGAAAATAAAAAGGACGCGTTGCGCCCGCGCTGAATTGCGCTTAATAAATTGAGGTGACTCGCTTGACAGTGAAAGTAAGCCAGTTAATGGGCATGGATGTGTACACCGACGGAGCGAAATTCCTCGGCAAAGTCTACGACGTGATAATCGACTTGCAGAAAGGCGAAGTCGTGCGCCTCACGCTCGAACCAATCAAGGCGGCGAGCAAAGAGGAAGCGAAGCGCGTCTTCCACGAGAAGACGATAATGTACAAGAGCGTGAAGGCGGCGGACCGCATTATAATCACGAGTCCGAGCAACATTATCGAGGAAGAGGAGCCCGCGCCTGCGCCCGCGCCGGCGAAGCCGTTGCCGTACTCGTACAAGTACCACAGAACATGAGCGTTTTTCCGTTTTCCTTTAATTTTCCTTTTTCTAATCCCTTTTTTTCCGCCAAGCGCTAGCGCTAACCGCGTTTAAGCAAAAAAACAAAAATTAAGCTGCGCCCGCTACTTTCGCTTTGGTGCGGGCTCTTCCAAGGGCGGCATTCCGCCTTCCGCGCCCGCGGGCGCCTGCCCAACAGGGATTTCCACGAACCGCACGTTGTCGCCGTCCGCCGTGTAAATCACGCGAATGACGCCGCTAATCATTTGGTTGTCGTCGAGCTTGTCGAGAAACGCGAGCGTCGTGTCTTCCTTTACTCCGACCGCGCCCTCGAAAACGGCGTCGACCGGGTTGAAACCCGTTTTTTTCAGCGCGTCAATAGTCTTGAGTACTTCGTCCTTGATTTTCATTCCAACCTCACCTCAAATTAAAACAGCTTAAAACGCGTTTCCTTCGAATACAACAACGGAAGAAAGTTATTTAAATACTCTCGACGAAACCGTATTCAATAGTTTGCGCTGATTGTTCAGGGTGATAAGCTTGGTTAAGTACGTAATCGCGAAACAACTCGCCGGAAAACGCGTAATAACGACCGACGGAGAAGAAGTCGGCCGCATCGTCGACTTATACATGAACGAGCTGACGGGCAAACTCGAAAGCGTCCTCGTGGAGCCGAATCCGGACTCGAGCCTCGCCGCCCGCGCCAAACACGAAGGAAAAGACATGGTCGCGCTTCCCTACTCGTCCGTCCTCGACGTGAAAGACGTGATGGTCGTAGACCGCCGCGGCCTCGCGGGCACGGAATAAGCGGCCGCACAATTTTTTTTCACTAATTAGCGTGAGCGCCGCTCGCAGCATCAAGCTTCCAGTTCCACGAACGCGCCGTCCTTTTTCGCTTTGGACTTTTTCAATGCGCGTTCATCGCCAGTTTTCGCCGCCGCAATTATTTCCTCGCACTCGCCGCGGTGCTCTTTAACCCAGTTGCCCGCTGCAAGCGCGTCGTTTTCCTCGCGTTCAAGCGCGGGCAGCGCGGCGCGCTGCGCTTCCAACGATTTTTCGAGCGCGCGCAAAACCGCGTTTTCCTTCTTTTTTGGGGCGCGTTCGCCTTCGCTCGCCCAATAAACCGCTTCTATTTCCGCGTTCGAGCGAACGACGCTTTCCGCGGAAGGCGTTTTCCCGCCAGCGGGCGGAGCAACGTATTTTTCCCGTAACGCGAGCCTGCGCGCCGCGTAAACGGCGGGCTTCCAAACGAAAACGATTACGCCGCGTTCGTCGAGAAGCAGCGCGTTTCCCTTGCCGACGAACTCGAACACTAACGCGAATTTTTCCTTCTTTTCGAAATCGAACCGCAGAATGCGGTCGTCGTTCACGAGCGAAACGCCTCGAAGCAGCGCGTTGTCGACGCGCGAACGCACCGCGGCGGCGAACTGCGTCGGCGCGCTCGGCGATTCAGGCACTCGCCGCGCGAGAAAGGCGCCGAATCCGAGGTCAACGAGAACGTTTACCTCGCCTTTGGTTTGCGAATTGAATTTCAAGCGGAAGACGCCCGGCGAGATTTCGAAGAATTTCACGAGGCGTGCGTCCGCTAAAACAGCGTTGCCCTCGCTCGCAATGCCGTGCAATTCCCGCGCGTCAGTCTTTCGCGTTTCCCTCTCCCCCGCGTCGCCTTCCGCCTTTCCGTGCGCGCCTTTCCCGCCTTTTTCCGCGCTGTAACCTTCAAACTATTTTTTCCGCCCATCGCGTTTTTCGATTAGCCTGCGCCTAGCCGCCTCGTCACTCAACAGTTCGCGAAGCGTTTGCATTAGCGTTCCTTTTTCTTCCAGGCGTCTCCGCTTTGCTGCGGCGCGTTGCTCCGCAGAGACGCTGTCTCCAGCCGCGCTCGCCCGGCTTTGCCTCCTTGTTGCGGGTTCGCTCGGCGGATTCACGAGAGTTCTCGACGCGCCCGCGCCAGCCCGCGGTTTTCTGCCGGGGTTTACTTGTTCTTCAGGCGGCGTCCTAGTTAGCCTACCCAAACCAGCTGCGGCTCGCATAAACCTAGGCGGCGTGACTTTGTGCTCTGGCGGCGCAATGCCCGTTCTCCTAACGCCAACCGCCGCAGGCAACGAACGCGCCGGCGGAACGCGCTTCCCCATGACTGCAGGTTCGGGCTTCAGTGCGGCGTTTTCAACGTACGCGTTTCTGACGTCGAGTCGCTTTCTCAACAAGTTCCACGGTTCGCCTCTCGAATTAACCGCCAACCCCGTTATTGAAAGTGAGTGCGGCCCCAATTCTTTCGTTCTGTGCGCGCCGATAAATCCGAGCGTTCGGCGTTGTGCGATGCCGCTAACGTGAATCGCGCCCACGCTCTTCAAGTAATCGAACAACAAGCCGGCGTTGCTGACGCCCTGCGTTTCGTCTTCGCGAAGACCACCTCGTTGCTCGAATTCAGGGCGGTAACTGCCCTTTGCGGCGTCATTAGCAATCACGTCAAGCGCGTGTTTCAAGTCGCTCTCGTCCGCATCACGAAAACCGCCAACCACTTCAATTAACGAAGCCAGCCAATCTCGAAACTCGGGCTGCTTCGTAATAGCGCCCCGTAAACTCCAAGCAACGCGTTTAAGGTCGTTCACGTTCCTAAACGCAAACCCCGCCGCCAAAGCGTGCTCGCCGTTCGTGCCGAGCGATTTCGACAGCGTGACGTGGCCGACTATGTCGTCGCCAGTGCGGCTCTTCAACTTCACATGCGCGCTGTTTCTTCCGCGTTCCGCTCTAATTGCGCGAGTGCGTTCAAGCAAACAATCGAAAAACGGGGTTAGCCGCCGCATTCCCTCCACCCCAAACGCGAGCGCGCGCTTTTTTTTCGTTTTTTCCGTTGTTTCGCGCGCTTCGAAGCACTTATTATTATTGCTGTTGTAAGTATTAAATCCGACGCAATTACCGCGCAAAACCAACGCCGCGTGCAGCGTTAGACTAGCCCCGATGGGAGTTGACTCCTTTTTTGAAAACAAACCCCTTGGCAAAAGAAAAAAACCGCGAACACGTTAAACCCGTCATCGAGCTGCGTGGCGTCTACAAGACGTACCGCATGGGTGGAACGCAAGGCGTCGCAGTGCGCGCGGTATGCGGCGTCGACCTGTCGATCAACCGCGGCGACTTCGTCGCCATAATGGGCCCGAGCGGCAGCGGCAAAAGCACGCTCATGAACTGCGTGGGCGCCCTAGACCTGCCGACGGAAGGCGCGATTTTCCTCGACGGCGAAGACATATCGAAAATGAGCGAAAGCGATTTGGCGACCGTCCGCGGCCGCAAGATAGGGTTCGTCTTCCAAAACTTCAACCTGATTCAGTCGCTCACCGCCTACGAAAACGCGGAATTGCCGTTGTTATTCCAAAACACCGAGGAAAGCGTGCGCCGCGAACGCCTCGAACGCCTGTTCAAACGCATCGGCCTCGAAGGCAGGTGGAACCACCGCCCGATGGAACTCAGCGGCGGCGAACAACAACGCGTCGCCATCGTCCGCGCGCTCGCCGTTGACCCGGAAGTGATTCTTGCGGACGAGCCGACCGGCAACCTCGACTCGAAAACCGGTTTGGAAATAATAGAGTTGCTCAACGAGTTGAACGGCAAAGAAGGAAAAACCGTCGTAGTGGTGAGCCACGACCCCGGCGTAGTCAAACACGTGCACCGCGTCGTGCGCATCAAGGACGGCAAGCTTCAGGCAGACTGAAAACGAAAAACGAGCATTAAAAAGAACTGAAACCGCAGAGGTGTTTTGAGATGAACGGAAAAACGGAAAACGGCGTAAT
>CAZWIQ010000029.1:0-13643 GCA_964634375.1 Microcaldota archaeon
GCCGTCTTCTGCGTCACGGTTTTCATCGTCGCGCCGCAGTGCAGGCACTCCCACAAAGCCGTCTTCATCATGGGCTTGATTTCCATTATCCACGTGACTGCGCCCTCGATTTTGCACAAGCGGTTCAAATTCGCGGCTCCAAGCTCGCGCGGCTCGACTTCGCTCGCCTCGGGCAGCGAGTGGAAGCGCACGTGCGGCGCGAATTTCTTGCCCGTGGGCGTCGGAATCGAAAAATCCGCGACGGCGGTTTCAGCGTCGCGCGTGACGTCGTCCGGGTGCTCGAGGAGCGCGTCGGCGACGCGCGGGTCGAAGCGTTCGAGTTCCGCGTACTCTACCGCGACGCTTCGCTCGTTCGGGAACTCGGCGGCGGCGTACAGTAGCGCTTGCTTGCGCTTTTGCTCCGAGAAAAAGTCTTGGAACGCCGCTACTAGCTCGCCTGGCAAACCGTTTAACCCCCACCCTTGCGTTTTTCGAATGAGAAGCAAGCGTTTTTTAACGCTTTGCGGGTTATTACTTCGCGATTCCGCATTTAAAAAGATTGGTTTTACTGGAAGCAAGGGGGTTCGCTTTATGAAGAACGATGTTTCCGACGCTTTCGAAGTAATCGACTCGAAGCTTGACTCGCTTAAAGCGGATTTCCGCAAGTTCAAGGACTGGGAGGAAAAGACGGACAAAATCGTGGAAGACAAGGTTTTCGAGATTAAGGCCGTCGCTTACCTCAACCTAATAATCAGCGCCGTGTTGTTGTTCCTCGTTCTCGGCGTTCTGCTTAAAGCAATGGGCTTTTGAGCGTTTTGAGCGAACGGCTCGCTCGCTCACTCGCCTTCGTACATGCGCGTGAGGAGTTTCCGTCCCATGACGTCCATGTACTGGATTTCCTTTCCGACTTCGATTTCAGCGCGCATTTCCTCGGGGATGACGGTGTCGAACGTCTCGTACGAAGTCAAATCCATCAACTGCGCGTTCTCGCCGGAAATTGATACGACTTGCGCGCGTTTTCGCTCGACGATCGGGATTTCCACGTCGGCGTCGCTCGGCTTCATTATCGAATGCTTTGAGCCGTCGATGATCGAGATGCAAACGACCATGTTTTTTCCGGCGCCGTGCTTACCGGTTTTCGCGTGGTCTATGCTCATCACGCGGCACGGGTGCTCGTCCGCTATGACGTATTTTCCCACGCGCAAATCGTTCATTTGCCCGAAAATCCTGTCAACCAAGAATCAAACACCTCTACAACTGTCCTGACGTTGCTAACAGTGCGAATGGAAACTCACTTTTTTATGCCGTAACGTTATTAAAAGCGTTTGCAACACCAGAATAAAGCGGTTTTCGTGAAAGAAAATGAGCGGAAAACTTCGTTTGATAGACGCGCACTGCCACCTCGAGCACCCGCGTTTCGCGAACGCGAACGCCGGCGCGGGCGACTTGCCCGCGGTGATAGAGCGCGCCCGCGCAGCCGGGTTCGAGCACGCGATAAACGCCGGCAGCAGCCCTAGCGCGAACGAGCAAATTCTCGTTCTCCTCGAAAAGCACGCGCCTTTCCTGAAAACCGTTTTGGGGTTGAGCCCGCACGACGCGTTCCGCGAAGGCGCGGGCGGGCTCGAGCGCGCTCTCGCTTTCCTGGAAAAAAACAAGGAGAAAATCGTGGGCGTGGGCGAAATCGGGCTGGAATACCGCCATTTCAAAGACGAAGCGGCTCGCGACGCGCAGCGCGCCGCGTTCGCCGCGCAACTCGCTTGGGCGAAAGACAACTCGCTTCCCGTCGTCGTGCACTCGCGCGAGGCGAGCGCTGAAACGCTTTCATTCCTGCGCAAGCATTCGGGAACCAAGGTTTGGCACTGCTTCAGCGAGGAAGCGCTCGTAAGCGAGGCGTTGGATGCGGGCTGCTAGTTGTCGCTGCCAACCCTTAAAAGCTCGAGCGAAATAATAAGAAAAGCGCCGCTCGAACGCCTGCTTTGCGAGACGGATTCCCCGTTTCTCTCGTTGCGCGGGAAAGGCGCGAGGAACGAGCCTTGCGAGGCGCGCTGGGTTTACGAGGAAATAGCGCGCGTAAAAAGCGTGCCTTTTGAGGAAGCCGCGGCGCAAGTAAGGGAAAACGCAAGCAAAGTTTTTGGTTTTTGATTTTCGGTTTTCGTTCGGTTTTTTTTGGTTTTTGATTCGAGTGGGTTTTCATGCTTGACAAGCTCAAAGGAATGATTGCGACGAAAGGCGCGCGCGAGAAAAGCATAGCGTGCTTCGTCGACGGCCCCAACATGCTGAGGAAAGAACTCGGCGTCGACCTCGACGCGGTGAAGAAAAAACTGCGCAACTACGGGACGATTAAGGTCGGGCGGGTTTTCCTCGACCAGTACGCGAGCGACAAGCTTATCGAGGCTGTCACGAACCAGGGTTTCGACCCCGTAGTCGTGCCGAGCGACGTGGACGTCGCGCTCGCCGTCGACGCCTCGCAATTCATTTACGGCGACACGAAAATCGATTGCATAGCAATCGTTTCGCGCGATTCCGACTTCAAGCCGTTGCTCATGAAGGCGAAGGAGCACGGCAAGGAAACGATCGTCGTCGGCGTGGAGCCGGAGTTCAGCGCGGCGCTGCGGAACAGCGCGGACATCGTAATCGATTTAAAAGAATGAGTTTCGTATAATCCTTCGCTTGGTTTTTAAGGTTCGGAGTTTGGCTCGGGTTAGTTCAGTTTCGTTTTGTTTTTCGGGTGTTGGTTTTTTTGGTTTCGCTCGCTTGCGGGAAACTCGTCGGTTCGTCGCCGCTCGCGGAAACCGACGTGTTCCGCCTGGTCGCGGAGTTTAAGCCGCGCTAGTTCACGGGCTTGCTTTTCCTGACTACGCGCGGCGAGCACGGCTTCGAGGAAGCAGC
Organism: Microcaldota archaeon; assembly: GCA_964634375.1. Lineage (GTDB taxonomy): Archaea > Micrarchaeota > Micrarchaeia > Norongarragalinales > Norongarragalinaceae > CAITNU01. The sequence goes on from CAZWIQ010000029.1 coordinate 2,869, forward strand.
GCTTTTCGTCGATTCCGGCTCCGCCGTAGCGTGCGAGTACGAGTACTACGCTTTTTCGCGCAAGTTCTTCGGCAAGGACGCGTTCGCGCGGTTCGCTAACGCCTGCGCCGCGTCCGCGGGCGTCGTGGAACTCTTCGCTTGCGAGCCGGACGAAATGCACTCGGCGCTGGCGGAAAGCCAGGCGGCGCTTTACTCCCCGCGGGAAAGCGAGTTCGTGAAGCCGCTGAAACGCGGTTTTTCGTTCGAGGAAGAGTTGAAGAGTTCGGCGACGCAAAAACAGTCGTTTTTGAAAAAAATCGGTTTCAAGGGAATTTGATTCAGGGGAAAAATTATGCCTAGCATTGTTTTCGCTTCCGGCAAGGGCGGCGTCGGCAAGACGAGCATAGCGCTCAACCTCGGCGTGCTTCTCGCGAAGCTCGGAAAACGCGTCGTAGTCGTCGACGCGGACCTCGACATGGCCGCGGTTTCCATAATGCTCGGCGTCGAAATCAACCCGATTACGCTTCAAAACGTCTTAGCCGGCGAAAACTCGGTTACGGACGCCGTTTACGACGACGCCAGCGGCTTGCACTACATTCCTTCCTCGCTGCACGAGGAAGCCCGCGAAATGGATTTGACGCGCTTGCGTGACGCGGTGAGCAAACTCGAATTGTCGTACGAGTACGTGCTCTTGGATTCGCCGCCGGGGTTGAGCGCGGAAGCGCGCGCGGCAATCACGAGTTCGCGCGAACTCATCATCGTGTCGACTTGCGACCCCGCGGCGTTGATTGACTCGCTGAAGATTCGCAAGTTCGCCGAGAAAAACGGGGTGACCGTGCTCGGCGTCGCGTTGAACCGCGTCACCGGCGACAAGAGCGAGTTGAAGCCGCAGGACTTGTCAACCGTGCTCGGCTTGCCCGTAATCGCGGTTCTTCCCGAGGACGCCGAGGTCCGCCGTTCGGCGGCGTTGCAGGTGCCGGTTGAAGTGAGGGCGCCGGACAGCGGCTTCTCGAAGGGGTTGCGCGTTCTTGCGGCGAGCATAACGCACGAAATCGTTCCCGAGGCGAAGAAGCGGGGGGGAGGCTCGTTCTTCGACAAAATCGGCGCTTTCTTCAAGCGCTTGTTCGGAGCGAAGTGAAAAGTGAAAAGCAAAAAAACCGTTTAAATCGTTTCACCGCATCGCGTTTCAAGCCAATCCGGTTTGTTTTTTGGGAGGTGTTTTTTTGGCTGAAAAAAGGCCGTTCGACGTGTTGAACAACGCGTTGAACAACAACGTTCTCGTGCGCCTGAAGGGCGACGTGGAAGTGCGCGGGACTCTCGCGAGTTTCGACGTGCACATGAACCTCGTCGTCGAGAACGGCGAGGAACTCAAAGGCGGGGAAGTCAAGCGCAAGCTCGGCACGGTGCTCCTGCGCGGGGACACCGTCGTCTTCGTTTCGCCGGCGTGAGTTTTGGGCGACACAAAAAAAAGCTCAAAAGGGTTTTTAAGCTCTAGAAGGCACAATAAGTAGCCGCGCCTTAGTCGGCGCGTTTGCTGTGCGGGCTCGTAGATCAACGGCACGCTTCGAACGATTCAAATTTTTCAACCGTTCGCTGCGCGTTATAGATCGCATGCATGGCAAGGCGTTTCTTTGTCGCAAATGCAAGCCGCGTACCAAGGAACGCCCCGAGCTGCATGAGGTTGCGGGTTCGAATCCCGCCGAGTCCACTCCTCCTTTTGTCGTCTATTTCTAAATATTTCTAAATTTTTTTGAATATTTCGCGAAGCGGTTTTAAGCCGCCGTGCGGAAAACAATTTCGTGTTTCACGAACAGGTTTTAGTAATCCTCGCCGTGTTTTCGTTAGCGCTGTTTTTCCTCCATAGTTTTCTGCGCGCGTTTCGCGCGCCGAAAACATTTTTGCTGTCGGTTTTTCCGCTCGCGTTGTTTTCGTTCGGATTCGCTTTGCGGCTTCGCAGCGAAAAGGAAATTGTCGACTTGGGTTTCTTTTTTACCGACTTTGCTTTTTTGTTTACCTACGTCTTGTTCGCCGCCGCGCTGCTGCTCGGGCAAATTCGCTATTGGAAAAAGATTTAATAAACGAGAGAAGCATAGTAATGCTTTCTGGGCCCGTAGTCGAGTGACTAACTGTTTTTTCAAAAAAGACGGTTGGCTCGAAGTAAGACGTTCGCTTGACGTGCGAAAGATCCGGGGTTCGATTCCCTGCGGGCCCACTCTCCCCCCGCTTTTTTTTTCACTCGAGGACTATTTGCGCGGGCGCACCCAAAAAATTCGAGAGCAGCGAATTCAACGCTTGCGGCGCGTCCGGAAGCAGGCGCGCGTCGCCGCGCGCGACGCGCACGTGAAACTCTTTGCCGCCCGCGCTTCCGCCTCCCGCTTTGAAGACGGTGTTTACGCCGAGCACGCGCGCCGGGAGAAGCGTTTCGTTGATTTTCGCTTGCGGCGCGGCCGCTTCGTCGATTACCTTTATTTTCTTGCCGAGCGCTTTCGCGAGCGCCTTCACGGTTTTGCCGCTGCGGCCGATTACGGCTGCGGGCGACAAAGTGAAAATCAGGACTGCGTCCTTGAGTTCGAGCGCGCGTTCGAAGCCGGCTTGAGCCGGCAGGTTTTCGCTCAACAGCGCGCGCGCAATCTCGAGTTCCGTGTGCGATACTTCGCCTGCGTCAAGCTTGCGCTGGCACGACGCGCAAAACGAGTTCGTCGCGAGGCACGCTTCGCACAACGGGGTTTTCACGTTATTATTACTCCACAAAGCTTTTTTAACGGTTTTCGCTTGCCTTCTCCAGCCGTGGCTAGGCGGTTAGAGTTTTTTTTGCAAGCCGGGCGCCGTTCACTTCGTCAGCGTGAGCGTCAGCGAGCTGACTTTGCTCGTCGTGCCGTCTTCGTTCGGAAGCATTTCCGTGGCGGCGTCGAAGTTCGCGATGCGCAGCGAGTTGACGAAGCGGTTCTTGACGACTTGAGTGACGTCGATTACGCGCGAAATCGCTTTGCCGCGCGCCTTGATTTTGACGGCGTTCTGCCCCGCGTTGAACTGCGTGACTACGGCGAGAACGTAAGTCATCAACGGCTTTTTGCCCACGAAGATAATGCCTTCGTCGCGCGCGCCGCGCGCTTCGCGCGGTTCGCGCTTGGTCGTTTCCTCGAACGCGAGGTCCCGCGTTGCCGCAGGCGCTTGACTGAATGTTTCTGGCTTGACTGTTTCCGGCGTTTCCATGGTTTGACCCACCTCGTCGCTTGCTTTTCTCGTTGTTTTTGTGCTTGCGCGTTAATCAAGAAAATTGTGGTTGCGGCGCCTTAAAAAACCATCTCTTTCGTTTTTTAAAGTTTTTTTTCGTTTTTTCAAACGTCGTTCATTCGGACGCCGTGCAGCACTTTCTCGCTCGCGGAATCGCGTTCCGCGGTTCTCCCGCGCTTTTCGAGCTTCGCCGCCAGTTGACGGAGCTTGTTTTCGCGGTTGTGCCATGCTTTCAACGCCGCGGCGAGCGCGTCGCGTTCGTGCGCGTTCTTGGGCGCGGGTTCGCAGTCGCGCGTCATAAACAGTTTTTCTTCGAGCGTGAGCGAGTGAGCGGGGTAATAAAGCAAAGCGCGGAACGTAGCGGCGGTTTTCTTTACGGCTTTAGCCGGCGGGCGAGTGTCGCCTGCGACGACTGTCGGGGCGAATTCCGCGATGCGCGCGAGGAAATCGCGTTGCCCCCAGTTGCGCTTGCTTTCTAGCGCGCGGAGCGCGCCGTCGTAATCCACCGCCGCGAACGCGTTCGTGACGCCGAAATCGACTCCCACGATCGTTCGAAACCACCTTTGACGCAGTTCAACGCAAAGCCTTCGATGCTGAAGCTAGCCCGCGTAAAATAAAAAAATTAGGGGAAAGGGCGCCGAAAACGCCCTTTAAATCGTTTTTAGCCTTTGGCTCCGCGCACGTAAAGCAAGGCGTTCAAGAACATGTTGCGCGACGAGATGTCCATGTTCGCAGGGTCGAACGCGAAGTACAGCGTTTTGCCCGCGAGGAAGCCCTTGCTTTCCACGATTGCGAACGTGGCGGGCGCAGTGATTTTGCCGCCGTACGTGTCGACGTAAGCGAGCACGTCGCTCGAAGCCGTCGGGCGCACGCTCGTCAGCGTTCCGTAGAACCCGTAGTTCGTGATTCCGTTGAACATCGGGTGGTACGGCGCGACGATCCTGAACTTCCCGTCTGCGAAGAGCGTCGTGCGGCCCGTCTTCTCGTGGAACATTACGCCGCCGTACTCTACGGGGATGACTTCGCCGAGCGTTCCGATTCCGACGTCCCAGCCTGCCGCGTTCGGGTCGTCAGTCACGCGAGTGCACGCGTCGCCAACGACGAGCAGTTTTCCGCCGGCCTTTACGCGGTTGGCGATTTCCAAGCGCGCGGGCCTGTCGCACACTTCCGAGCCTTGCAGGATTATGATGTCGAAATTCTTCAAGACGCCGGGCACTATGTATTCCTGTTGGAACGAGCCCGCGTACATTATTCCTGCGAGGCGGTAGTCTTCGCTCTTAAGCAGGGTTTCCATGGCGGGCGAAGCGTGTCCTACGACGAGGACTTTGATGTTGGGTTTCGGGAACAGCGACCCGACGCCCGGAATCGAGCTCAAGTCGACCCAGCCGAGTTTGCCGGCGATGAAAATCGCGAGAATCACGATTAAAATAAGCGGGATCAAGCTTTCCGCGTGGCTGCCTCCTGAAGCGTATTGTCCGCGTCTCTTCATCACTAACCACCCTTTCCTATTCAAGTTTTCAAGCGCTTAGAATATTGCCCGAACCATATTTATAAACGTATTCTAACGCCTGGTTTCTCCGAGTTTTTAAAGCCTTCGAGCGCGCTAGAGCGCGCCCGTTGCCGGGTTCGCGCGGTTCAGCACGTGACGAGGTAGTCCAAGATGTTCGTGAGCAGCGTAGTCGAATTCAAGTCTTCGAGCGGCAGCGCCGAGTAAACGACGCGCCCCGAGTAGCGCGTCTCGTAAATCCCCGTGTACTCGCGGTTGCCGTAGCTTAGGACGGCGACTTTGTCAACTCCGGCGGCGTTTTCCTTGACTTCGGCGAAGCGCAGCGGCGTCACCCCGAACTCGTAGAAGAGCCCGCGAACCATCATGTTTTGCCTGTTGACGATTTTCAGCGTGGCGCTGCCGTTCGCGCCGTAGCCGCTTACGTCGACGACGCCGACGAATTTCGCGAGCAGCACGTCCTGCAAGGGGCCGAAGCCGCGCGCCTGTTTTTTCGCCGCTTCGCCGAAATAGCCTTTTTCCGCCAGTTGTTGGGAGAAATTCGCGAGCTCGTCAACGCTCATTTCGTGGTCGAGCAGGCGCTGAATAGTGGTTTTGTTGACGCCGCTTTCGTTGAAGCTCTTGGGCGCGTTCGGGTTAAGTATTCGTTCGAGCGGGCCGAGTTGGTCGTCGGGCGTGCGCGCAACCACGTCGGTGATGTCGATTTGGTCGTAGTAGTGGCGCGAAGCCGAGTCGCCCACCCAAACCATCATCCCGCCTTTGTTCAAGTATTCGCGCAGCGCGCGCGATTCCTTGTACGAGACGCTTCGCGCGTGCTCGAGGATGACGAGGTCGTATCCTTTCAGCATTCCGTAGCTCGCGTCGCTCAAGCGCACGGGCTCGAGGTAAGTGTAAGGCCGCACGCGGCGAATCATGTTTTCGAGCGCCGTCGGGTCGCCGATTCCGTCGTCGCCGTAAACGAGGGCGACGCGCGAGTGCGTGCGCATTACGACGTTGCAGTAAACCTCGCACCAGTTTCCCGGTATTTGCGAGCAGTGCACCCAGTTGAACTTCGTAACGACGACGAGCAAGACGAGGACGAGGACGACTAGGACTATCACGTGCGGGAGTTCGCGGGCCAAATCGCTTGCAGCGTCGTGAGCCATGCGGAATCCTCGGAAAATAAACTTACGGAAAGAAACTTATGCAAACACGCATTTAAATCGTTCGCTCGTAACAAAAACAAGCGCAGGACCGGGTGGTTTCCAGTGAAAGTCGGCGGCAAGCGTTACAAGACAGTTTGGGCGCGCGGCGGGCGCGGCGTGTTCATGATAAACCAAAACCTGCTGCCGTTCGAATTCGAAATCAAGAAATGCGGAAACCACTCGCAAACCGTTGCGGCAATCAAGGACATGTCGGTTCGCGGGGCTGGCGCCATCGGCGCCGCAGCTGGCTTCGCGCTCGCGCAAGCGTTTCTCGAAGCCCCGCAAAAAAGCGGGAAAGCGTTCTGGGAGTACGCGTCGCGCGCGAAGCGCGAAATCGAGGCGTCGCGCCCGACGGCGCAGAATCTCTTTTACGCGACGCGGCGCGTTTACGCCGCGGCAAAGAAAGCCAAAACAGTTGTCGAAGCCAAAAAAACTGCCGTGCGCGAAGCGCAGGCGGTTGCTGACGAGGATGCGGCGACTAGCCGCGCCATCGGCGTTCACGGCGAGCCCTTAATCAAAAACAAGCGAAGCAAGCGCGGCGTGACGCGCGTTGGAACGCACTGCAACGCGGGCTGGCTCGCGTTCGTCGATTGGGGGACAGCGCTCGCGCCGGTTTACGCCGCGCGCCGCAAGGGAAAGCGAGTCTTCGTTTTCGTCGACGAGACTGGCCCGCGCGGGCAAGGCGCGAGGCTGACGGCGTGGGAGTTGCGCAACGAGCGAGTCCCGCACGTCATTATTCCGGATGCTGCGGGCGCGTTTTTCACGGCAAAAGGAGAAATCGACTTGATGATGGTCGGCGCGGACCGAATCGCGGCGAACGGCGACGCGGCGAACAAGATTGGCACGCTTCAGCGCGCGATTGCTTGCGCGGCGTACGGCGTTCCTTTTTACGTCGCCGCGCCGACGGCGACGTTCGACTTGCGTTGCCCGAACGGCGAACGCATTCCCGTTGAAGAGCGGAGCGAGGATGAAGTTCTTTTCAGGTCCGGGCCCGACGAGAAAGGCGTGATGCGGCGCGTGCTCGTAGCGAACCCCGGCAGCAAAGCCCGCAATCCTTCTTTTGACGTTACGCCCGCGAAGCTCATCGCGGGAATCATTACCGAACACGGCGTCATCAAGCGTCCCAACGCCGCGAAAATCAAGGCTTTCTTCGCCAAGCACTGTCCCGAACGTTTGCGTTGAAAAACCGTGTTGGAAAAGGTATTGCGGGGGTTAGTTGGTTTTGGTTGAGGAATACGTTGGAGTAAAGTACCGGTGCGTCTTGCGCGGCGCGGCGCCGCGGCTCGACGGCGACGGCCGCGCCCGCGAATTGTGCGGTTGGTCGCTTCGGTTTCACGACGTGGGCATGCGGCCGGATTACCGCAAGGCGGACGGAAGCGGGGGCGTCGCGAGCGCGGGAAACTTGAGTTACCGATTGCGCGAAGGCGAAAACGCTTTCGTCATCACGCCGGCGGGAACGCCGGCGGTTGGACTCGCACCGAGCGACTTGGTTCTGGTCGACAAGGTGGACGAAGCCCGCAAAGTAGTTTACGCGCGAGGAGTTTTCCCGCCGTCGAGCGAAGCAATCATGCACCACGCGGTTTACGCGGCGCGCCGCGACGTCGCGGCGGTTTTTCACGGGCACAGCGGCGAGATTTTGAAGGCGGCGGAGCAACTCGGCTTGGCGGTGACGCGCCGTTTTTTCGATTACGGCACGCTAGAACTCGCGCGCGAGGCGGTGGCGGTTCTCGGAAAACGGGGTTTCGTCGTGTTGCGGAACCACGGTTTCTTGAGCGTGGGCGCGAGCTTGCGCGAGGCTGGCGCGCAGGCGTTCGCCGTTAGGGAAAAAGCTATTAAAGCCGTCGAGCGAAAATAACTGTCGTTTGCCGTAGTTTGATTATCATCGAGGGTTTGGTCTGTATGGCTCAAGACAGCAAGATTAGCGCTCCTTCAAGCAGCACGGGGCTCATTCGTTTTTACGACGTTACGAGCAGCAAAGTGCTTCTCGACCCGCGAGTCGTCGTCGGCGCTACGCTAGTGTTCATCGCAATCGAAGTAATCCTGCAAGCAGTCAAATTCTGATTTTCCGGCGCAATCCGCTAAACCCAAGCGGAAGGTATTAAAGTTAGCTCCGCCGCATTTTACTGCAAGCGGTTTTGCGGAGGTTTTGCCTGATGCCCGTAGTCTCTTTGGTCAAACGCGAGTTACCTGAATCGGTCGAGCTAGGCAAAGGCGCGAAACTCGTCCTTGACCACGCTGGCGGCAAAGCGATTTTAGGCGATCACATCCCCCCTCTTGAGCACCAAGTCGGGCGTTGGGCGGCGAGGAGCTTGTTGCACCCGAAATTCAGTCCGCACACGGATTTGTTGAACAGAATTCGTGGGCTAACGCCGCGTGAATTGTATCTTGACGCCTCGTTGATCAAGTCTATTAACGGCTCGAGATTCGGTTCCGCGACAGTAAATGCAAAAATGCGGGAAGGCGCTCCGGTAATTGAGGTCGAGTTTGACAGAAATACCCGCAACGCGATGAAGTCGAACCCGATGGCGCAGATTGATGCGCATCGCGAAGCCGCCCGCGCAGCCACCAACGCACTGCTTACCGCAAAGCGAGTTCAACGCGAGTTCGTTAACTCGTGGACCGCCGCTCATGACGTCTTGGCTGTTCTCCGAAGCGCGCAAAACCACGAAGTCATCGCCCAATACCGTTTTCCAGTGGGTACGACTAAGCCGCGAGAAGTTGAGTTTGACTTGCCGCCGCGCACTGCCGAAATCATAGGCGATGCGGTTTTAAGTCGTTTCAAAGCGTTGGAGGAAATTCGTTACGTCGACCAATCTATTACTTCGATAGTAGACGCTTTGTCGAAATTGCAGCGGCACCACGCCGAACAGAAAAAACTTGCGGTTTCGCGGGCAAGACAACGTTAAACGGCTAACACGCGCGGAGCGAGCGTCACTTGACTAAGGCGAAGATTCCGCGCTTCTTCTCGATAACCTCGCCCTCCTCCTTGAGAACGTAGAGAACGGCGAGCGCGCCGTCCGCGTCCGCCTTCGCCGCCGCGGCGATGGCTCCGACGGCGAGCGGCCGTTCGCCAAGAATTTTCTTGATTTTCGGCGAGAGTTCCTGCAAGTACGCCTGCGTCGCGATGTAATACTTTTTGTCGAAGCCGCGCACGCCGCGCACCGCGCCGCTCCTGATGTCGCTTTCGAGCGCGACGCTGAGGGCTTTCGCTTCGACTTCGTTTTGCACGATGAGGAAACCGCGTTCCTCGAGCTCGGTCTTCGCGGGCGCGCCGCTGCCGCCTCCGCTCGCGCCTCCTGCGCCGCGCGGCGTTTGCCCGCCTTCGGCGCGAATCGGCGTCACGGTTCCGCCCGTCGTCTGCGCAGCCGCTTCGCTCGCTTCGAACGCTTTTTTGACGAGCGTTACGGTGAAAGACTGCTTGACTTGCCCGCCGAGCTTGTTTTTTTCGACGAGCGCGAAGAAGCCGGGTTCGACTTCGAACCACTCGTAGTCCGCGCCTTCGCGCACGCGCGACTGCGCGCGCAGCGACTCTGGAAGCGTTATTGCGAGCACGTCTCCGTGCCTAAAAAACTTCATTTTCCCACCGTGAAAGCCCGAAAAAACCCGCGAATTTTCGCAGAGTTTCCCGCAGCCTTACCCCGAATTATTCTTAGGCTTTGGCTGGTTTTAAATACTGCGGCGGCTAAAAACCTTGAATCACTCAATCGTCCGGCGCAGCCCTTGGTTTTTTAACGGTTTTGCCGGTTTTTCGGAGGAATGATTGTTTTGTCTAATGAATTGCAACTCGTCGGAAAGAAAGGCGGCGAGCGAATCGTCGTCACCGACTTAATCGCCGTGCAAGCGCTCGACCGCTCTTTCTTCGGTTCGGAGTACGAAGGCAAGAAGACTCAAATCGAGTTGACGCCCGAGGAAGCCCTCTATCTCATCGACGTGCGCAACGCGAAATGCTTCGCGAAGAAGAAAGAGTTGTCGTTCAACGACGTGGCGGCGAAATTTCAGGACAACCCGAAATTCCTCGCGCGCTACTTCTGCTTCAAGGATTGGCGAGACCGCGGACTCATCGCGCGCCCCATCGCGGAAGCGAGCGGCAACTACGGCCGCAGCCCCTTGCAGAAATACCCGAGCAAGCCGGGCGAATTCGCCGAAGTCAAGGCGAAAGGCTTGTTCTTCCACGACGACTTGATGAGCATCATCGACGACGACGCCGAGGGGCAGGCGTTGTACGAGAAGAACTGGTTCGGGCAGTGGGGCACTTACAAAGCGAAAAAACACGGCCGATTCCTCAAGCTCGACGCCTATGAAACGTTATTTTTAATGAAGCACGCGTGCTTCGTCACGAACGTCAAGGAACGCAAGCTCGTCAAGGAAGCGACGCAGCGCAGAAGCGATTTCGCCGCCTTATACGCGGTTTACGAGGATTGGCGTCTTCGCGGTTTCGTCGTCAAAACGGGTTTCAAGTTCGGCACGCACTTCCGCTTGTATTTTCCAGGAGCCTCGCCCGGGCTGGGGGAAGGCGAGTGGATGCATTCGAAGCACGTCGTCCACGTTTTCCCGCGCGAAACCAAAATGCTCATCAGCGAGTGGGCGCGGGCGATTCGAGTTGCGCACGGAGTCCGCAAGACGTTCATTCTCGCGATTCCGGGCGCGAAGCGCGTCGAGGCGAGCGAACTCGACTTCCTTCTCTACCACCGCGAGAGCGCGGGCAGCGTGCCGGAGAATCCGCGCAACGGGAAACCCAAGTTCGTCATGCTCGCGTTGAGCGAGGAGGAAGAGCTCGGCGGCGCGGAACTCGCGCGAGCGCTCGAGCAGGCTAAGCAACTCGGCTTGGACCTCGTGCTCGCGATTTGCGACCGCGAGACGAGCATTACTTACTA
>CAZWIQ010000030.1:0-13252 GCA_964634375.1 Microcaldota archaeon
TTAAAGTGCGGCTGCTCAAGCACACTACCGACGCGGAGCGCGTCTGCGCGGAAGCCGCAAGGCTGTGCTACAATCCCGTGAGCGTGGAAGAACTCGGCGGCAAGCTGAGCGACGACGAAGTCCGCAAAACGCTGAAACACATCATGAAAATGGGGCACTACAGCGTAGTCGAACACGCCTCGTTCACGTTCGCCATTGAAGGGATTTCGCGCGCTTGCTCGCACGAGCTCGTGCGCCACCGAATCGCTTCGTACTCGCAGCAAAGCCAGCGGCACGTGAGCGAAGCCGGATTCAACTTCGTCGAGCCGCCGAGCATCAAAGCCAAGCCAGAATTGTCGAAATCGTTCGGCGCGTTCATGGACGCTTCACAGGCTTTTTACAAGGAGTTGTGCGACGCGGGCATTCCGAAGGAAGACGCGCGCTTCGTTCTGCCGAATGCGTGCGAGACGCGCATCGTTGCGACGTTGAACGCGCGCTCCCTGCTCAACTTTTTCGAGTTGCGGTGCTGCACTAGCGCTCAGTGGGAGATTCGCGCGCTCGCGAACGAAATGCTGCGACTCGTCAAGCCCGTTGCACCAACGATTTTCGAGAACGCGGGACCCGCGTGCGTTTCGCGGCGCGTTTGCACTGAAGGAAAACGTTCGTGCGGCCGTTGGAAAACGATTCCCGGCGCGATTTTGAGAGAGTGATGACTCGTGAAGCCGCTTTACAAAACGCACATTGAACAGCTCCGCGCCGCGGACCCCGAGATTGCGGCGACGATCGAGAACGAGTTCAAGCGGCAAGCGACGGTTCTCGAACTCATTCCTTCCGAGAACCTCGTGAGCGGCGCGGTGATGGAAGCGATGGGCAGCGTGCTCACGAACAAGTACAGCGAGGGTTATCCGCACAAGCGCTACTACGGCGGAAACGAGTTCATCGACGTGGTTGAGGATATCGCCATCGCTCGCGCGAAAGCATTGTTCGGAGCCGAGCACGCGAACGTCCAGCCGTATTCCGGGAGTCCCGCCAACATGGCGGTTTACTTCGCTTTGCTTTCGCCGGGCGACAAGCTCATGGGCATGGCGCTGGCGCAAGGCGGGCACTTGACGCACGGGCACTCGGTCAACTTTTCCGGAAAAATCTACAAGCCCGTGCCTTACGGAGTCGACAAGAAAACGGAGTTAATAGATTACGACGAAGTGCGGCGCATCGCTCTCGCCGAAAAACCGAAGATTATCGTGAGCGGCGCGACGGCGTACCCGCGCGTTTACGACTTCAAGCGCTTCGCGGAAATCGCTGAAGAATGCGGGGCTTACTCGATGGCGGACGTAGCGCACATCGCCGGGCTCATCGCCGGCGGCGTTCACCCGTCGCCTTTCCCTTTTACTGACGTCGTCACGACGACGACGCACAAGACGCTTCGGGGGCCTCGCGGCGCATTGATAATGTGCAAGCAACCGCTCGCGGAACGCATCGACAAAGCCGTTTTCCCGGGGCTGCAAGGCGGGCCTCACGAGCACGCGATAGCGGGAATCGCGGTGGCGCTCGGCGAGGACGCGAAGCCCGAGTTTCGCGAGTACGCGAAGCAAATCGTGAAGAACGCGAAGGCGCTCGCGGACGAGTTGACGGCGCTCGGCTTCAGGCTCGTGAGCGGCGGAACCGACAACCACTTGATTTTAATCGACTTGACGCCGAAAAACGTGACGGGAAAGCAGGCGGAGGCAGCGCTAGACAAGGCGCACGTTACCGTGAACAAGAACATGATTCCTTTCGACTCGCGCAAGCCGTTCGACCCGAGCGGAATCCGCATCGGCACGCCGACGCTGACGACGCGCGGCATGAAGGAAAGCGAGATGCGCGCAGTTGCGGGCTTCATTGACGAGGCGGTGCGGAATTGGCAGAGCGACGCGGCGCTCGCGAAAGTGAAGGCGAAAGTGCTCGACTTGTGCGCCCGCTTTCCGTTCTACGAGCTCTGACGGGTTCTGGCGAGCCTTGAGCCGTTCGAGCGTTCATCAAGCGTTCAAGCAAGGGTTTTTTTAAGGGGTTGCCCCCCATTTTCTACCATGAAGAACGCAACCAGCAACCCAATAGCGTTGACGCTAGTTTTCAGCGTTTTCGTTTCCTTTTTTGCCGCCAGCGTTGCGGCCGAATGCCTGTTCCTCGAAATCGCGTCCATAAACGACGCGAGCGTGACGCGCGGCGTCACCGCGCGCTTCCCCTTGTCGATAAAGAACACTGGCTCGGGCGACCGCCTAGTCTCGCTCGGCGGCTCGTGCCCGAGCGAAATCGATTGCTCGTTCGACTCGTCGAGCGCGACGCTTGCGGCGGGCGAAACGAAAATTTTCACGTTGAGCGCGGGCACCGCGCGCGCTTCCGGAGCGTACTACGAAATCCCGGTTACGGTCAGCGCCGGCGGCACGGCGCCTTGCGACGAACGCGTTGCGCGCTTGAGCGTTACGCAGCCCGCGCCTTCGCCTTCGGCGAGCGTCGAGCCTTCGCTCGGCTTCGACGCGTCGCTTTCGCCTAGCGGCGTTGTTTCCAGCGGCCGCCCGGGCGAAACGCTCGAGTACGAAATACTCGTTTCCAACGCGAACCCGGCGAAAGGCTTCGCGAAAATCCGTTTGGAAGGCGCTTTCGCCGGAACGACGTTGTTGTCGGCGATGAATTTCGACGTGGCGGCGAACTCGGAAAAACGCGTCACCGCGAAAGTGCGTTTGCCGCCGGGAACGCCCGGCGGAACGTACGAAACCGTTTTCCGCGTGCAGGCGACGAGCAACGAAGGCGAAACGCAGGAGTTCTCGCTTCCCGCGAACGTCTTCGTTTTCTCGGACACGGTCGACGTCGACTTGCTGAACCAGCCGGCCGAGTGCATTCAAGTCAAGCACGAGGACGACTTCGCCTGGCCAATGGAATTGCGCAACAACGGGGAATCGAGGGGGCCGTTCACCGTAGCGGTCGACGCGCCCGCCGCCGTCAAGGAGTTCGTCGGCGTGACGCCGTCGCTGCTTGAAATCGCGAGCGGCGACCAGCAGCCCGTGACGCTTTCCGTCAAGCCTTCCGCTCTCGTGACGGTTGCGGCTTACCAGTTCAACTTGATAGTCAAGTACTTGAGTTACACTGTTCTTTCCGTTCCGTTGTGCGTCAACGTTTCGGGCGTCACGGGCTTCACCGTCGAAAAGGAAAGCGAATACGCAGTCAAGCGCGGCGTGGTGACTCCGCTGCGCATAACGATTTCGAACGGCGGAAGCGTTTCCGACGATTACGCGGTGCAGCCCGCAATAGTTTCGTGGCTGAGCGCGCAAGCCGTGCCCGCGTCGTTCACGCTGTCGCCTCACGAGTCGAAGACGGTGAGCATCGTCGTCTCGACTACGCTTGAAAAAACTCCTCTGGGCACGCGCTTTCTCCCCGTAGTCGTGCGCAGCTTGAAGACGAGCGCGAGCGAACTCCACAACTTGAAACTCAAGATTTCGGCCGCGCCCCAGCAAGGGTTATCTTATTTGACGGTAAAGAAGACGCGTTTCACCGCGCCAGCGGGAGGCAGGGTCGACGACGAAGTCGAAGTCTTGAATTCCAAGAGCGAGGCGTTGCACGGAGTCACGCTCACGCTCCTCGGAATCCCTTCCTCGTGGTACTCGGTTTCGCCCGCGACTCTAGACGTCGCCGCGAAAAGCGCGGCTTCCTTCAAAATATCTTTTGCCGTGCCGCAGTCGAAAGCGGGAAAACACGCGGTCACGATTTACGCGGAATCGCTTGAAGGCGAAGTCGCGAGCTTGAACGCGACTCTCGAAGCGGTCGCGCCGCAAGCGGCGGGCTTTTCTTCGAGCTTGAGCGACGTCGACTACTCGCGCTTCGAAACGCAAGGCGAAATAACTGTTACCGTCGTGTTGCGCAACATCGGCGGCACGACGCTTTCCGGGATAACGCCAGTCGCGCCCGAAGGCTTCGCTTTCTCGAACGCGGGTTCGCCCGTCGCGCTAGCGCCCGGAGAAGAAAAAACCGTGCAGCTTTCGCTGAAACCGTTGGGCGGCTCGGTTTCGCCTGAAACGCAGTTGCAGCTCGCCTTCCAGTCGAGCGACGGAACCGTGTCGCCTCCGGTGACGGTTTTCGCCGCGCCGCCGCAAAAAACCAGCGGCAACGGTTCATGGGTCCTCCTCGCGGTCGCCGCCTTGCTCGCGCTCGTAATCGCGGCTGCGTACTACTTCAACAAGGAACGCGGCAAGCGCGATGAAGACGCCGCGGCGTCGCAGTTGGAGGAGCGCGAGGCGAAGAAAGGAAAAATCGTGCAAAAGAAGCTCGTGTAAATTTCTTTCTTTTTCCTTTTTCTCTTTTTTCAAAAGCCTTTAATAGCGCGGGCGCCGAAATAAAGCCCTAAGCGTTTTTCGAAGGTGGAAAAGCATTTCTCAGCCAGTTATTAACGTCGGGACAGTCGGGCACGTCGACCACGGGAAAAGCACTCTAGTGCAAGCGTTGAGCGGGAAGTGGCCCGACACGCACAGCGAAGAAGTAAAACGCGGCATCACGATTAAACTAGGCTACGCGGACGTCAGCATCCGCAAGTGCGAATCGTGCGGCAAATTCACGACGGCCGAAAAGTGCGGCGCGTGCGGAGGCGCGAGCCGCGAAGTCAGGAAAATTTCGTTAGTCGATTCCCCGGGGCACGAAACGCTGATGGCGACCGTAATCGCGGCGAGCGCGATAATGGACGGCGCCTTGTTCGTAATCGCCGCGAACGAAAAGTGCCCGCAACCCCAGACGCAAGAGCACTTGATGGTCCTCGAAGGCGCGGGAATCCGCAACGTCGTCATCGCGCAAAACAAAGTCGATTTGGTGACGCCGCTGCAAGCGCGCGAGCACTACAAACAAATCCGTTCGTTTCTTGCGGACTCGCCTTTTCCGAACGCGCCG
Source organism: Microcaldota archaeon (assembly GCA_964634375.1). Classification (GTDB taxonomy): domain Archaea; phylum Micrarchaeota; class Micrarchaeia; order Norongarragalinales; family Norongarragalinaceae; genus CAITNU01. The sequence continues at coordinate 4,888 of CAZWIQ010000030.1, forward strand.
ATTATTCCGACTGCGGCGAACGCCGGCGTCAACATCGGCGCGTTGCTCGCCGCGATCGAAAGCGCGATTCCGACTCCCGAACGCGACCGCTCGGCCGACCCGCGTTTCTTCGTCGCGCGCTCGTTCGACGTGAACAAGCCTGGCGCGGATTGGGCGAAGCTCGGCGGCGGAGTCGTGGGCGGCTCGCTTTCGCGCGGCGTCTTGCGCGAAGGCGACGAAGTTCAAATCGTTCCCGGCGCCTTGCGGCAAAGCGCGAAAGGAAAAGAGAGTTACGAGGCGCTGGCGACGAAAATCGTTTCGCTGCACGCCGGCGGTTCGCGCGCGGCCGAAGCCGCACCAGGCGGGCTCGTCGGCGTTTCCACGGAGCTCGACTCCGCCGTCACGAAAGCGGATTCGCTCGTCGGCTGCATGCTCGGCAAAAACCTGCCGCCGGCCGTGAACTCGATCACGTTGGAGTACGCCGTGCTCAAGCGCGTTCTCGAAGCGTTTCCCGCGTCGTTCATCCAGAACGAGCCGCTAGTCCTCGGAATCGGCACCGCCGCGACGCTGGGCTTCGTCGAGGCGGCGAAGACTAAGAAGAGCACGCTCACGCTCTCGCTCAAAAAACCGGTTTGCGCCGAGCGCGGGGACCGCGCCGCCGTCATGCGCCGCAGCGGGAACCGCTGGCGCTTGTACGCCACAGCGAAAATCGTTTGACGCCCCTCAATTCAGCAATTTATTAAACCGCGCCACGCAAAATAATTGTTCCCAGCGCAGTTGTTTTTTTTGTTTCGCGCTCGAGGGTTTAAAGGGCTCGTAGCTCAGCTTGGCAGAGCGCCTGACTTTTAATCAGGATGTCGTGGGTCCGAATCGGACGCGAAGAGTCGCGTGACTCTCCGCTGTTCCGCGGAGATCCCACCGAGCCCGTTCCAAAAATATCGAGGTGTTGTCAATTGGCTGCGCAGAAACCAGCGAAAAAACTTTTGTTTACCGACGCGTTCCACAACGCGGGTTTGCTTTATCCGGTTGGCTTGTCCAAACGCCGACTAGCAACCCCCCTAATGCAAGAACTCGAACGCGCGCTTCGCTTAAAGCAGGCTGGCGTGCGTTCCAAGGCGAGCGTTCCGCCGCAGTGGCGAGACCCAATAGCCCGATTCGGAGCTTCAAGACTAGGCGGGTCCTCGCCTTCGCAGATACGCGGCCGCATCCGGCAAGAACAATCTTCTGAGCGAGTCGGCAACCCGAGCAACACGCGGCCGAGAACGCGGCCTTTTTCGAGAAGGTAGTTTTCTTGAAAACGGTCGTACTCGATTCGAGCGCGTTGCTCGCGTTCCTGCAGGCGAAAATCGACGTCGTCGAACGCGCCGGCGAGTTGCTCGAGGAACCGTTGCGTTTCGTCGTTTTGAAGCCGTGCCTCGCCGAACTCGGCGCCGTCGCGAAACCCGCCGCCTTCGAAGCGATAACGCACTACTTGAAGCGGCGCGGCGCGAGCGTCGTCGACGCTCCGCAACAACGGCCTGACGACGCGATTCTCGAGTACGCCGTGCGCAACGCGGGTTGCGGGGGCGAGTGCGCCGTGCTTTCGCTCGACGGCGGACTCAGAAAAAGGTTAAAAAGGAACGGGATACAAACAATTACGCTGCGGGGCAGCAAGCTCGTCGTCGCCTGAATAAATGAAGGCGTTCGCGGCTTCGCGCCGCTCCGACTCGCTTTTTAAGAGTTTCAAACAGTTATTCGAAGTATTAGAAAACGATTGCAGAGAGTTGGTTCCATCAAATGTACAAGCTCGTGACTTTCGAGGAAAGCGTTCGCATTCCACCGAACCTCTTCGGTTTGCCGTTGAACAAGGCGGCGCTCCAGATTCTGCGCGAGCAGTACGAGCGAACCGTGCAAAAACAACACGGAATCGTCGTGAGCGTTCACAACGCGAAAATCAAGTCGGGCGGGAAAGTCATTCACGGCGACGGAGCCGCGTATTTCGACGTCGAGTTCGACGCCCTCGTTTTCGCGCCGCAAGTCAACGAAGTAGTCGAAGGCGAAGTGACGGAAATCGTGGAGTTCGGCGCTTTCGTGCGCCTCGGCCCCATCGACGGGCTCGTGCACATCTCGCAAGTCGCGAACGAGTTCCTGAGTTACGACAAAAAACAAGGCATCTTGAGAGCGCGCGACTCGAAGAAAAACATCAAGCGCGGAAACTGCGTTCGCGCGAAAGTCGCCACGGTAAGCCTCAAGGACAACATTCCGAACAGCAAAATCGCGTTGACGATGCGACCGGAAGGGCTCGGCAAGGTGCGCGAGAACCCGCGCGTCAAGAAGGAAGAAAAAGGCGAGAAGGAAGTAAAAGAAGAAAAGGAAGGGAAGGAAGAGCGCGCTGAGGAAAAAGCCGCGGAAAAAGAGAAAGGCTGAGGGGTTGCGTTTTGAGCGAGAAAGCGTGCCGGAAATGCCGTTTGATAGTGACGGGCGACGTTTGCCCGATGTGCAAGGACTCGCAGCTCACGCGCAGTTGGGAGGGTTACATAATCGTGACGGACCCGAAAGGCGAAGTCGGCGCCGCCATCGGCGCCGCGTCGCCGGGAAAGTACGCCCTCAAAATAAAGTAAGCGAATAAGGTAAGCGAAAAAGGAGTTGTTTTCGGGAACATGCAGTCGAAAATAATTGAGCAGAATGAAAACAAACTGTTTCACCGCAAGGAAACGCGCGTCGAAATCGAGGCGCGCGGCGCCACGCCGCGCCGCAGCGAAGTGCTCGCGGAACTCAGCGAAAAACTCGGCGCGCCCGCCTCGCAAATCGCGGTGGCGAAAATAGACCACAAGTTCGGCAGGCGCTTCGTCGTCGTAACCGCGCGCGTATACGATTCCCCCGAATTCTTGAAGAAGTTCGAGCACGAGTGGGTGATGGCGCGCGGCTCGCACAAGAAGAAAGAAAAGAAGGAAGCGGGAGAAAAGAAGGTTGAAGCGCACGCGAAGCCCGCCGCTCAAGCGGCGCCCGCAAAGCCCGCCGCGCCCGCGGCTGCGGCTGAACCCGCGAAATAATCAAGTAAATTGATTGGTGGTTTTGATTTATGGCTGAAGAGAAAAAAGCTGCGCCCAAAGCGAAGAAGCTCGTCAAAGCGTACAAGGCGCGGAAATACTGCCCTAAGTGCGGAGCCGGAGTAGGGCTCGCGGAACACAAGGACAGGCGTTCGTGCGGCAAGTGCGGTTACATGGAGAAAAAGTGAGAGGTAACGCAAGCGTTTAATTCCGCCGCCGCTTCTTCTTTTACGTGTTTTTCGTGCTTCCCGCGCTTTCCGCGTTGCCAATGAAAATCCCGTGGTTCACTTTCCTAGTCCTAGCCTTGCCTTTCGCGCTGCTTTGGCTCGAGGGAAAGCGCAAGCCGCGCGAGTTCGCGCGCGCGCTTTCGCTTGACGTTGCGCCCGTTCAATCGCTGCGCGGCGCGGCAGTGCTTTTCGCGAAAATGTTCGTTTTGCTGGTAGCGTTGTCGCTCGCGCTCAACGCGTTGAACGCGAACGACTCGCGGCGCGTAATCGAAGTCGTTCGCTCGCAGTCGCCCGCCCTCCTGTTCGTCGCAGTCGCAGTCGCGCCTTTCGCGGAAGAACTGTTTTTCCGCGGATATCTTCAAAAGCGCGTCGGCGTAATCCTCGCGAGCGTTTTGTTCGCCGTCCTGCACTACTCGTACGGTTCGGTTTCCGAAATAATCGCCGCCTTCTTCCTCTCCGTAGTCATCGGAGCGGAATTCCGCAAGCGCAACGACTTGAACGCGTGCGTCCTCGCTCACGCCGCCTTCAACGCGATGACGATAGCGATCGCGCTGCATTTCGCGGCTTAGTGGCTTCGGCTTGCTGAAGCCGTCACTCGTTCTTGTGCTTGTACCTGCCGCGCGCTTCCACGACGCTCAACCGCGCGAGAACTTCTTTCGCTTGCGCGTAGTTTTCCTTGTAGCCTTCCGCCGCCGCGGCGAAGAACGCGTCGGCGTGCCGCCAGTGCTTGCTTTCCATCGCGCGCTTTAAGAGGTGAAGGTCGACGGCTTTATCCTCTAGGCGATCGGAATGAAAAGAAAGCCCGAAATCAATGAAGCAGACGTTTCCTTTTGGAACGACGATAAAATTGCTCGTCGTCAAGTCGCCGTGAACGATTCCGTGCGAGTGCAGCAAAGCAACGCCTTCGCCGATTTCGCGGCAAACCTCAAGTTTTCGCTTCGCCGGAATTTTTGAATCCTCCAAGAGATCGCGGGCTTTTCGCCCGGCGACGTGCTCGATTTCGAGAACGCCCTCGCTTTCCTTTACGCCTAGAACGTTCGGAACGCACAAACCAATGGTCTTGGCTTTCTGCAAAACGCGCGCCTCGCGGCGCGTGCGCGACTCGCGAAACTCGCGGTCAATAGCTGGGTGGCGGTAATTCTTTTTTGGGCGGTGCTTCGTCACTTTGCCGTCGTGCAAATAAATGACGGCTTCCGCCCCTCCGCCGATGATTCTGCGTTTCGCGCTTTTCGCGTTTTTTCCGCTTGCCATGAAATCATTTAATTAACGCGCGGCTTAAATTCTTTGCATGAAGCGCGAATTTCTTTGCTTGGGAATCGAGTCAACCGCGCACACGTTCGGCGCGAGCGTGGTTTCCAGCGACGGCGCGATTCTGTCGAACGAGAAGGCGTCGTTTTCCAGCGAAGGCGCGGGAATCATTCCGCGAGAAGTCGCGAAATTCCTGACGGCGAACAAGGACGCCGTCATCGCTAACGCGCTAGCGAAAGCGGGCGCGGACTGGAAGCAAATCGCGCTCGTTTCTTTTTCGCAGGGCCCCGGAATCGGGAATTGTTTGCAAGTCGGGCTCGACGCGGTAAAAGAAATAAGCAAGAAACGCGGCGTTCCAGTCGTGGGCGTGAACCACTGCATCGCGCACCTCGAAATCGGCAGGCTCGTCACGAAAGCGCGCGACCCAGTCTTGCTTTACGCCAGCGGAGCTAACACGCAGATTATAGCGTTCGAAGGCGGGCGCTACAGGATTTTTGGAGAGACTTTGGATATTGGAACGGGAAACCTTCTTGATAAATTCGCGCGGCACCTCGGCCTCGGTTTTCCCGGCGGGCCGAAGCTGCAGGAGCTTTACTTTCAGTGCGAGCCAAGCGATTTCGTGCCGTTGCCTTACACCGTGAAAGGCATGGACTTGGCTTTCTCCGGAATTTTGACGAAGGCGAAACAACTCGCTGATTCGGGGCGTTACTCGAAAGCGGCGCTTGCGTATTCGTTGCAGGAAGTCGTTTACGCGATGCTCGTCGAAGTTTCCGAGCGCGCGCTCGCGCACTGCGACAAAAACGAGTTGCTTCTCGGAGGCGGAGTCGCGTGCTCGAAAATCCTGCGGGAGAAGGCGCGAGTCATGTGCGAAGAGCGCGGCGCGAAGCTTTTCGTGCCGACGAACGATTTGCTCGTCGACAACGCGGCGATGATAGCGTGGCTCGGCGTTCTCGAGAAAAAAGCGGTCGCGCGGAATTACGCGGGTTTGACGATTCGTCCTTACGAGCGAACGGACGACGTCGAAGCGTTTTGGCGTTGAGCCTCGAAAAGGTTTTTTAACTCGGTTAGCGATAACTCTAATCCTCCAAAAGGTGGTTGGAAATGGCGAAGATGCCGACGGTTGACAAAAACGCTTGCATCGGTTGCGGCGCTTGCGCTTCCTTGTGCCCCAAAACTTTTCAGCTCGGAAGCGACGGAAAAAGCGGCGTGATAGGTTCGGGCGCAGGCGACGGGGAAGCGTGCGCGCAGCGCGCGATGGACGTTTGCCCCGTTCAAGCGATTTCCTGGAAAAAATAGGCGGGCCGCGCTTATTTCCTGGTTATGCTCCAGTTTTTATTCGAAAAATCGATTACGCGGGACGGCTCTCCGCGCAACGCGCCCTCGAAAACGATTAAATCGACCGCCTCGTTTTTCAAGACTTTCTTGATTTCCGCGAGCGTGCGCGCGGGCGGCGCGCCGCTTTCGTTAACGCTCGTCGTCACGATGGGCGCGCCCGCTTTCCTCGCGACCTCGGCAATCCAATGCTTCGGAATCCGCACGCCGAGCGTGGCTAAGCCCGCGTTCGTCTCGCGCGCGACGCACCGCTTGCGCTTTAACTCGAACACGAGCGTGTAAGGCCCGGGGAGCAGCGCGAGCGAGTCCAACGCGCGCTGTGGGACGAAACAGTTTCTGGCGATCCAGGCTTTGCTTGGAGCGATGACTGAAAACGGTTTTTCCGCGTTCCGCTTCTTGATTTTCCTTATTCTTTCGACGCTTGCCGGCTTGCGCGCGTCGCAACCGATTCCGTAGACGGTGTCGGTAGGGTAAACGAAGACCGCGCCGGCGCGGGCCGCGCGAACGATTTCGGCTTGCGCCCGCCTCGAATCGTTTTTCGCGACGACAACTGTTTCAGGCATGCTTGAAGCTACGCCGCGGTTGTTAAAAAGTGTTTTTCAAGCGCTCGAACATTCAACGAGTTTGCCGCCTGAGCGCTTTCATCACTCGCCGCCCGTTAGAGTAACCGTGTTCAATCATGTATTCAGCGTAAAACGGAATCAAGCGGCTGTACTCGTTGTCTGCGCCGAAATGTTCTTCAGCCCACGTTCTGCTCGTTTCAAGTATGTCTCGCGCTTCCCGCGCTGTTACGCGCGGCAACAAGCTGTTGGCATGGCGCAAGGCGCGCTGTAGTTCAGGGTGCGGCACGGTTTTCCCGCGCCGATCGACGAACGCGTTAAGCTTCAGTTGTTGAATCGCTTCCATCAAAGCTACGCGCCGGTTGTGCGGCTCCATCATTACCGGAAACATCGCTTTGTCGCTTAACCCCGTTCTTCTAGCAGCTATGATGGATAGCGTTCCTATGTAGTGCGCATCCAAGTCATTCAACACGGAGCTTGTTATCGTCCTGCCTTTGTACCGCAAGCCGCGAGCGACTCCGTGGTTGCCGTAATCGAGTTCAAACCCTTCGGCTCTACGCGCAGGTGTTCGCATAATATCGCGCCAAATACCTTCTGTCGTTTTCTTTATTTATTAGTGTTCATCCAACCTGCTACACGCTACGCTTGCAATCGTCAAAAACAATTTGCGGCATTCCCGTAGATTAGATTAGCCTTACAATTCGCCGATGCGGCGCAGCTGCTTGCGCTTCATTCTCTTGCGCTTCTTCTTAATCCACTTCCATCTCATATGCCCGACTTTTTTCCATTTTCTTGGTCTTGCACCCATCGCTTTCTTTTCTCCAACAAAATCTTCATTATTTCGTCGACTACAGTTTCAACGTCAGTATTTATTTGGTGTTCGGTGAACCTCAAAACAACCCAACCCATTGCTTCAAGCTTCGCGTTCACCCAAGCATCTCTCTTACGAGCACGCTCCAAAGAATGCCAGTAGTCTCCGTCGCAAAAAACCGCGATTTTTTCGAAAGGAAACGCTTCATCCGCGGTGGCGACGCCCGGAATGCGATGCTGCTTATAAAACCCGATTTCTCGCTTAGCCAACTCACCCTCCAGACTTCGTTCAATGCTCGTGTCAGTTTTAGGGCACTTAATTCGAGGAAAAATATTATACCTCTTCAAATACCGCCTAATAGTTCTCGCAGGAATCCCGTGTTGCGCGCCAATCCAGTCAGTAGTCCGCCGGTCAACCGCGTATTCTCGATACAAATCATCCCTCGTTATTTGCGGAGGAGCTTTCAAGAGCTTTCGAATTTTCCACGCGTCGAACGAATTCCTGCGCGGAACCCCGTATTCGTTGAACAACTTCAAAATAGTTTTCGCGTCGTGCCTGAAGTGTTTACACAAATCTCGAAGGGAATAGTTACGCTCGAAGTAAAATTCGCTTAACTCGCTTTTGGGAATAATTACTTTTTCCAGTATTGATTAGACGCGAAAGCGTTTTAAAATCGTTTCTAGGGTTCGCTTCCAGTGAATGCGTCGCTCGCGTTTTTTCAAGGCATGAAGCGGGGCGTGACTATGCCGCGCAACACCGGAACGGGCGCGCTTTTCTCTTGCCCGATGTCGGGCTTTTGGGCGAGCAGAGCCGCGAAACCAAGCGCGGCAGTGCCCGCCGCCAAGTGTTCTTGCCCGATTACCATGAAAACCGCGGCGGTCGTGAGAGCCCCGGCAACGGCTATTTCGCGCGCTTCAAGTTCCCGAAACGCCCGAATTTTTTCGTAAACCATGGCCGACCGCCTCCCAAGCGCACCGCCGCGCTCGGCACCGCCGCGCCTGTTCACACCTGCGCTGTCCGCTTTTTTTCACTTTTTCCGTTCGTCCGCTTTTTCGTTCGCTTTTTCCTTTCTTCCTTTTTTCCTCCGAACAATCCGCCCCCATAAGCATTACGCCACGCCGCGCTTCAATCTTTAGCAATACTAATATATACTATTATAAACTATTTGGTTGAACGGAG
>CAZWIQ010000031.1:0-12598 GCA_964634375.1 Microcaldota archaeon
TAGCGAGCGCAGGCGTCTTGACGAAAATTCATTCCGCCGACGCAGCTAAGCCAGAAACCGTTCGCGACGAACCGTCGGGCGTTACTCTTGCCGGCGCTTGCGCGCGCTCGCGCGGGCTCGAGTCCGCGTTTTTCGAGAACGCGGACTGGACGGAATTCGAAAAAACGCCCGGAACGAAAATATTCGTTTTTCACTCCGCCATCGACGAGCACAAGCCCGCTTTTCTGGCGCGCAGCGAAGGCATTCCGCTAGCGCAATTCCCGCGCGGCTGCGCTTACTATGCCGGCGGGCACGTGCACGAACGCGCGGAAATCGACGAAACCCCGCGGGGTTACGGCAAAATTGTTTTTCCGGGGCCGTTGTTCGCCGCGGATTACCGCGACCTCGAAGCCGCGGCCGAGCACGATTGGGGTTACTACGTCGTCGAAATCGATGACAGGCAAGTCAAAGCTGAGTTCAAGGCGTTGCGGTTGGCGCCCGTCGTTTCAATCGAGTTCGACGCCGCTGGAAAAAGCGCGGGCGAAGTCGGCAGCGGGTTGATGGAGAAAGCGTCGGCGGCGGATGCGCAAGGAAAAATCGTTCTCGTCAAGGTTTTCGGGGCGTTGCGCGAAGGCAAGCCCGGCGAAATCGATTTCGCGGCGGTGCGGGAAGCGCTCGCGGAGCGCGGGGCGCGCGTTTTTTACTTGAACCGCGGGCAGTTGACGGCGCGCGAGGCGCCCGCGCAGCGAGTAGAGGGCGCGAACCGCGGGGAAATCGAGGAGCGCGCGTTCAGCCGGGCGTCGGCGCAATTCGCGTCAAAAAACGTTTTCTTGCGCGAGAACGGCTCGCGAGCCGCAGCGGAGTTGTTGCGCGCGTTCAGCAAACCGCGCGACGAGGAAGCAAAGGAGAAGAAGGGCGATTACGAGGCGAAGCTTTGCCGCGAGGCAAGCAGGATTCTCGGGGTTTGATTGGCGTATGAGGCTTTTATCGCTTGAATTGAAGAACATTCGTTCCTACGCGGGGGCGCGCATCGTTTTCGAGCGAGGCGTCACGCTTTTCGAAGGAGACATAGGCTGCGGCAAGAGCACGCTGTTGTACGCCGTCGAGTTCGCCCTCTTCGGTTTAGGCGATTTGGATTCCGAGTTTTTGCTCAAGCACGGCGCGAAAAACGGCGGCGTCAAACTCCGAATGGAAGTCCTCGGGAAAGAATACGCGTTCGAGCGGACGCTGGAAAGAAAAAAAGATTCGGTGCAACAAGGAACGGCTGCGATTTTGAGCGACGGCAAGCGAAGCGAGTTCGCGCCGCGCGAAATGCGTTCCGCCGTCCTCAAAATCCTGGGTTTCAACGAGCCGCCGTCGCCGAAAGCGACTTCGTGGATTTACCGTTACGCCGTATTCACGCCGCAAGAAGAAATGAAGCTCGTTCTCTCGTTGAGCGGGGAAGAGCGGATGCAGACGCTGCGGAAGGCGTTCGGAATCGAGGATTACCGAACGGCGAGGGACAACGCCGCGTTCGTCGCCCGCGAATTGAAGGCGGCGGAGGCGCGGATTGAAGGCGAAACCGAGGATTTGCCGGGGTTGCAAATCGAGAATGCGGACTTGGAAGCGAGGGCGAACGAAGCCAAGGTGAAGCTCGCCGGCTTGAACGACAAAACGCGTTCGGTTGAAGCGAAGCTCGCTGAAACGAAGGCCGCGCTTGCGTCGCTGCGCGAACAAGCGAAAACCGTCGAAGGCATTGCCAAGGAAATCCCGCTTCTCGAGAAGCAGCTCCTCGAAAAACGCGCTGAACGCGCCAAGACGTCGTCCGACGTCGAGAAACTCCGCAAGCAAATCGCGGGCGACGAAGTCGAACTCGCGGAAGTCAAGAAGAAAGCGCTTCCGGCAGCGAAAAGCGAGGCCCGAATCAAAGCTGAGCTTGAAGCATTGAGGAAGAAAGCTGGCGCGCTCGCAAGCGAATGCGGCGCAGTCAGCACGAAACTCCTCGAATACGAGGAGCTCGAGCGGAAAGGCGTCTGCCCTACGTGCGAGCAAACCGTAAAGAACGCGGGGTTCGAAGCCAAGAAAACCGCGCTACGCGACCAGTTGAAAGAAAAAACGAGGGCGCGCGAAGAAGCGGAGGCGGCGCAGCGCTCTCTCGAGGAAGCGCTCGACGAATACCGCGAAGCGCAGCGCGCCGTAGACAAAGTCAAGGCGTTGGAATCGCGGCTCAACGACGCGCGCGAGCGCGCAAGTGACGCCCAACAAAGAACCGCCGAGTTAACAAAAGAAATCCCTGGAATCGAGGCTTCACTGAACGCAAACCGCCGCGAGCTCGAGAAAAGCGCGGGGTTGCGCGAAAGCCTGGCTCGTGCGGAGCGCGAGCAGAACTCTTTTGACGAGGCGCTTCGCGCCGCGTCGCGCGAACGCGGCGCAGCCGAAGGCGAAGCCGCTGCGCTCGAACGCCGCGCCGCCGAGCTTGACGCGAAAATCAAGGAAAAACTCACGAAGCGGCGGAAGCTTGAGGACGTGCGCGAGAAGCGCGCGTGGCTGATCGAATGCTTCGCGGCGGCGCTTGACTCAATCGAGCAAAGCGTGCTTGCTTCGATTCAAAGCGATTTCGACGCGGCGCTCCAGCAATTCTTTTCGCTGCTAATCGAGGAAGGAAGCCTTTCCGTGCGCGCGAGCGAGTCGTTCGCGCCGCTTGTTACGCAGGACGGTTACGAGCAGGACGCGCAGGCGCTCAGCGGAGGAGAAAAAAGCGCTCTCGCGCTAGCGTACAGGCTCGCGTTGAACAAAGTCGTGCGGGGGACGACGCAGTCGTTGCGCGAAAACTTGCTTGTTCTCGACGAGCCTACGGACGGCTTCAGCAAGGAGCAACTCGCAAAAATGCGGGACGTTCTCGGCGCCGTGGGTGCGGAGCAAGTGCTTCTCGTGAGCCACGAGCGCGAGCTCGAGGGTTTCGCTGACCGAGTCCACCGAATAATTAAAGAGGGCGGAAGCAGTAGAATCGAGTGATACATCATGCAACGCGCAGCGCCTCAAAAAATAACTGCGTCCGTCGTGAACGGCTTGTTTTGCCCGAAGTCGGACTCGTACAAAGGGCAGAACGGCGGCGTGACGATTATCGGCGGGTCGCGCGAGTACCACGGCGCGCCGATTTTCGCGGTGCGCGCCGCGAACCGCTTCGTCGACTACGTTTTCTTTTACTCGCCTTTCGGCTACAACTGCGAGCTCGTGAAGGGTTTGCGCAAGCAAGTCGCGGAAGTCATGGTCGTCGACCGCGGTCGCCTCGGCTACGCGGTTTACAAGAGTGATTGCGTGCTCGCGGGAATGGGGTTGCGGCCCGACGCAACAACAAAGCGTTTTTTGGAGTCGTTGCTGCGTAAGCACAAGGACAAAAAGTTCGTTCTCGATGCGGGCGCGCTGCGCGTCGTCGCTCCGCGCAAGTTTTCGAGCAGCGTTCTAGTTACGCCGCACGCCGAAGAGTTCCGCGCGTTGTTTCGCTGTCCCGCGACGCCCGAGAACGCCGTCAAGTGCGCGAAGCGTTACGGCTGCGTGATTCTCCTTAAGGGGCGCGTTGATTTCATTACGGACGGCAAGCGGCTCGCCGCGAACCATAACGGAAACGCGGGGATGACTAAAGGCGGAACGGGCGACGTGCTCGCGGGGTTGGCGGCGGCGCTCGCAACGAAGAACCCGCTTTTTGAGGCGGCTTGCGCGGCGGCTTTCATCAACGGCGCCGCGGGCGACTTGCTGTTCAAGCGCCAAGGGGTTTACTACAACGCGGGCGACTTGATCGAGGCGTTGCCGGAAGCTTTCGCGCGGGCGCGGCGCGGCAAGAAAGTTTGTTGAAACCTGAGTTTTGAATTTCGGGTTTTCTGCGTTGAAGGCTGGTGGTTTCAGTGGCTTGGGGGTTGACTTTGTTTTCGTTGCCGTGGTGGGCGCTCGCGGTAATCTTAATCGTGCTCGCAGTAGTCGTCATAAAATTCGTGAAGAAAATCTTCGTGAACACGGGTCTCGGGCTCGTCGCGCTACTCGTCATCAACTTTTTCGGTTCGCCTTACGGAATCAAGATTCCAATTAACCTCGTGACGGTCGTCGTAAGCGCCCTGCTCGGGCTCGCCGGCGTGGGCGCGCTCATAATCCTCACGCTCCTCGGAATACGCGTCTAAACCAGTTGTACGCGGCGCCTATCTTTTTTTCCAGGTTGCTTCTCGCGTCTTCTCCGGAGAACACTATCACGTGGGTGTCACCCGCCCGCCTGTACGTGGCAACCACGCGGTAAGGCGCGTATCGTTTTCCTAATTCGTGGTTTCTTTCACGCACGGCATTTATAGCCAAGTTCAGTAAAAGCGCCCCGACTTTTCTGGGCGAGCGCTCGTCGGCTTCTGGATGCGGTATCGTCACTCGAACCCGCGTTATGCCGTGCTGGTTTCCGGGTCCGATGTCTTTGATTTCCACGTTTTTGAAGCCGTTGCGTTTAAGGTCTCCGTCTCGCATTCTCTCTGCAGCGGTTATAGGCATGCTTGAATGTTGCTGGCGCTGGATTTTAACGCTTTCGTTGCCCGCCGCACGCGGTTTACTCTGCGTCGCCGAGGCCGTTTTCCGTCACGGTGAAAACGCACTCGTTGTCCGGCAAATTCGGCGAATCCACGAGTTTTGCGATTCTGCGCGTTTCCTTGCTTCTGCGCAAGTAAACCCTATAGGTCGACGAGTGCGCTAGCACGTGGCCGCCGATTGGAGCCGTCGGGTCGCCGAACAAGATGTCGGGTCGGTCCATGACTTGGTTCGTCACGTAAATCGCGATGTTGTACAAGTCGGCTAGCCGCAGCAAGGCGTGAACGTGCTTGTTGAGTTTCTGCTGACGGGCGGCGAGAGTTCCGCGGCCGACGTAATCAGAGCGGAACGACGCCGTCAACGAGTCGACGATGACGAGGCGGACGTTGTTTTTCTTGATTATTTCGTCCGCCTTGTCGACGAGGAGCATTTGGTGGTCGCTGTTGTACGAACGGACGTAATGAATGTTTTTTAGAACCGTCTCGGGGTCTAAGCCCGCGGCTTTAGCGATTTGCGTGATGCGCTCGGGGCGGAAAGTGTTTTCGCTGTCAATGAACAAGACGCTTCCTTCGAGCCCGCCTTTTTCGCGAGGCAGCTGCGCGTTCACGCACAATTGGAACGCGAGCTGGGTGTTGTGAAGTATTGTAGGCATGTTTCCGCCCACGAAGGTGTGGCCGTTCGGGACGACGAAGTCGTAAACCACATCGTTGTGTTCGATTGTTTTTGCCGCAACAACTTTATCCCAGTCAAGCAGGGCGATAATTTTCAGTTGCTCTATTCCTTTTTGCAGGCGGATTTTCCTGTCGTTTAATTCGTTCATTACCGCCTGGGCGACCGCGTCCGTTTTTTTTGCTGGTAAGCCGCGTTGCAGGTAGTTTTGAGCCCCGCGTTTGGTCAAGCTTAATTTGTTTGCCAAGTCTGCAAACGCAAACGGAAGCGTGTTCAGGAACGCTATTTGTTGTTCTTTGTTCATTCTGTTTAGCGTTTCGGCTTGAGCTGCCGTGGTTTCTAGGTATGCCGCACCATCCTGCAAGAATTTTATGGTTTGCGCGAGAATCGCATCGCAAATCCTTTGTTTCGGTGCTTGGCTGAAAATTCCCCAAAGGGTTTCGCTTTGCTCGCGAATCGTTTTTTTGCCAAACACTTTCTGCCGGCGCCCGCGGTTTCCGCCAAGAGTTTCGCCGTAAATGCTTCTGACTAATGCCGTAAGTTCTTCCGGGTATCCGTAGATGCCGTCCTGCATTCGCGCGTCAAGCTTCTTGAATTTGAACGGTAACGCGGCGATTTTCTTTCTGCCAACCCCGGAAACGTATAGTCGAGCGTAGTTCTCGCCGTTGACCGTGTGCGTGGCTTTCGTTGTGCTTACGCCTATTGTTGCAAGCAGGTATGATAATTCTTTTGCTAGCCGTTCGCTTTTCGTGTCCATTTGTACGCTCGTTCCAAGGCAGCCGTCGCCTTCAATGTAGCCAGCGAGAAATGCTTCTCTGGTCTTTCGGCTTGCAGTAAACACGGTAGTTGGAACGTGTTTTTCAGCCGACTTGCTTTCCGCCAGCGCTCCTAAAATTTCAACGATATTTTTTCTTAGAAGAATCAGATGCGCTGGCAAGTGGTTTTCGATTTGTCTGACGCTCGTTGTGGGTTCGAAGCCGAAGCGCTTCGGCAAGTATTCTTTCAACCACGCCACAACAGTTTCTTCAGTGGTTGTAATTGAAAGCGGGTTTGGCGTTCCTTCCGCCGCGAACAAACCGAGAAAATAGGCGTCGTCTTCCGTTAACGTGTTTTGGTTATTCGTTTCTGGAAGCGTTTTCGGTGCGGCGACGTAATTTCCAATTTGTAGTTCTCCCGCTTGCTTCCAAGTCAAACCGTTTTCCGTGAATATTAGTAATTGGTGCGGAAGGGTGGTTTTGACTGTTCTCCCGCGTTCGGTTTCGAATTCAACCAATTGCGCCGCGGTTCCTTTGTATATTGCGCTCGCGCGTTCTATCGAAACGCCATTATCGTTGAAGGCGAATACGCTGACCGGCGCTCCTTGTACAACGAAGCCGTCTTCAAACGGTGTTTCGCCGTGCGCCGCTTTGTATTTTTCGTAAACCGCGCTTATTGGCTCCAAATGAAACTGTTCGTCGTTGAGGTAAGCAACTGGCGTATCGCCACAAACGCATTTGCCGCTCCCGAATTTGCCGAAGCACTCCGTAATCGCTTCGGTTTCAATTCCGCTTCCCAATAACGCGTCGAGCTCTTTCGAGCCCGTAGTGACGCGCTCGATTTTCTTGCGGCGTTCGAACACTTCGTTTCCCGTCTCGAAACCCATTTCAAGCGCGTCCTTGGCGGCTTGAATCGCCTTGTTCGCGCTGCCTTCGCTTACGCTAGCGATTTCGCATAACTCGCTGGCCAAGCTGTACGCGATGCTTTCCAGCGTGTCGTAGCCCGCGTCTTCGAATTTTTTGGCTACGCTGTCTCCTATGCCCGGCAACTCGCGTATGCAGGAAACTTTCTTCTTGGTTTTCCCAGAATTCGCAGCGGTTTTTTCGCTGGTTGTTTCCGTCGTTTCGGCAAGAGCTTCGCACGAAGCAGTTTCGCCGTCGGTTTTTTCGTCTTTTTCTTTAGCCATTCTCTTTCCCCTCCGCAGCAGGAGCGCCTTTGGCGCATTTTCGCCGCTTTACTTCGAAAGAGCAGTAAATCATGGGCGTGATTAATAATAAAGTTTCGGAGGTCCGGTTCCGGTGAACTAAGCGCCAGCAGTCGAAATCTATCTTCGTCTTCTGTTCGGGTTTCTGTACTTGGTTCGGTGCTCATAAACCGTTTGCGGGCGAGTTTCGTAGTCTAGGTTTTCTTCTCCGCTTTCAGTCCATTTAAATCGGCAAAACTTACATTCTTTTACGTGCTTGAAAATCTTTATTCTCTCTATTCGAGTTCTCTCGTTGCTGAACGTGCTATTCTTGTGTGTTCCGTCGGAGTAAAGGTATCGGTTTTCAATCCGGTATCGCCACGGCCGCCGTTCTATTTTCACGAATTCAGTTCTTACGTGTTCTTTTCCGAATACGCGCTTGCAGTTCGGGCATTTTTTTAAATTTAAGTAGTAAAGTACAACCGCGTAAATTATTGCGGAGGGCAGGATTGCTATCGGAAGCAAGACAATTGTTATGACGATTGCCGCTAAGCCAACCGCCGCCGCTATTATTAGCGGTTCCTCGTAAATTTTCAGCGGTTTTGTCGCGAAACCGAATTTATCCAACTCATCTTTAATTCTTTTTGAAACGAAGTTTAGCTGATTAGGGTATATCCAGATACAGCGGATTCCGTTCGATTCGTATGCCTGCTTCTTTTCCTCATATCTTTTTCTTTCTTCGACTCTTTCTTGTGGGTTTGGGGTATCCCAACCGCCCAAATATTCCATGTATGTGTTGTACTGCGGTAGAAAGAAGTCAGCCCGGCGGACGCCTTTCGAATCGTCTTCAAGAAAACTTATTTCTTTTTCTTGCTCGAATTTTATTCCCAAGTGTTCGAGCGCTGTACGAACCGCCCTTTCACCATCGGATTCTTTATTCATGTTCATCGCCAAATTCGTTCAGCAGTTGACTTCGAAGTCTTTGAGCCCTTTGACGCGGAGGCTGACGGTTTCTCCTTGCTTGAGCGCGAGAAGTTCACTTACGGCCGTCGGAATGCGCAGAAACAGGTTGCTTTTCATTCTCCCAAGTTTGACGCTCACGCTTTGATGCCTTAGTTTGTTGAGCGCGAGAATTCTTTGCGCTTGCTCCGGGTCGTGGTATTTCTCGCCGCAAACGCATTGCCACCCGTCGATTGCTTCGCCTTGAAAACTGAGCTTCGCTGGCTTAGCTTCGCGTCCGCACTTGCACTTCAAGCCCGCGTCCGTGATTTTTGCTTTCATTTGCTGTTCTTTCACCATTTTCAGAGTTGTCTTTTTCCGGTGTTCAGCGTTTTACGCTTCCAACGTGCACTATCAGCCAGCAAGCCTCCTTCAACGCCCGACTAAAAGATTCAACGACGACGACCTTTATCGAACAATTTTTCTTTGCAAGAGTTTTTTCGATTACGCCTTCCGCGCGGCGTTCCTGCGTTTCAGTTCCTTCTTCGAGAACCGGTTTGACGTCGCGCAAATCCATGTTCAAGCGCGCCAGTTCGCAATCCGCCGAATCGCTGGGAATCAACGGCGCGCCGCGCCACTTCGGATAAACCTCGAACTCGCCGTATTCTTCAAACATATGTTTACCGCCTATGCTTTTTAATTGTTTCGTTAGCCTGCGGAGCGAGCAGGAGCTAACAGTATTCGGATTAAAAAGTGCTTTGCGGGTTCGCTTCCGGTGAATTACGGCTTGCGTTCTAGCGCAATCGTTTCACGAATTCGGCGAGGCGGTGCTTCTCGCGCTCGTCGACTTTGCAGACTACTACGCCGCGCCCGGGTTGGCCGTAAGCTACGACGCTTCGCAGCGGAGCGTAAATGACGGCTGGCACGAAAGCAAAATCTTCTTCGCCTGCGACGCGCACGAACGTTTTGTCCGCGGAACGTTGCACGGCGCGTTCGATTGCGTGCGCCATTCCGCGCGTTATGACGCCCGCGGGGTTGCGGCAAACGATTTCGCGTCCTTTCACGGATTGCACTGGAAGCGGCGTGTCCCCGCGGCGCGTTTTCTCGTCGAAAACGAGGGCGTCGGCATCCAAGTAATCGAGCGTGCGCGCTACGACGTCTCCCACCAAAATGATTTTCGTGGGTTTGTAGAGGCGGATGGCACGCCCGGCTCTCTTAGCGTTCGGGTAAAGCGTTCCAAAAGGGTGTTTCGCGAAAGCGTGGAGGGCGCGTGATGCGCGCAGCGTTTTGCGGAAGAGCGAGCGGTAAAGGAATCCGCGTCGGTCTTCTTCTCCTCCGCGCATGCGCGTCGAAGAAATGTGTTTTCGGTCTTCGCTTAAAACTAGCGGGCACAAAACGATTCGCAGCGGCGGCAAGCCGCGTTCGCGCCTGGCGCGGTTGATTAAGCGCGCTCCGCCCAGCGTCTCGCTCGTCGTGACGATTGCTTCGTATCCTTCCTGAAGAGTGGGTCCGACGACGTCCTGCAACTCGTAAATAATCGCGCGTTTGAGCCAGCCGCGGCGTTTCAGGAATTCTTCAAGGCAGCGCTTGCGCGCAGTGAACGGCTGCACTGCCGGCGCGTAATTCTTTTTTCGCGTCATTTGCTGGACGGTTAACCCAATCAAAACCCGGTCGGAAACCTGAAAGGCTTTGGCTAGGAGGGCTTCGTGTCCTTTGTGTAAGCGGTCGAACGTGCCGCCGGTTGCGACGAGCTTGAAACGGCGTTTCGTCATGGCGACTTGTTTTAGGCGGCGCGTCGGTTTAAAGGTTTTGAATCACGGTTTCCTTTTTTTCGGGTGGCGCGCCATGAAAAAGAATACGCTTGCGGCCGAAAGCGTTATGGCGAGCAGGTTTACGTCGGGGAACTTGCGTGGCTGGCGGTGGAAGGCGCGTAAGCGGTAGTGAGCGCGGCTGACTTGAAAACCGTTTTTCAGTTTGCGTTGGTTTTGTTTTGTTTTTTTGAGTAACGGGAAAGGAAAGCGAGTACTGCGGTGGCGGTTGTTATGATGACGAGTAAGTGTATGTCTGGGAAGCGTGAAGGCGGTTTGGTGGAGACGCGGAAGTTGCAGGTTGGGGATGAAAGCAGTCCGACTCGTTGTTCGGGTTGCAGCGCGGTGGTGTTCGCGGTTATTTCGACGGTGTAGGCGCCGTACGCTTCCGCCTTCAATTTGAACGCGGTCGTGCCTTGCGAGCAAGACGACGGCGGAAGCGGGTTTTCCAATTGTTTTTCTCCGCCGGGGCGGGTAACGTAAACGTTCCATATTGTCTTGTCGTCCGGGCACGTGGGCGTGCCTTTGATTACGAGCAAGGCTTTTACTGTTGCCTCGCTGGAAAACACTAAGTCGATAGGGCAAGTGGCGATTGTGAGGGAAACGTCCGGCGAATACTGGGGCGAACCCGGCGGGTTTTCGCTTGGCGACGGGTTGGGGGAAGCGGAAGGCGACGGGCTTGGAGAAGGCGCCGCAGACAAAGACGCGTTATCGAAAAACACGTCCGTTCTTTGCCCGGTTTTGTCTTCAACCAAAATTTTTATTGTGTACTCGCCGGGGCTAATCATCGCGTTGCCCTCGAATTTACTCCAAGAACGCGCGAAAGTCGTTTCTCCAAACTTGGTTTGCCGGCTGGGATCGCTGGAATCAACCAAGTAAAAATTGATTGTCCCGTTGTCGGAATCAACGGACGCCTTCGACGAAACGGAAAACGCGTAGTCCCCGGACTCGCCGGCGTCAATCGTAAAATTCCTGGAGTAAATCGTTCTGTTTCCCTCGTCCGCGTACCGCGTGTGCTTCCAGGAGTAAAGACCGGAAACGCTTTCAGTAACGCTGTCATTAACCAAGTCAGCAAAACTCACGTTGTTATACTTGTAGCTTGAGTTGGTGTCTGTCCAATTCCAGAAAACCGGGAAAAACTGTAATCCTACGAGGTAACTTTCTCCGCTAGGGTAATACGCTTTTTTAGCTCGTGTTCCAAACGCCTCGAAATCAGGGTTCTGCAATTTATTTTTTTCAACGTAAGACAAGCCTTCCTTGAAGCCCGCAATCATTTCCCTGGCGTTATTCGTCCAGTAACCCACTGAGCTCGAATCCTTAGCGTTCGGATAAACTATGAATCCTCTGGCGCTTGCTTTCCTCAGCATTCTGCCTGCTTCCCTGCTTACGCTCGCGTCAAACAAAATATTTCCTTTATACGAGCTGTACGCGCTGTAGTAGTCGAAACTAGTCCACGGAATCGCGTTTGAAAGATTCATGCTTTGAATGTTTTTTTCAAGCGCTTCCAAATTCGGCAAAACGTATAGTGAAGGCGAACAAAAGTCTCCGGTTCCGCTGGCCATGGCCCCGTCTTTACCAGCGTAGTAACTGCCGTCGTATAGGGGGCTGTACTTTACCCCGTTTTTCGGAATCTCCGCGTAAAAGCTTGCTGGCGCAAACGGGTTGGCGCGTTTGACTTCGTTTTTCAAATCCAGTCCGCGCTGAGTCCAATTTGCGCGGTACGCGGCGTAACCGATTCCGTTTTTAACAATCAAGCAATTGCAGTTCTCTCCCGGGTCTCCGCCGTTAAAATACCATTCAACGTCGCTTCCCGGGCGCCATAATTCAATGTCGAATAAAACCAAATCCGGATTCACGGTTTTCGTCACGTTATACGTGTTGTTCAACGTGTTTTCCCACAATACTCCGGTGTACGAAGGGTCTATTGAAACGCTGGTTGAATTCCAGTACTCGCATTTAGTCGTGTTTAAGCAAGACGCGTTAAGAAACTTCGAATCGTCCTTGCCGTAAACCAGTTCAACGAGCCCGTCCCACTTGTAACCCCCCGCGCTAATTTCCTGGGCTATTTTATACTTGGATTTGATTGCCGCTAAATCTTGTGTTGTTTTGCTCATCGGCCTTACGTATATTCCCGCGAAAGTCATTCCCGTGTCCATCATTTCGTCTAAAAGAGTGAGGTTAGTAAAGCCCTTGCTCACGTACATCGGCCAAAACGTAAAAACAAAACCGCAATCCTGAACGCAGCTTTCGTTAGTTTCTCCGGAATCACATACGCCGTTGCCGCACGACTCGGGAGGACTCGCAATTTCGTCGCAAGCGTCTCCGATTCCGTCGGCGTCGGAATCCGTTTGGTTGGTGTTGTTGGTTGTGGGGCAGTTGTCGTCGCAGAAATTCAGTGTTTCGTTGACGCACGGGTAGTAGCTCGCTTCGTAATTTCCGTTCGTGGGAATAAAGTCGCCGTCTTCGTCGTCAAAAGCGCTAACCATGACTTCCGCGCGTTGCGCGTATTCCGCGCTGGAGTCGTCGGAACTAACGTTGATTTTGTTTATTCCGGGAGTCAAGTTGAGCACGCCGACGTTTTCCTCACTCAAAAACCCGTATTTAGACTTGTATAATGAGTATTTTCCGGTGTTTCCGTCGTACTCGAGGATGTTTGCGTCAACGTCGTTTATCTTTAATCGCTTTGGCTGAGAAATCCGTTGCGTTCAAGCAACGGATGAATCAGCCC